>NZ_CAWPJM010000050.1:0-514 GCF_963888495.1 Vibrio sp. 2-2(8) | reverse complement strand
TAACGCCCGGCTAAGGGGTTGACAACGCATAGCCGAACTCAAAAAACACACTGTAAACACTGAATTTCAATTTTGCACTAAAGTCGCCAAGCGTTGGCAATCCCTCTTGAGCCGTTTGTTATATTTTCACTCTCTACGCTAACGTGATCGACTGTTTAGGATTGTCGAAAACCATTAACAAACTGATATTTCGTACTTTTCCAAAACCGTAGCAGCTTCCGCACGCTCAATAATTTTTAACAATACCGATTGGATCGCTTCGTCTTCGCGGGCATCTTTGTCACTTGTAAAGCGTTGTATTTGAGGCTCGGCATTCTCCTCAGGTAAAAAGGTGATAACGACTTCGGTCGCTAAATCCGTCGTTGTACCGAAATACTCTAATGATATTTGCGGATAACCTTTGAAACCTCTTTGTACTCGTTTCAATATGCGTTTTTTCGCTTTATCCACGTTCATCATGAATCCTTTTGATTGCTGAACTTAAAAAAATATAACGCCCGGCTAAGGGGTTGAC
>NZ_CAWPJM010000049.1:0-554 GCF_963888495.1 Vibrio sp. 2-2(8) | reverse complement strand
CGCCCATGTTTTTTGTTTCCTCTTACTTGTGGTGAATAAGAGGTTTACTTCTAACATGGGCACTTCTGCGGGCAATAGCCCCAAGGTTCAATCACCACCGCCCAAGGCGGTGGTTTAGGGGTGACAACAAAAGACTCAAGTTTTCCCGCTAGAGCGTAACGCAGCTGTACGAAGCCGTTTAACTCACTCCCTAGAAGTCCAACAAGTTGGCCGTTTTATTACCCAACTCATCTTTAAGCATTTGCCAAAAGAAGAACAAGAAAAATATTTTCTTGAGGGGTTAGATCGACAAATTGAGTCAATTGTTGAAATGTCTTGTGTGATGCACGATATCGGCAATCCGCCATTTGGCCATTTTGGCGAGCAGGCAATCAATGATTGGTTTACACGTAACTTACCTTCACTTATCACTAATTCGAAAGGCGAATTGTAGTGGTCAACTAAAATTGGCCACGGTTTTAGAGTTTTCCCAATATAATCGTTCTGATTCATTGGGAGTTAAACCACCGTTATACTGATGTGGTCTGAGTTGGCAGTAATATCCGATAATGTAA
>NZ_CAWPJM010000048.1:0-583 GCF_963888495.1 Vibrio sp. 2-2(8) | reverse complement strand
TGCGTTGTCAACCCCTTAGCCGGGCGTTAGCTGAGGTTAAGAAAAATCATAAAATTCCGTGTTCATTTTTTCTTAGTCTGAGGCTCTAGCTTTACACCTGAAAGTCAGCACTTCTCCGCGTATCTCGCCAGTGGCACTGTTCGTAGAGTGTTTGAACTAACCGAAGTCTTCTTACGGGAAGTGGTGTGTTTGTTTATTTCTTTGGTGTGGCTTCTTTGGTTTTGAGGCTCTTTCGCGCTTAAATGGATTTCGTGCACTTGGTTGTTGGCTTCTTCGAAAGAATTCTTTGTAAATTTAAGTCTTAGAAGCTCGTCAGTTTTCCTGCTATTTCTTCTTTGCCAAGTACGTTTTGTTGATTAGGTTTTAGTTTCTAAGTTGTCCGTTTTACTTTGTCGCTTGAAAGCAATAATGTTTTTTAAATTAGGCCGTTGGGCCGTAAATCTCCGGCTAAAGTGCAGCAGCTAACAAACGGCTCAAGAGGGATTGCCAACGCGTGGCGACTTTAGTGCAAAATTTCAGTTCAGTGTTTACAGTGTGTTTTTTAAGTTCGGCTATGCGTCGTCAACCCCTTAGCCGGGCGTTA
>NZ_CAWPJM010000047.1:0-631 GCF_963888495.1 Vibrio sp. 2-2(8) | reverse complement strand
TCAAGTAAAAATCCGCCTTCTTAGAAGGCGGCTTTGGTTTATAGCCCCCTATAAGGGGGCATCCCTGCGCTGCTAGTTTATCTTCAACTCTAACTGCGCCTCATATTCTTGATCTTTCTTGTCTTGGTGCCTTACGTAACGCCTGATGATTTCTTCATTCACACCAACTGTGTCAACAAAGTATCCCCTTGCCCAAAAATGATTACCCCACAGTTTCTTCCTTATATGTGGGAACTTGTTAAACAAGCGGATTGCTGAACGCCCTTTCAATACTCCCATCAACGTTGATATCGAAACTTTTGGTGGAACTATCACAACCAAGTGAACGTGATCCGGCTGAACATTTAATTCTAAGACTTCACAATCTTTCATATTGCACAAAATATAGATTGAGCGATAAAGCTCCTTACCTACATTCCCTTTCAATATCTTAAATCTGTATTTCGGAGTCCAAACTATATGGTATTTGCAACGCCAATATACATGTGATGAACTTCTATAATCGCCCATGTTTTTAGTTTCCTCTTACTTGTGGTGAATAAGAGGTTTACTTCTAGCATGGGCACTCCTTCGGGCAATAGCCCCAAGGTTCAATCACCACCGCCCAAGGCGGTGGTTTAGGGATGACAAC
>NZ_CAWPJM010000046.1:0-641 GCF_963888495.1 Vibrio sp. 2-2(8) | reverse complement strand
TAACGCCCAATTAAGGGGTGAGCAACGCTACCACCCAACCTAACGCATTGTACCGTAAACACTAAAACTGAAGTAGAAGCAAAATGCCAAGCGTTGGGAATCCCTCTTAAATTGTTTGTTATGGCGCTGAACTTGAAGCTAGTTGTTGAATGTCAATTAGGTCTACTTCCCTGCCCAATATCCGCTTGTACTCTACCAATTGGTGGACTGGGATAACCTGTAATTCGATGCCTTGATAGCTTTTGACAACTGACTTTGAAAAGTCGATTTCCAGTTGATGCCACGAACCGTCCAACGATGACTGGATTTTTGTATTGAGAGCCAAGCCTATTTCAATTTTTTGATTTTGATAGACTAGCTGAAAATACTCTAAATCCCAGCCATATTCCGAGTAGTGAGTAAGCGGTTTAGAAATATACGGAGTAACGTGAGCAAGTATTTTATTTGCATCTGAGTTATGGATATAGAGATCAATATCTGCAATTTCACGACTACCACCATGAATTGTTGCCGCTAAACCACCGACAATTTGGTATTCGATACTCTCGGATTCCAAAAGACTTTTCAGCCAGTTCAAGGCTACTTTTACTTTCTCGCTCATATACTCCCTTAGCTGATTTTTGCCCTGCGCCATAACGCCC
>NZ_CAWPJM010000045.1:0-678 GCF_963888495.1 Vibrio sp. 2-2(8) | reverse complement strand
CAAGGCTCAATCATGGGGGCTGTGTTCTTTATCGTACTGTTTAACGTAGTGCACTTTGGTCTTCGTTTTGGTCTGGCACATTACGCCTACCGTATGGGTGTTGCTGCTATCCCAGTGATCAAAGCCAACACAAAGAAGGTAGGTCACGCTGCTTCAATGGTCGGTATGACTGTCATCGGCGCGTTAGTTGCGACCTATGTTCGCCTGTCAACAACAGCGGAAATCACCGCGGGTGACGCGGTGGTAAAACTGCAAGCAGACGTCATCGACAAACTGATGCCTGCATTCTTACCTCTTGTTTACACCCTGGCAATGTACGCCTTGGTTAAGCGAGGCTGGAGTCCACTCAAACTGATTGGCCTGACTGTCGCTCTGGGTGTTGTTGGTCGCTTTATGGGCTTCCTATAACACTTGTATCCACAGAATAAACGGGGCTGAGTAATCAGCCTCAATAAGGGTAATTGAAATGATTGCAGTAATTTTATCTGGTCACGGTGGCTTCGCTTCAGGCCTAGCAAAAGCAGTGTTCCAAGTCATTGGCGAACAGCCTCAGTTTAAGTTTATCGACTTCCCGGAAGAGGCAACCACACCACAGCTTGAAAAAGCGATTCGAGAGGCGATAGAAGAAATAGATTCTGGCGAAGGTATTGTTTTCCTGACTGATTTGCTGGGAGGTAC
>NZ_CAWPJM010000044.1:0-368657 GCF_963888495.1 Vibrio sp. 2-2(8) | reverse complement strand
CAACAGCAAAGTGGAGTACCTGGGCGCGGGTCAAACCAAGGTTGAGACCTTCACCGTGCAGAGCGTGGACGGCACGCCGCACACCGTGACCGTGACCATCACGGGCACCAACGACGCGGCGATCATCGCAATCTCAAGCATTGCTCCTCTCTCCGAGGAAGGCTTATCTGGTGGACTTCAAGATGATATTGGATCCTCAGATACAAGCGACGCAGTTAAGGCATCTGGCACCATCACAATTGATGATGTAGATAGCGACTCCGTAGGGATCACTCTTTCGGGCCCGGAGGGCATCACGTCGGGAGGTATGGAAGTCGTTTGGGAATGGGATGCTCAAAATCACAAGCTGATAGGTTCTACATCTGGGAGTGATTCTAAATCCGTTATTGAAATCGAACTTACTGCTCCTAATGCAAGTGGCAAGGGCGAGTGGAACTATACGGTCACTTTACTCAGCTCTGTCGACCATCCAGATGGCTCCCAAGAAGATACACTGAGTTTAGATCTCGGCGTATTTGTTTCAGATGGGCAAGCCACAACGGAAAGCAAACTATCTATCATCATTGAAGACGATGCACCTAGCGACCATGCGATGGATCCAGTTGCTGCCACAGCAACTGACATCCCTGATGTGTTAACTGGCCAGTTTGATCTAACAAGTTACCGTGGTAATAGGACTACGATTGACGGTGGTCAATTTACTATTACTGCAAAAGGATTCTCTTCAGCTTTATCATCCACGTTAGTTAGTGCAAATATTAATGGTGACAGCGAAGGTATCGGCGTTAGTAGTAAGGATTCTCCGTACCATAACCTTGCTAATGAAGTTGATTTTCGTAAGTTTTCAGATGGCAGTTCTGCATCCGAAGAGTTGGTTATTAAACTCGATCCTAACACGGTAGCTTATGGTGCGAAAATTGAGTTCAGCAAAATGTTTGGCGGTGAGGGCGAAAGCGGGATTGTTGAGTTTTGGCGAGATGGAAAGCTGATTGCAACTCAAAGTTTTACCTCTGATGAGAACCGTGGAGATTACGCTAAAGACTTTTCTGTGCAACAGGGTGGTTTTGATACGATGGTTATCAAAGCTACTGACAATGGTAACTCGTTCAATCATAAAGATAATAGTGACTTTACCGTTAAAAATATCGAGTTTCTTGGTTCGGATGCGCCGCAGCCAATTGCTTATGGTTCTGGTGTCGTTGAACCGCAATGGGGGGCCGATGGTCGAGGGGCACTGCAATTAGTTGGCCTGGATGAATCTGCGACACTCAAAACGGTTACTGGTTCTGACATTACTGTTGGATTAGTAGGAGCAAATACTCTTACTGGTAAAGATGCAGAAGGGCATTTAGTCTTCAAACTCGAGTTTACACCGACAACGGGAAAATGGGAGTTTTACCAGTATCAAAATATACAATCGCCGCTAGGTGATGGAGATATTGATTTCCAAGTGAAAGTTACTGATGCCGATGGTGACAGTGCTGTGCTTGGTTTTGCGGTTAAGCCTGTGTCTCCACCGGTTATTGGTGAATTGACGCTCAATGTTTCTGAAGAAGGATTACAAGGCGGTATAGTAGATGACGAATCCGTCACTGGTTCACAAGACACGACTAACCAGACCTCAGTGGAAGGGCAGCTTAATATTGCGAACACCTCTGAGCTTTCTATGGGGATTCCGGTTGGTACTTACACTTCTAATGGTGTAGCTATTACCTGGAACTTATCTTCGGATAAACAGAGACTGATTGGAACGGTTGCTGACAATAAAGTGGTCGAAATTACCGTAGATAACCAAGGCAAGGTGACTAGTCAGTTGCATGCTGTATTCGACCACACGAATAATGGTGGAGAAGATGACCTTGTGATTGATATTCCCATTGAAGCACAAAATTCAAGTGGTATTTCGAGCACAAGTACAATCACCATTGTTATCGAAGATGATGCTCCTATCGCTAATGCGGATGTTGCTTCAATCAATGTATTAGCCGATTCATTTAATTTTAACGGTGTTTCGGCTAAGTGGAGCAATATCGCAGGTGGTTCAAATATTACAATTTATGATTCGCGCGATGCTGACCCTGATTTAGACCAAGTACGCTGGGGAACGAGTGCAGGGTATGGGCAATCAGGGTATGGTTTTATTGATAACGATAGTGGACTAGCTGGAAATATAGCTCTCAATGAGCTAGTCCAACTAGGAACCTTTACTCACTATAATTACCCTATCTATGACTCGATTACGGGGGCAACACTAGATGTAACGTTTTCAGTAACCGATGCTTATGGTCGAGTAACTCCTGTGACGATTACGGTGAATTTTGCCCATAACGAAACACCAAATAATCAGTCTGATCCAAGGGATATCATTACTATTGAAAGTCAATCTGTGACTTTTGAATTTGAAGGTAAGATGTATACAGTTGAAGTCTTAGGTTTTGTTGATAAAAACGGTAATGTTATCAACTCGATAAAGACAGACGAAAATGCATCCAACCAGTTTGACTTGGTGGCAAAGATTGTTGAAGGAAGTGGTTACCATTTGCCAAGTGCTTTAGGTAATGTAATGCATAACGATTTGCACGGTGCCGATGGATCATTGACTGTCATAGGGTGTGTGAATGGAGAAACATCAAGCAGTATTAATACCGGTGTTGGCACTAAGATTATTGGTTTGTATGGCGAGCTGATTCTGATGGCTGATGGTAGCTATACTTATCAAGTGACTGAAGATGCCTCTAAGATCCCCCTCAACGCACAGGAAGTTTTTAGTTATACAGTGAGAGATAATGATGGTGATGCTGCCAATAGTACTTTAACGATTTCGGTCAACGCTGTAGATAAAAATGGTGTACCCGTAGGTTTACCATTGACGGTTGAAGGCAATGATTTAAATGACATGATAGTTATTAGAAATGGTGAAAACTCACGGCACCCAGATAGATTCGATGTTGCTTTTGGGGGTAATTTGTTAGGTACAGTACGTGATGTTCATGGCAATGAAAACCATATTCACGTCGGGCAAGGTTATAATAATGGCTCTCAAAACCAAACTGTTAGTGGTGGATCGGGGAACGATCATATTGAGACGGGCTCTGGAAATGACGTCATTTATGCAGGAATGACGGGATCTCATGGTTACAGTAGTGATGATGATTTGGAACTTTCTGCGTCTGAGATTGCCAATCATCACGTAATGACAGGCAATCTTTCTGGCACTGATTCAATGTTAGATAATGATGGTTTGTTATTATCGAACGATGTATCAAGCCGTAATGCTGACGTTGTTAATAGCGGTAGTGGCAATGATCGAATATTTGGTCAATCTGGCTCTGATATCCTTTTTGGTCATACTGGTGATGATTATATTGATGGTGGTTCTCACAACGATGGTTTGAGAGGTGGTGAAGGTAACGACACCCTTATTGGCGGCCTTGGTAGTGATATCTTAACGGGTGATAGTGGCGCAGACATATTCAAATGGGTTGAGATGGAAACCGCGACTGACCGCGTTACTGACTTCCATCGTTCGGAAGGGGATTCGTTAGATTTTTCCGACTTGTTTGAAGACATGTCTAAAGACGAGATCACAGTATTACTTGATGGGCTGAGTAGTGCAGATCATCAAGGTGTTGCGGACGATGTATCTATCCGTGTTACAGGAAATGAACATGAATCGCACCTAACGATTGTCAAGTCGGGTCAGACATTGACCGTGGACTTTGATGGTGCGTCAGCTGCGGATATCACCAGTAGCTTGATGGATAACCTAAACCATTTAAAGGACTAAAATAACGACAACCGGAGCTTGATTAGAGCTCCGGTTTTTCTTGCTGCCTATAAAATACGGCTTACAACACCTTACAGGCGAACCCTTTTAGATAAAACCCTTCAGGGTAGGCTGAATCTGTTAAGTGGTCAGCGGCTTGCTCGAACCTTTCAACAAATTTAACGCTACGATCTGCATCGAGCGCCGCATCGGCAATGATTTTTTGGAAGAGATCGGTGCCCATAAGGCCAGAGCATGAATAGGTGAGTAAAGTGCCACCCGGTTTTAAAATTTGCATTGCCAACATATTGATGTCTTTATAACCGTTTGCACCGGAGATCAGGTTATTTTTACTCGATACGAACTTAGGTGGATCCATAATCACCACATCAAACAGCGTTCCTTGATCACGGTATTCTCGCAATAATTTGAAAACATCGGCATTTAAAAATACAGCGCGTTTTTTGGAGATATCGAATTGATTGATCTCTGCATTGTATTTGGCGGTATCTAATGCAGGTTGTGAGACGTCTGCATTAATTACACGTTTGGCACCGCCTTTAAGAGCATACAAACCGAAGCCTCCGGTATAACAAAAACAGTTAAGGACATCTTTATCCTTCACATATTTTATTGATTTCTGGCGGCTGTCACGTTGGTCTAGGTAAAAGCCTGTTTTGTGTCCACCAACAATATCGACGCTAATTTTTACGCCATTTTCTTCGATAATGACTGATTTTGGCGGCTCATCGCCATGCAGCACGCCCATGCGCTCTTCCAAACCTTCTTTTTTACGAACGGCAACATCTGAACGTTCGTAAACATGGCACTCTGGGAAAACGATTGTCAGCGCTTTAACAATATTCGTTTTATGATATTCAGCCCCTGCGCTAAGCAGTTGGCATACTAGATAATCTTGATACTTATCGATAGTAATACCGGGCAACCCATCTGATTCTGCTGCAATCAGCCTAAAGCCTGTAAGACCATCTCGTTCAATAATCTCCTGGCGAACTAACAGTGCATCTTCGAGCCGTTTCACAAAAAAATCGACATTGATCTCCTGCTTCTCAAAGCTCCAAACGCGAGCTCGAATTTGAGAAGTAGGGGAATAGGCTGCTTTTGCTAACCACTGATTATCATGAGTATAAACGTCGACGGTCTCTCCAAGGCTAGGCTCACCTTCTACCTTGCTGATCCCTCGGGAAAAGACCCATGGATGTTTACGGCGCAAAGATTTTTCACGGCCTTTGACTAGATAGATTGCAGCTGTCATACATTACTCGATGAATATTCAAAATGGGGGCGTATTTTCATAGAAAAGGTAATGGAAAGCAAACAAAGAGCGAGCGTCATACGTAAATAAAGGAAATTGTTTGGGGAGAGTGTCTATGGGATGTACATCAAATTAACCCATTGTCATTTCTTTCATTATAGTGAACGACGCATTTTAGTAGATAAATGATTGAGTATTTAAACATAGATAGAGGGATCCAAATGGCTCAACAGTGCGACAAGTTTATCGTGACAGGCAGGGTCCAAGGGGTTGGTTTTCGTTATCACACCGCTCATCAAGGACTAACGCTAGGCTTAACAGGCTATGCCAAAAATTTACATAACGGCGAGGTTGAAGTCATCGCCATTGGGAATAGTGAAAATTTGGAGCAGTTTTATCAGTGGCTTCAACAAGGCCCCAAAACGGCGAAAGTAATGTCGGTGTCGCGTGAATCACTTCTTTCTTATACTGAAAAATATAGCGGATTCGAAATACTTTAAAAGTAGCACCGCTTTGTACTTTGTATGGTTAAGTTGCTTGGGGGCTTAGTTTCACACTACAAGCATTTGGCAGGTTTTGGTAACCCAGCAAGTTTAGTTGCTTGTTTGGCCGGGCCTTTTTTAAAGAGTTTGAACAGATATTTGCTATTGCCTTTTTCCGGACCATGCGCTTTTTCCATCGCTTTGACTAACATACGCACTGCGGGTGAAGTATTAAACTCTTCATAAAAGTGGCGCACAAACAAAATGACTTCTAGATGAGCGTCTGTTAACTCGATATCTTCCTGACTGGCCAGTGTCTGGATCATTCCTTCTTCCCATTGGGTATGGTCTAGGAGGTAACCCTGAGCATCAGTTTCGACGGTTTTACCATTGTATTCAAACATCTTTATTACTCGATTAAAAATCCGCGTTTAGGTTTAGGGTAGCGTAGTGAATGTGTGATCTCAACTGTTTAGAAAGCAAAAAGCCCGCAAGCTGTGGCTTGCGGGCTCGTTTGGACAAAATGTCGACGTAAATTAGTCGTCGTTCATAATGCCTAAAATAGCCAATAAGCTTGTGAACAAGTTCAGAATATTTAGATACATTGAGATGGTAGCACTAATGTAGTTTGTCTCTTCACCTCGTACGATGCGGCTTGTGTCAAATAGGATAAAACCAGAAAACACGAGCGCCGCGATGCTGCTGATCGCAAGTTGGCCAACGGTAGAACCAACAAAAATATTAATAATCGCTGCAACGATGACAATAATGAGGCCTGCCATTAAAAAACTTCTCATGAACGAAAAGTCTTTTTTAGTCGTAATGGTATAAGCGGATAAGCCCATAAAAACAAGGCCAGTAAGACCGAGTGCTTGAGCAATAATGCTAGAGCCATTCGGGATTGCCGCATAGTGATTAAGCATTGGTCCCAGAGCACCGCCCATTAATGTGGTGAACACAAATGTCCACACTATACCAGAAGAAGAGTTAATGGCTTTAGGCATCACGAAGAATAGAATACCGATTGCTCCCAACTGCATAGCGAGTGCCATGAATGGTGAAATCTGCATTGCCATTGTTGCCATCGCAGCAATAGCACTAGTGATAAGAGTCATTGAAAGCAAGAAGTAAGTATTCTTCAACACTTTATTAGTTTGTAGTGTGCTCTCTAAGCTAGCTGAGCGAGTAAACATTGGGCTGTTCATAATCTTCCTCGTAAGGGTTTATGTTTGTTTGTACATTTATGGGGCTGAATGAGCTAAAAAGCAAGCCCTGTATCGTATTTGTTTTGTGTAAATTTTAATAAAAATAGTCACTTAGATGTTAAAGAATGTGTAACACCATGTGTCTATGCTCATAAACAAAGAGAGAGGTGATGTTCACCTCTCTCTTTGTTGGTCGTTAATCCATTAATGATGGAGAATTTGAGAGAGAAAATTGCGCGTTCTATCGGATTGAGGATTTTCAAAAAATTCAACAGGGTTATTTTCTTCAATGATCTCACCAGCATCCATGAAAATAACGCGATCGGCCACTTCTTTAGCAAAGCCCATCTCATGGGTAACACAAAGCATCGTCATGCCTTCTCCTGCGAGTTCAACCATAACATCTAATACTTCCCGTACCATTTCCGGGTCAAGTGCAGATGTTGGTTCATCAAATAACATAATCTGTGGGTTCATGCACAATGAGCGTGCAATCGCAACTCGTTGCTGCTGACCGCCAGAAAGTTGACCGGGATATTTGTCTGCTTGATCAGGAATCTTTACGCGTTCCAAGTACTTCATCGCAACCGCTTCAGCTTCTCCTTTAGGCATCTTTTTTACCCAAATTGGAGCGAGTGTACAGTTTTCTAACACGGTTAAATGTGGAAAAAGATTGAAATGTTGGAAGCACATACCGACCTCGCGTCGCACGGCTTCGATATTTTTAAGATCTTCCGTCAGTTCGTTTCCCGCGACGACGATTTGTCCTTTTTGGTGCTCTTCCAAGCGGTTAATACAGCGAATCATGGTCGATTTTCCTGAGCCTGAAGGGCCACAAATAACGATCTTTTCGCCTTTTTTAACGGTAAGATTGATATTCTTTAGTACATGAAATTCACCGTACCATTTATTCATATCATTAATCTGAATCATGATTTCTTCAGAAGGTGCGAGGTTGCGTTGCTGCGTCATAATACGTCCTTGATTTGTAGTTATCGTTTGTGACCAGTATGGAGTTTGTTTTCAAGCCATATCGAATATCTAGACATAGAAAAGCAGAACACCCAGAACACTAACGCGACAAATATATAACTTTCAGTAGAAAAGCCTAACCAATCCGGATCGGTATTGGCAGCTTGTCCAATACCGAGCACGTCAAACATCCCGATAATGAGTACTAAGCTGGTATCTTTAAATAGGCCAATGAAGGTATTAACGATAGATGGGATCGTGATCTTCAGTGCTTGCGGCAAAATAATCAAACCGACTTTTTTCCAGTAACTTAAACCTAACGCATCGGCGGCTTCGTATTGACCTTTAGGTATCGCTTGTAAACCACCACGAACCACTTCTGCCATATAAGCCGAACTGAACATAACCACCCCAATTAATGCTCTAACCAATTTATCCGTTTCCGAGCCTTGCGAGAGGAACAGAGGCAGCATAACGGATGCCATAAACAAAACTGTAATCAGTGGCACACCTCTCCAAACCTCGATGTAAACGGTACATAGGCTGCGAATAATGGGCATCTCGGAACGTCGGCCCAACGCCAGTAAAACGCCAATCGGTAACGAAACAACAATCCCAACTAAGGCAATAATCAGCGTAACTAATAAGCCTCCCCACTTATGCGTTTCAACCACTTCTAGGCCGAAAAAGCCGCCATAGAGTAACGCCGCGATAAGAAATGGGTAGATGTTGACAAAAAACAACCAAATCCACGTTTTTTTCGGTGTATTTTCATAGGCGAGCAACGCACTAAAAATAGCAAGAGTGAAATAGAAGAGGCGAGGTCGCCAGAGCTCAGCTTCTGGATAAAATCCATACATAAACTGATCCCAGCGTACGCTAATAAACACCCAACACGCCCCCTCCCGGGTGCAATCACTACGTTGTGTGCCTACCCAATCGGCATTAATAATCGCCCAATCGACCGTATGCCAAACAAGCCAGAAGGCGAAATACCCTAAGATCAGTGTAACGATGGAATTGAGTGCGTTATTAAAAAGATTTTTGCGCAGCCACCCAATGAAGCCAACGGTATTGGCTGGCGGTGGCAAGTTAGGTTGAAACTGATGTACTTTCATCTTATCTCTCCACCAAAGCAACTTTACGGTTATAGATATTCATTAATGCCGATGTCGTCAAACTGAGAGTGAGGTAAACACCCATGGTCATCGCAATAATTTCAATCGCTTGACCCGTTTGATTGAGCGTTGTGCCAGCAAAAACAGAAACCAAATCAGGGTAGCCAATCGCCATCGCTAATGATGAGTTTTTGGTTAAGTTCAGATATTGGCTGGTGAGTGGCGGAATGATGATGCGCAGCGCTTGAGGAATGACCACGAGTTTTAATGTTTTTGAACGAGATAATCCTAGTGACATTGCTGCTTCGGATTGACCATGGCTCACCGCATTAATGCCAGAACGGACAATTTCGGCAATAAATGCGGCCGTATAAATACTCAGTGCAATCAGCAGTGCGGCTAACTCAGGGATAATACTGATGCCACCTTGGAAGTTGAACCCTTGCAGTTGTGGATACTCTGCTGACACTGGACGGCCCATAGCAAAGTACACAATGACAGGAAGTAGAATGCACAAGATAGCCGCAATTCTACCCATAGGCGTCTGCTGACCTGTTAAACGCTGTTTGTTTCGAGCCCAAATGCCAATAATTAAGGTGGTTAGTAAGCCAGCAAGAAAGGCAATAAAGATAAATGTGCTGCCACTTTCGAAAATGGGAGCGGGGAAGAACAGACCACGTACATTGAGAAAAATAGAATCCCCTAACTGCATGCTTTGCCTAGGCGATGGTAGAGCCTGTAACACGGCAAAATACCAAAAGAAAATTTGCAGTAATAAAGGAATATTACGGAAGATTTCTATATACACAGCAGCAAGTCGACTGACTAACCAGTTGGAAGAGAGACGAGCAATACCGATAAAGAAACCTAAAAGAGTGGCAAATACAACGCCTAAAAAAGAAACTAGCGCGGTATTGAGTAAACCTATGATAAAAGTTCGCCCATAACTAAAGGTTTCATTGTATTCGATCAAAGTAAGGCCAATCCCAAAGCCAGCTTCTTGATCTAGGAAGTCAAACCCCGTGGCAATGCCTCGAGAACTTAAGTTAGAAAGTGCATTGGTCACAATGGTGTAAAAGAAAAAAACCAGAACGAGAACAGCAATAATTTGAAAGGCGACTGAACGAAAAGTAGGATTGTAGAACAAATTTGCGCTTTTAGCCGAGGGAGCTCCTGAGCTAGCCGCAATAGTTTTAGTAGGTTTCATACAACTATAACCTCAAATCCATTTTTCCAAAAAGGCGGTTAAAACCGCCTATTTGGGATTGTGTGACTATTAACGAAGTGGTGGAGCGTACATAAAGCCGCCAGCATTCCACAACGCATTTGCACCTCGTGCGATTTGTAGTGGAGAACCTTTACCTACAGTGCGTTCAAAACTTTCACCATAGTTACCGACTTGTTTTACAATTTGGTATCCCCAATCATCGCGAATGCCCAAACCTTTACCTTTAGGGCCGTCCAGGCCAAGTATGCGTTTGATATTAGGATCGCTAGATTTAAGCATTTCATCTGCATTTTTTGAGGTAATACCGTACTCTTCTGCGTTAACCATCGCATTGAGAGTCCATTTCGCCACGTTAAACCACTTGTCATCATCTTGACGAACAACGGGCCCAAGTGGTTCTTTAGAAATGATTTCAGGTAATACAACCGCGACGTTAGGATCAGTTAAGTTCAAACGTAGCGCATACAAACCAGATTGGTCGGTTGTTAGAGCATCGCAACGGCCCGCGTCAAAACCTTTTGAGGTTTGCGCTGCTGTATCGAATACCACAGGTTTGTATTTCATGCCCGTGTTGCGGAAGTAGTCCGCCAAGTTCAGCTCAGTAGTTGTACCGGATTGGACACAAACCGATGCCCCATCAAGCTCTTTTGCACTTTTCACTCCTAGGTCTTTTTTCACCATGAACCCTTGACCGTCATAATAGTTTACGCCGACAAAATTAAGGCCGAGTGCTGCGTCGCGTTGGAGCGTCCAGGTTGTATTGCGCGAAAGAACATCGATTTCACCTGATTGTAGGGCGGTAAACCGTTCTTTTGCTGTGAGTGGAACATATTTTACTTTCGATTTGTCACCAAGAACTGCTGCGGCAAGTGCCTGGCAATATTCAACATCAATGCCTTCCCATTCCCCTTTTGAGTTCGGGTTGGAAAAGCCTGGTAGACCAGTGCTCACACCACAAGTAATAAAACCTTGCGAAAGTACTTTATCTAAAGTGCTATCTGCTGCTGAAGCTGTCGTCGCCATCATGGCAGTAGAAGCTGCTACAACAGAAGCAAGAACAGTGAGTTTATTCGCCATTTGTATCCTTCCTGTATGATCCATGTTAAACCAGGTGACACCTGATACAACGTACTAAAAATGTTGTTGTGTAGCTTTCCAAGTTGTATTTGCATGCAATCGCACATTTACAAATCAACCGTTTATAAGCGTAGGTAATGATTTGTATTTTCTCAAATTAGTAATTTGAAAGATTTTTGATTAGATTCACAAACCTAAGCTGCAGCTAGAATGAACAAATGTTGCGAGATTGTAAATAGTGCAACCATGTTCAATAGTGGGGCAACAGAATAGAAGCAGTATATTTCTCTTTTAACGTAAAATTAACAATTGTGTCATTGGTGTGTTGTCAGGATTTTCAACTGTCTAATGGCGAAAATTTGGTTGATAATTATTTGGCTGCATTTAATTAGTGTCGCAGATGCCCTATTTTTGGTAGCATCAAGCGAATAGTTATCTAGATTATTCATGGAATGAAATGCAGTATTTTCCTCTGTTTTTGAATTTATTGGGCAAACCAGTGCTGGTTGTGGGTGGGGGCGAAGTCGCCTGTCGAAAAGTAGAAGCATTGATTCGAGCTGGGGCTCAAGTCACCGTCGTATCACCTAAGATTGAACGTTATCTTTTGGAACTGGTAGAGCAGAATCGTTGCCAATGGATTCAAAACTTTTATTCATCAGAACTATTAACGAAAGAATACTGGCAGGTATGGGCCACAACGGATAATCCGTCGCTTAACCACCAAGTGCATAAAGATGCAAGAAAGACAGGTGTTTTGGTCAATGTTGTCGATGATCAACCATACTGTGATTTTATCACGCCATCGATGGTCAACCGTGGACGAATTCAGATCGCAATATCCAGTGGTGGTGCATCACCAGTGTTGGTGAGAAATATCCGAGAAACATTGGAAGCGGTTCTTCCGCAAAATCTCTCGTTGCTTGCTGATTTCGCTGCCTCCAAGAGAAATTCAATTAAACAATCACTCAATTCTGTCAGTGTTAGAAGAAAGTTTTGGGAAGCCTTTTTAAGTGATTCCAAAACAGAAAATGCAGTAAGCCGTGAAGAATTAGAGCGTTTATACCAACAAGCTCTCTTAGTGCCTATAGAAGAATCAGCACAATGTACATGGATAAGCTGTGGCGATGATGTTGAAATGCTGCCGATCAAAGCGCTACGTTACATGCAAAGGGCAGAGGTGGTTTTTTATGAACAACATTCTCCTTTTGAATTGATTGATCTTGTTCGCCGTGATGCTGAAAGGGAAAGTTTTAAGAATGCCGCGCAACTTGCAGAAAAGCTTGAGCAAGCAAAGTCTGATCGCAAAAGAATATGTATTTTGTTACCTAGAAACAGAGCAGAGTACGCTTTGCTTGTGGGGAAAGACTTAATGTTGTAAGACGTTGGGTATTCACTCATCCAAGTTAGAGGCAAGGAATCGATTCATTGTAAATGACAGTTATCAGTGATTGAAAAGCCACCTAATGAGGTGGCTTTGATATTTTATTCGTGGTGCTGTTAGTCTCGGAAATTGTCATACTGGAATGGCTGGCCCATATCCGATTCACGCATTAGAGCGATCACTGATTGTAAATCATCTCTCTTTTTACCCGTTACTCTTACTTTTTCACCTTGAATGGATGCTTGGACTTTGAGCTTGGCATCCTTAATGGCTTTTACCACTTTCTTGGAGGTTAACGAGTCCAGTCCTTGTTTAAATTGGACATCTTTAAACCAGCGCTTGCCGGAATGTACGGAATCTTTCGCTTCCATCGCTTTGGCATCAACACCTCGTTTCGCGAGGTTGCCACGTAAAATATCCATCATTTGACCCAATTGAAAATCATCTTCTGCAGACAGTTTTACAACTTCATCTTTGAGTTCAAATCCAGCTTCTACATTACGAAAATCAAAACGAGTAGAAAGCTCTCGGTTTGCATTATCGACAGCATTACGAAGTTCAACAGTATCGACTTCTGAAACGATATCAAAAGAAGGCATGGTGTTTCCTTATCTATTGCTTAGTATTTACTTTAAGTTACGGCGGTCAGTGATCGCTTGTGCCAGCATATCCAGCATAGTTGCTGTGTCATCCCATCCTAAGCATGGATCGGTAATCGATTGACCATAGGTGAGGTTCTTTAAGTCATGCATTGGCTGGTTACCTTCGATAATGAAGCTTTCAGCCATAATTCCAGCAACGAAATCCTTACCTGTACGTATTTGTGTGCAGATGTCGGCCGTTACATCTATCTGTTTTCTATGCTGCTTTTGGCAATTCGCGTGGCTAAAATCTACGATGAGGCGCGGGGCTAAGCCGAATTCGATCAGTTGCTCGCAGGCTGCAGATACGGAGTCAGCGTCATAGTTTGTCCCTGTATCACCACCGCGTAAAATAACATGGCCAAAGGGGTTACCACTGGTACGATAAACGGTCATACGGCCATTTTTATCCGGTGAGTAAAAATAATGCGATGCTTGGGCCGCTCGAATGGCATCAATAGCAATTTTGATGTTGCCATTCGTGCCATTTTTAAAACCGACAGGGCACGACAGTGCAGACGCCATTTCTCGGTGTATCTGAGATTCCGTAGTACGCGCACCAATAGCTCCCCACGTGATGAGATCTGCGATGTATTGCCCGGTGATCATGTCTAAAAATTCAGTTGCAGTAGCAAGGCCTAGCTTGTTGATATCTAATAATAATTTCCGTGCTTTATTGAGCCCTGTTTCCAGTGCATATGAACCATCCAGATTGGGATCCGTAATCAAACCTTTCCAGCCCACAACGGTGCGTGGTTTCTCGAAATAGGTACGCATGACGATAAACAGTTCATTTTTATATTGGTCTTGGATCGCACTCAAACGTTGAGCGTAATCCATTGCTGCTTCAGTGTCGTGTACTGAACACGGACCGACAATGACTAACAAGCGATCATCGTGACCAGTCAGAATATTTTCAATTTGACGGCGTGAGTTTGCGATGCGCTCTGCTACGTCGTCTGTGATCGGATGCGCATTTCCAAGCTCTGCCGGAGTCGGCATTGGGCCCAAGGCTTGAGTTCTTAATTCATCTGTTTTTAATGGCATGGTAAAGCCTGTACTCTTATTGCGAAGCGGTAAAGATAACGGAATTGGCAATAGGAATAAACTCCAAAACGGAAAACTTATTGCTTATCATCCGTAAGGTGAAATTTTATTCATAAATTCGCCATAAATAGTTACTTTTACTTGAATTAATACTCGGCTATGGGTATTTTCCTGAGCAAGATAATTAAAAATGTAGGGAGTAATGAATGAGTTTGGCACAACATGATACGATCCACCCTCAGTTGATCTTAGGTGATGCCCTTCCAGCGGCAATTGAATCAAGTGGAAATGCCCAGCATTTGTATGTATCGCTGTCCGACATTATTTTAGATTCGTTGTTTTATCATCCTTCGATTGAGCAACATTTTGCGAATCTAACTGAACTTGAGCAAGGCTCTTTGCAATCCATTCTTGATGACAAAGCGGTGGCGGAGCATTTTACGTCAACCATTGTTGATAGAGTCGTGGCAGCGGTTCAAAAAAATCACGCTACGATTCGTGTCTGTTTGAGTGATGCAGATAGTTACACTTATAAGGCGTTGATCGGTGGAAGTGTTGAAACGGATGAAATTAACCCAGCGATGGGAGTGCGTGGCGTATCGCGTTTTTCTTCCAACCAGTATGCAAAAGCGTTTAGTTATGAATGCGCTGTGATCAAGGCATTGCGCAAGCAAGGATTGAACATCGAAATTGTGGTGCCATTTGTTCGAACATTAAGTGATGCGGCTACGATCATTGACCGACTGGCAGAGCAGTCTTTACCTCGGAGTTTAGATGGTTTGAAAGTGCTTTATTCTTGCGATGTTCCATCAGCGGCATTGTTGGCAGAGCGTTTGATGCACTATTTTGATGGTGTGGTCATCAACATCGATAACTTAACACAATACACCTTAGGCATTGATAAAGAGAATCCCGAACTTTCCCATTTGTTTAATCCAGAGAGTGAGGCGGTCATCACGTTGCTCGATTTAGCATCAAAAGCGGCACGTCATGCGAATAAGCCGATTTTGGTCGTCACCCAAGCACTAGCAAGTTATCCAAAGCTGCAGGAGCACTTAGCTGAAAGTGTTCAGGCTGATGTTGTGGTAAAAATGTAATGATCTGATTTGGGCGCAGAATAGCTGCGCTCAACCCTAACTTTTTGTAACAACTTATTGACATTTCACAGCGTATACCTTGAACTGGTCCGACAACCATATTGAAAAGGTCAAGCCTCATGCTCTCCCCATTAACAAAAGCGAATCTTTACTTAAATCTGTTTGGTTTTTTAAAAGTGCCATTGATTTGGTCCTGCAGGCCAAAGATTTTAGTGCTAAACGAACACTCTGTAGAAATTCGAATTCCACTTAAACGTCGCAATAAAAATCATTTAAATAGTATGTATTTTGGTGTGTTAGCCGTTGGTGCAGACGTAGCGGGCGGTTTTATGGCAATGCATAAAGCACAACAGCGTGGCTCCAAAGTATCGTTGGCGTTTAAAGCGGTTAGTGCGGAGTTTTTAAAAAGGCCGGAGGCGGATGTTCATTTTCATTGCCATGATGGCCAGCTAATAGACAGTATGCTTGATGAAACTATCGCGACCGGAGAGCGAGTCAATCAGACAGTAAAGATCATTGCAACCTGTCCTTCATTGCATGGTGACGAGCCTATGGCGGAGTTTCATCTTACTTTATCGTTAAAGCGTATTGGTAAATAAGGCTGAATTAGAGACTACTCGCTTAATTCTATCGGTTCAATGTCGACAATCTTATTTCTATTTAAAACAATTTTCCAACGGTAGTAGCGGGGCTCTTCTTTATGGTTATCTTCTTTGATAATCAAGTTGAGCAAGTGCCGTTTTTCTACGGTTTCTCGACTCACTTGACCACCACTTAACTGATAAATGCGATTAGAGCCTTTGTCCATCAAACGGGTAATAGGGCGTAGATCAATGTGTAAAGTTTCGCGTGTTTCCTCATAGCCACTCATGAAGCGTGAAGTTGACATGGCCGTTTCTGAGCGATAGTGAAGTACCTGTTCCTCCCTTTGAACAATGCGTTTCTTTCGAATTGTTTTGATTCGGTCTGGTAATTTACTCAGGTTGGTATAATCAAGCCATTCAATTTTGTAACCCACAGATTTTCCGGTCGTTGGGTCTATGTAACGACGCTTCCATTTAGGTTTTCCTTTACGGATCCAGCGCCACAGCATATCGCGTAAGTCATCTTTAAAGATCTCGCGTAATGCATAAACAAACGACATAGCGATGATAAAAGAGGCGGTGATTTCCCCCCAATAGTCGCGAGCTGTAATGGCGATGACGGTGACAAACAGCATCACAAGCCCAGTCGCGATACCTTTTACGGCACGCTTCATGTTATTACCTAAAGAGGTGACGTGTTCATTAAGCACAATGGGATGCTCGATTAAACGGCGTAGTAGGCGCATCTTGTTACTCAGCCGAGTGATGTCTTCCCCTGCCTTTGCCGAGTTGTAATTGTTAAGTTTACGATGTGCCTGTTCTTTTTCAACCAGTGTAATTAGACGCTCTTTGATGGTTTTATATTCACCATCGCGGTTCATGTGTGCGACTAGGGAAAGAAACTTTTGCTCAGTATACCAAGATAAATAGTTATCAATATTGGCGTAATAGCGTTTTAAGCTCTCTTCATAAGGAATGCTGCGGCGCAATCTTTTCAAAATATCTAAAGAGAGTTCAATGACACTATCAACTTCATCTGATGTGACGGTGTCACTCGTCGTATTGAGTTGTACTACAGCTTTATCTAGAGCGATAACATACTGATAAGCAAATAAACTCAAACTGACTCGATACTGAGTAGAAGAGAGATGGCCTCGTTGTGCAAGTCGGCTGTGCACTAAGGGCAGTAACGTTTTATCACTGTAATACGCACGCTCTTGGTGGATGAAGCTATAGTAAAAGTCAGATTCAGGAAGTATTTCGGGTGTTAGACCTAAATCACCGGGAATGAATAGGTAAATGTCTAGATCAAGTTCTTTGCTCTGAGACATGGCATGTGAAATTTTAAGCGTGATGGTATCTTGCTTATCGACATTAACCAAAGAAAGCTCCTGAAAAAATGCTTATTTTTCCCTTGAATGCAGGAAAGGATAACAGAGATCACGTATAATCTCTGCAAAATTGAGGTGAGACATAGTAAATGATTAACGTTGGTCAAATAAACAGTTTAGAAGTCGTGAAGATTGCTGATTTCGGCGTATTTTTGGATGCTGAAGATTTTGGAACCACTTTACTGCCTAAACGATTTACCCCAGATGGGGTTGAATTGGGGCAGAAAATAGACGTATTTTTGTATTTCGATTCAGACAATCAACTTGCCGCGACGACTGAAAAACCGATTGCAAAAGTAGGCGAGTGGGGATTGATGAAAGTTCAGGGTGTGAATAGCACTGGTGTTTTTGTTGATTGGGGTCTGAAGGGTAAAGATTTATTGGTGCCTTACAGCGAACAGCGTGCTCGTTTTAAAGAAGGACAAATGGTTTTAGTGTATGTCTACACTGATAAGGCTTCCGGCCGCATCGTAGGCACAACTAAATTCAACAAGTGGCTGGACAAAACCCCTGCAAACTATACGCAGAATCAGCAAGTTGATCTATTAATTGCAGAACACTCAGAACTCGGATACAAGGCCATCGTCAATGGTGAGCACTGGGGGATGATTTTCCCATCAGATGTGTTTGGTAAGTTGTTTATTGGTAAGACCTTAAAAGGCTATATCAAAAATATCCGTGAAGATGGAAAAATTGACCTAGCTCTGCAAAAAATTGGCGTAGCAAAAATGGATGAGCTAAGCACTAAGATCATAGAGTTACTTGAGAAAAAGGGTGGTTTTCTTCCATTAAGTGATAAATCGACACCAGAAGCTATTTTTTCGATGTTCCGTACCAGTAAGGGAACCTTTAAGAAGAGTATTGGTGGTTTGTACAAGCAGGGAAAAATTACCATTGGGGAAGATGGAATTCATCTTGTATAGCTGAGGCGTCCACCTCCTGTTGCAATTTATTTTCCTTGACGATAAAAAAAGGCCCAAAACTTTTCCGTTTTTGGGCCTAGGGGAATGGCTCATTTGAGCCTACGCTAATCATTAAAATAGTCGTACTTATGCTTCCCTGTAAGTATAGTTGTTATCGCTAGAAGTGCGCGTGTTTTCTAGATTTTTGTCCTATTTTGGGGCGTGTTAAAACAAATTTTTATCTTTAACGAGTTCTCTTGGTAAACCATTTTTTATGCGGTTTCCTACCCATTTTCCTAGGCCAATCACATCGTTACCGAGTTTAACCAGCACTTCGCCAGTGCCAGTTTGTAGTGCTGGTCTGACATCTCTGCCCATGTACCAATCTCGCGCTTCTTCAATCGATAGTGTGATACAGTTTGATTCGTTACCAGTCGCTAATGATGTAGCGACTTGATGTTGCCAGCGATAACCTTTTTTATGTGTTTCAGCGATTTTTATCCCCATGCGAGAGAAGCGGAATTTGCCGAGCATAGGTTCCAGTGCGTTTGGAAATAACCATACATCATTATCACGTAGCCAGACACTGGTATCATCGGGGATCACAACTTCAAACGTTTTCATGAGTTGATCCGCGATCTCTTGTGTGAGTTTAAGGTTGGCTTTCGCAAAAGGAAATTGACCTAAGCGTTTGTTGACTTCAGGGTGGGGTACAGAGCTAAGTTTACGGATTTTTGCAACAAAAAAACCTTCACAATCATAAGTTTGAGGGAATATATGCAAGAACCCTTCGTCTGTAATAGCTGCTTTTGCATCTTCAAACAATGAGCTAAGGGAAACAAATTCAACTGATTGTGGATATTTTTCTTTTAGATGCAAGCACACTTGTTGGTTCTCTTCTGTGCTCAATGTACAGGTTGAGTAGACCATCACACCGCCGGGCTTTAAAGCTTGAAACGCACTTTCAATCAAATCTTTTTGTGTTGTGGAAATCGACAATACAGATTCTTTGCTCCAGTTTTTCATCGCATCAGGATCTTTACGGATGGTACCTTCTCCTGAGCATGGAGCATCTATTAACACCGCATCAAATTGTTCCGGTAACCAACCGCCAAAGACTCGACCATCAAAATTGCTCAGTGCACTGTTGCGTACACCGCAGCGTTCGATATTAGCATGCAGCACTTTAACACGGCTGGCTGAAAATTCGTTTGCGACTAATACGCCTTCATTTTCCATACACGCCGCAATTTGCGTTGTTTTTGAACCCGGAGCCGCCGCCATGTCGAGTACTGAATTGAACGATTCGCCGCCAGTGAAAAGAGCGGATACTGGCATCATAGAACTGGCTTCTTGAATGTAAAAAAGACCTGCCATATGTTCGGCGGTATTACCTAAAGGTACGACAGACTCATCGGCTTCAATCCAAAAACCCGTATTACACCAAGGCACTGGTGATAAAGCCCACCCTTTTTCTACGGCGCGTTGACAAAAGCTATCAACAGAGATTTTTAGCGTGTTGACTCGGATACTTTTACGCAAAGGACGCTGGCAAGCTGCAATAAAATCACTCATCGTTAGATGTGTGGGCAGTATCGCTTCAATTGTCGCAAGAAAAGGTTCAGGTAGGGTTATATTGGCGTGCAAAGCAGTATCTCGTCTGGGAGTTGAGGCCGGATTATATAAGAATCGTGATGAGATCAAAATAATAAAAAATGCAGCCGATCAGCTGCATTTTATAAGAATCAAGGTTAACCCTTTAAGGTTTTGGTATGGCTGTTCGCCATTGGCGCCATTCTGGTTTGGCTTCAGGATATAAGTAAAATGCTTGGCCTTGTTTAGCGATAGGCTGTAGCTGTTTTTGCTCTGGAGTGGCAAATGTAATTCCGCCTTTCATGATGCTGTCTAACGTGCCTGCTTTTATATTTGCACCAGATAAACCGATGGATACATCGACGCCAGAAGTGTTCCAAAATACGCTATTGCTGCGAACCAGATAAGCGAACTCTTTTTGGATTTCAATGGTAAACATGACGCGGTCTGCAAAGTCTCCTAGAGCAACATGGGTTACTTTGCCCACTTCCATTTCACGGTAGAGAACCGGGCTATCTTCAGTCACTGATCCTCGTGTTTCACTTTGTAAGGTGAATTCAATACCGAGTGCTTGTTGTGGCTGTTTTTCTAGTTCAAATTGATACTGCACATCGCCAAACCCAGGTTGGACCTCAATGCTGGAACTGAGTAAGTTTTGCAGATTTTCAACACCATTGAAGCCAATCTTAGTTTTCGCTACCCAAAAGTGAGAGCCATTTCTGGCAATGCCTAATGCGTAGCTAGGCTCAATTCTCGCTTGGAGTGTAACTTGGTTTGTCTTGAAATCGGGTGTTACAGAAACAACCTCTCCCACAGTGATATTGTTATATTTGATGGATGTTCCTAGCGTAATGCCAAAGGATGAATCGGCCGTTAAGATGATTTCTTGGCCCGCCTTACGTGCTTGATCGTAGCTGTCATAGAGCTTCCACAAATTCTGATCTTTGTTATCAATGCCTTGCAACGAATCAAATGCAATGCCTCCTTGAATTAATGTTTTTAAAGGAGCGGCTTTGACTTTTACGCCTGCAAGTGTTGCATTAATTTCGACGCCAGAACGGTTCCAAAAAACAGTTTGATTCGTAATCAGATGGCGATATTGATTCTCTATTTTGACCTCGATTTTCACACCTTCTTTCGTGAGCTTAAAGCCAAAAACACTGCCTACTTGAAGATTACGGTATAGGAGCGGGCTGCCCGGATTGATGGGAGGAAGCTCGTCGGCAAAAAGAGTCAGTGTCTGTGAGCCGCTTTGATTATATTTTGCAAGCTCAGCTAAGGATTTACTTTGATATAGCGGGTACTCATTGCTCGCATTTTCAGCGCCTTCGCTGATGAAACTGATTGAGCCGGCGAGCAGTTGTTTGGCTGGAGGGATCGAAACATTAAGGCCTGATTCGGTGAGCTCTGCGGTGGCCGAGCCTGTAATGTAAAAACGATTCTGTGAGCGTATGAGTGATGAGTACTCTTCATCAATCAGCGTATTGAGCACAACACTGTCTTGCTGCAACTTTACGTCAATTACTGAACCTACCGAGATGCCTCGATACAAAATCTGGCTGCCCACATCTAAGCCATATGAGCTTTCAGCTGTAAGTTTGATAGCAATCGATTTTGCTTGTGACTGATTAAATTCAAATTGGCGAATTGCAGTGAAACTTCTGGCCTTTTCGCCCTTACCAGGAATGAGTGTCAAGTAATTCCCTTTGATCAAATTACCGATGTTCTCAACTCCAGAGAGTGAGACTTTGGCCTCTTCCAACACAAAACGGCTTCCCGAATTGAGCATATCGCTAAAAGCCGGTTGGATAGCGGCAGAGGCGATGATCTGTTGGTGACTTTTACTGAGCTGCAATTCCGTGATTTGACCGACTTCTATTCCTCGGTAAATGATGGGGGCACCGGTTTGGTTAATATTATGCTGATCGGGTAGGGTGATTTTCACAGGGATACCACGCCCTGCGGTTTTTAAATCGCGATAGAGACTAAATTGGGTATTTTGTTCAACAGGCTCCCCACCGTCCGGTGAATCGACGGCAATTGAACCACCGATTAATGCACTTAAACTTTCTAAGCGGACGTCAACACCTTCAAAGCCAATGCTTGCACCAACACCGCTGACATTCCAAAAACGGCTTTCATTGGTAATAATGTGGCGATACTCGTCTTTTATCGAGGCTTGAATGAGTACCGACTTTGCATCGTCATCGAGTTTGTAGTTAAACACTTCACCAATCGGAATTTTTTTATAGACGATTTGTGAGCCAACAGAAATACCTCCGAGATCGCGAGCCTTTAGCGAAATGATAAGCCCTTGATTAGGCAGTAGATCAGAAGGTGCACCATCTAAAGCACTAAACACTTTATCGTGTTCAGCTGAACTATTTTCGTTACCCGGTTGAATCGCAATATAGTTTCCTGAAACCAACGCATCTAGACCTGAAACGCCAGATAAACTGGCCGTTGGCTTCACTAACCAAAATCGGGTATTGTCATTGAGTAACTGAGTAGCTTCTGGATAAATATCGGCTTCCACATAGATGTTTTCTAATCCTTCGGACAGTTTAATATCTCTTACCATGCCGACTTCGAGCCCTTGGTAGCGAATTGTTGTTCGCCCTGCGACTAAGCCTTGTGCGTCCGAAAAATAGATCTGGATTCGTTCGCCAGCATCGTGAATGGCTTTAACGACTAACCAACCTGCGAGCGCCATGGTGAGTATGGGCAGTATCCACAAAGGTGAGATGCCCCTGTTTCGCTTAACATCGGGAGTGTATGAGGGCTGGCTTGAAATTTGTTTACTCATGTGAAGGCTCGTTTTGGTCTGCGATTTCTGGGTAATTATCCCAGATGAGTCTTGGGTCCATACTTTCCGTGGCGAGCATGGTGAGTACAACCACCAAGCCAAAGGCAACGGCTCCATAACCGGGAGTGAAGTCGAGAATTTGACCGCGATCAACCAGTGTCAACATAATTGAGATGACAAACAGATCCATTACCGACCATTTGCCGATCCATTTAATCGCGAAATAAATGTTCATTCTCTGACGGTGGTAAACCGTTCGCTTAAATTTAATCGCCAGTAATAGATAGGTCAGGCCGAATATTTTTACAATAGGCACGATTATACTGGCCACAAAAATGATGATTGCAATTCCGACCATACCACTATTAATCAGTGACGCAACACCAGAGAAAATGGTGTCTTCTAATCGCTGTCCGTTGGTAATTAAAATCGATATTGGAATCAGGTTCGCGGGGAAAATAGCGACACTTGCTGCAATTAAATAGGCCCAAGTTCGTTGTATCGAGTTGGGTTTCCGGTGATATAATTTTTGCGCGCAACGCACGCAGTGCGTATTTTCGGGTTGTGAAAGATGGCAATGGTGGCAATGCACCTCTTTACGCTCGAAGACATATTGATTCTCTGGCTGCCACGCTTGCCAATAGCGCCTTACGCTAACTCGAGTCGCTAACAATACGGTTGCCAGTTGCAGCAAAACTAAACCATACAACCCCACACCGATAAAAATGTCGGAATAATCTTGAAGTTTAAAACAAGATACCGCCACGCTGACTAAAAAAACATCGAGCATTACCCATGCTTTTAATCGCTGAATAATGATCAGTGAGCCACGCAGTAGATGAAACCATCGATAACGCAAGGCAATATGAGCGGTCACTACGGAACCACACACTAAAAGTGGCGCAATAGAGCTGCAAAATAGCACCAATAAAGCGAGCGCTCCAAAGCCCTCTTCAGCCAGCGCAAAGACACCGGATGGCAAGGTGGCGGGGATCATCACCCCAACCAAGCGAATACTGATGAATTCAAAAAAATGAGAGGGGATAAACAGTAACAAGCAAGTGATGGCGACGGCTAAATCCCCAGATAAAGAGGGAGATCCACCGCGGTACAGTTGGGTACCGCAGCGTGGACAATAGGCACTTTTTCCATGCTCAACCTCGACGAGATCAACGGCCAATTCACAGCCGTGACACAACCTCACGCCGTTAGGTGATTGTGGATGTTGAATAAGCGCTGAATGTTGAGACAAACAATCATCCTAATTTATTGTTACCCAATCACTAAACGTACGATTGGAGATTTCCATAAAGGGTCTGATATAACCCATCTTGCTCGACTAATTCTCGATGCGTACCCATTTGGCTAACTTGACCATCTTCCAGCACGTAAATTATATCGGCTTGTTTCACTGCCGAAAGGCGGTGCGCAACAATTAAAGTAGTTCGACCTTTCAAAAATCCAGTCAGAGCATTGTGCAATGCCGCTTCAGTTACCGTATCTAACGCGGATGTTGCTTCATCCAAAATAACAAATTTAGGATTGCTCAGTACCATCCGAGCGATGGCTAAACGTTGACGTTGTCCGCCCGACAAGCGAATACCATTTCGGCCAACTAGCGTTTCTAAACCGTCACTGAGATTCGCAGTCACATCATCCAGTTGTGCAATATGCAGCGCTTGCCATAATTCCTCTTCTGCATATTGACCGCCGAGGGTCAAATTATGCCTTAAGGTGTCGTTGAATAGTATAGGTTGTTGTAATACCACGGCAATGTTATCGCGAATAATATCAAAACTTATCTCTTCAGTGGTCGCACCATTAAAACGGATCTGCCCGGAATTGGGCTGATACACACCAATTAACAGTTGGATCAACGTGGATTTCCCACCACCACTTGCGCCAACCAACGCAACTTTTTTACCCGCCGGAATCGTGAGTGAGAGATCGTTGAGCACACTCTTTTCACTATCGTAGGCAAAATTAACGTGAGAAACCTCAACATCGACCTGGCGGTTATCTGTGAATGGGTTAATTTTGCAAATAGGGCGAGGCTCTTCCTCCAGTGCAAGCAGATCATTAATGCGATGAAAGGCCGCCTTTGCACTGTACCAAGAAAATTGAATACTCAGCAGCTCTTGCACTGGGCCTAACATAAACCACAAATAACCGAAAACGGCGAAAATTTGCCCTATGGTCAAGTCGCTAAAAACCACCATCAGCATCGCGACCGCTCTAAATAGCTCAAAACCAAGTAAAAATAGGAGAAATGAGACGCGCCCTGCAGCCTCTGATTGCCATGCATATTTGTCTGCATTCTCTCGGACTTGGTTGGCTTGCTGCTTAAGTTCATTGAGAAACTCTCGCTCTTTATTAGCGGCACGCAATTGATAAATGCCATCTAATGTTTCGACTAGCCGATTTTGAAAGCGTTCATACGCTTGGTTTTCTCGCTTTTTCAGATGCTTAACTTTGCTTCCGAGTTTACGTGAAAAGTAAATCACAATCGGGTTGACCAATAAAATAAACAGCCCTAAACGCCACTCAAGCCAGAGTAGAACACCTGCTGTGCCTAACACGGTCAGTAGGCTGATGATAAATTTACTGAGTGTGCTGCCTATGAATTGATCAATGGTTTCGATGTCGGTGATTAAGTGAGCATTAATACCACCACTGCCTTTGGTTTCGTACTGCCTGATACTGATCCGTCCTAATTTATCAATCATTTTGCAGCGCATTTGGTAAGTAATGGTTTTGGACACCAAAGTAAATTGACGGCTTTGAAGTATGTTGAGCGCTTGGCTGACGCTACGCATCAAGACCACTAGTAATAACGTGAGCGCAATATAGCCTGTTGGGTTTTGCATCGATGTCGGTAGAATAGTATTCATCATCGCCAAACCAGAAGCGGGTTTATTCAGCAGAACTTCGTCGACCATTAATGGCATTAATAGTGGAATAGGGACACTAACCAGCGTTGCAATAACCGCGATCGCATTGGCAAATAGAAGTGTAGGTCGATGTTTTTTTACTTGTTTTATTACCCAAGAGCGGCTAATAGTGTCATTGGAATTAGTCATTATGATGAGAATGCATCCTATTTATCGTGTGAGAAATTGTACGCTGTTCAAAAATAGATGTCTTCCGTTTTCAAAAGGTCGTTGAGTTTATATGAACATAGAAGAATACCGCCGTCTTACCAAGCAGGCGGTGGCACTGGTTGAATCTGAAACGGATTTAATCGCTAATCTTGCCAATTTGAGCGCCTTATTTAACATGGAGCTTGAAGATCTTAACTGGGTGGGTTTTTACCTAATAAAAGAAGAGCAACTGGTTCTCGGTCCCTTTCAAGGAAAACCAGCTTGTGTACGCATCCCCTTAGGAAAAGGTGTGTGTGGTACTGCGGCGGCGACTAACCGTATACAACGTGTTTATGATGTACATGAGTTTGCTGGTCACATTGCTTGCGATGCTGCGAGCAATTCTGAGTTGGTGGTGCCATTTTCTATCAATGGTCAAGTGGTGGGAGTATTGGATATTGATAGCCCAACAATTGGCCGTTTTTCTGAAATTGATGAGAAAGGGATGGCAGAATTAATGATTGAGATAGAAAAGCTGCTCAATTCACACGCTAACAAGGCATAAATTGGTCATTGCCTGTGGTTTTTCGCATTTAGGTCACTATAATACCGAACATATTTATCTTAATGCCTCGCGGAAAGACCGCATAAACCAGGAATCCTCATGGAAAACACTGAAAAGTTAAAAAACAGCAAAGAAGTTATTGCGTACATTGCTGAATGTTTCCCTAAGTGCTTTACTTTAGAAGGTGAAGCAAAGCCTTTGAAAATTGGTATTTTTCAAGATCTTGCTGAACGCCTAAACGAAGACTCAAAAGTAAGTAAAACACAGCTGCGTGCTGCGTTAAGACAATACACGTCGTCATGGCGTTATCTACATGGTGTTAAACTAGGTGCAACTCGTGTTGACCTTGATGGCAACCCATGTGGAGAGTTAGAAGAAGAACATGTAGAGCACGCACAAGCCGCATTGGCAGAAAGTAAAGCTCGAGTACAGGCTCGTCGTAAAGAGCAAGGACAAAAAGCACGCGAAGAGGCAAAAGCGAAGCAGCCAAAAGCGAAAAAGCCTCAAGCACAAGCTCGTCGTCCTCAAGCGAAAGCGCCAAAAGCTGAAAAACCTGTCGAGACGCGCGCTTTAAATGCTGATGAAATGATCACTGGCAAACAAGTGAACGTAAACATGGGTAAAGGAAACATGGCTGCGACCATTGTTGAAGTTAATAAGGAAGATGTGCGCGTTCAACTTGTCAACGGCCTACAAATGGTTGTGAAAGCGGAGCACTTGCGCGCATAAAGGAGAAATTCCTACGCATGAAATGCCGTTCAAAATTAACGTTGATCGCTGCTGGCCTATGGCTAGCAGCGTCATCCGTTCAGGCCTTAGAAGCCACTCTTAGCAAAGAAGATTTACCTCTTCTTGCCCCAGAAATGCAGCATGAAACGGCGAGTAAGCGTGTGACTTCCCGTTTTACTCGTTCTCATTACAAACACTTCAACTTGAATGACGATTTCTCGCAAGCTATCTTCAATCGTTATCTCGAACTGCTCGACTACAACCGCAATATCTTTACTCAGAGCGATATTGATTCCTTTCATACGTGGTCGACACAACTTGATGATCAACTCAAGGCTGGCAATAACCAAATTGCATTTGATGTTTATAACTTATCAATGCAAAAGCGCTTTGAGCGTTTTCAATATGCGCTTTCTCTGCTCGACAAAGAAATTACATTTGAAGCCGATGAATCGATGGAACTTGATCGCTCAAAAGCAGCTTGGCCGAAAGATAAAACCGAGCTCGATAAGTTATGGCAGCAACGTGTCAAATATGATGCACTGAACTTAAAGCTTACGGGTAAAGAGTGGCCGGAAATTAAAGAAACGCTAGGCAAGCGTTATAATAACGCGATCAAACGTCTGTCTCAGACCCACAGCGAAGATGTATTTCAGCTTTATATGAATGCTTTTGCGCGTGAAGTTGATCCGCATACTAGTTATCTCTCTCCACGTAATGCCGAGCAGTTCCAATCAGAAATGAATCTTTCATTGGAAGGGATTGGTGCTGTACTGCAAATGACCGACGACTACACCATCATTCGTTCGTTAGTTGCGGGTGGTCCTGCCTCAAATAGCAAGCAGTTGGGTGAAGGCGATCGTATCATTGGTGTGGGCCAAGATGGCAAAGAGATGGTTGATGTTATCGGCTGGCGTCTAGATGATGTCGTACAACTGATCAAAGGCCCGAAAGGCACTAAGGTGAAGTTGCAAGTTTTGCCGGAAGGTAAAGACGCTAAAAGTCACGTTGTCACTATTGTTCGAGACAAAATTCGTTTAGAAGATCGAGCGGTTAAATCAAAAATCATCGAGAAAAATGGCAAGAAAATCGGCGTGCTTGAAGTCCCTAGCTTCTATGTCGGTTTAGCGCAAGACACGGACAAATTGCTGACTGAACTGAAGCAGAAAAAAGTGGATGGCGTGATCGTCGATTTACGTAATAACGGTGGGGGTGCATTAACGGAAGCGACGGCATTATCCGGCTTATTTATTGAAAGCGGCCCGGTTGTGCAAGTTCGCGATAGCTATGGACGAGTAAACGTTAATAGTGACACGGATGGAAAAATCAGTTATCAGGGTCCTATGACGGTATTGGTGAATCGCTACAGCGCATCAGCCTCAGAAATTTTTGCAGCGGCAATGCAAGATTATGGACGAGCGATCATTGTTGGCGAAAACTCATTCGGTAAGGGAACGGTTCAACAGCATCGCTCGTTGAATCATATCTACGACTTGTTTGATAAAGAATTAGGCTACGTTCAATATACGATTCAGAAATTTTATCGTATTGATGGTGGTAGTACGCAGAATAAAGGTGTTGTGCCTGATATTGCGTTACCCACTGCGATTGAAGCAAAAGATACCGGTGAGAGCGTTGAACCTAATGCACTTCCTTGGGATCAAATTGAGCGAGCTAAATACGACAAGTTACAAGCTAATGAAAAACTGATTGCTAAGTTATCTGCGCAGCATCAAGCTCGTATTGCCAACGATATGGAGTTCGGCTTCATTAACGAGGATATTGCAAAGTATAAAGCGGAGAAAGATGACAACACAATTTCTCTCAATGAATCTGTGCGTAAGCAAGAAAGTGACAAGGCAGATGAATTGCGTTTGGCGCGGATTAACATGCGACAAGTCGCCAATGGTTTGAAGCCCTATAAAACCTTGCAAGATGTGCCTAAAGATTATGAAACTCCAGATGTTTATTTAGAAGAAGCAGTGGCGATCACTGTTGATATGCTAAATTAGCAACCAGTAGCAATGAAAAGCGAGCCTTAGTGCTCGCTTTTTTGATCTTATTTAAACCAAATAAATAACGTGATATAGATCAAACATTTCGCTTTATCGTACAACCGGTTCTAAGCTTAAGAAAAAAGTGAGGAGCGTGTTATGAAATGGATAAGCATCATTTTTACCTGCATTGTTCTTATCAGCACCAGTGCGGCACAAAGTCAAAGTAGTAGTACGCAGACTCATCAAGACTTAACTCAGTTTGATCTCCCTTTTTTACTTGGTGATTGGTACCTACTTAACCCCAATCCTGACACTTCTTCCGATGATTTTCGTTCTATTAAACTGACCTTGGAATCGAATTATCGTTTCAAGATCGATATTCAAAAGAAAAATTATAATGTGGAGCACTGGGAAGGTGAATTTGACGCCAGCGATAACAGCTTGATTTTGGGGCTTAATTCATCGCAACCTCAAGTTTATCAATACCAAGTGAACCACAACATGCTCAACTTAAACGGCATTATGTTCACTAAAGCTTTACCAAATGCGTTGGCAGGGGTGTGGTCTAGCAAACGGATATTTGGTGAAGATGCGATAGCAACCGACATTAACCAACTTGATCTCGTTTTACAGCCGGATTTTGTATTTATGTTCAGAGTAAGTGGTGCTAATGGTAACGAATCGATCCATAAAGGGGTGTACTACACAGAAGGTGATCATTTGGTGCTCCTTTATGAAGACGGAGAACATGATACCCGCTATACGCTTGTTAGCGATATGTTAACGTTAGAGGTGGAAAATGGTTCCATGTCGGCTGTTTTAGCGCGAGTAAATCCGTAGTCTTGCAATCTTCTATCATAAGAAAGGCAATGAGTGAAATCTGTTGATATATGGGTAAATTGTCAGCGAAATAACGGGGTATTTGTCTAAAATGCCTCGTTTTTCGGTTTGAGGGGTTGTTATTAATGATAACAAGCCTTAGATCTATAGCCATCTTACTGAATGTTTATCAAAAACGTCACATTTCACTCCGTCAACAAGGATTCCGACATGGCTCATACACCCCAAGCCAAGTATCGCAAAGATTATCAATCTCCATCACATACCATTACGGATCTCGAATTAATATTCGATCTCTTTGATACCAACACCACAGTGACTGCTGTTTCTCACGTTAAGCAGCAAAAAGAGAGTAACCAATTGGTGCTGGATGGTGAAAACCTTGAGCTGAAATCGCTCAAAGTGAATGGCACTGAATGGCAAGATTTTCAGCTGCTTGAAACCGGGCTCTCGATCTCATCATTACCTCAAGAGTTTGAATTGGAGATCGTGACACTGATTAACCCTGAAGCGAATACCGCACTAGAAGGGTTATACAAATCGGGTGGTGCGTTCTGTACTCAGTGTGAAGCAGAAGGTTTCCGTCGCATTACTTACTTCCTCGATCGTCCAGACGTTCTTGCAAAATACACAACGACCGTGATTGCTGACAAAAAAGATTACCCATTTTTATTAAGTAACGGTAACCGTATCGAACATGGCGATCTTACAGAAGGGCGTCATTGGGTGAAGTGGCAAGATCCACATCCGAAACCTGCTTACTTATTTGCTCTCGTTGCGGGTGATTTTGACGTATTACGTGATCAATATAAAACCAAGTCCGGCCGTGATGTTGCCCTCGAGATTTTTGTTGATAAAGGTAACCTCGACCGAGCTTCTCATGCGATGACATCACTTATCAACGCAATGAAGTGGGACGAAGAACGCTTCGGCTTAGAGTATGATCTCGACATCTACATGATCGTTGCCGTTGACTTTTTCAACATGGGTGCGATGGAGAATAAAGGGCTCAACATTTTTAACTCTAAGTTTGTGCTAGCCAATGAAAAAACCGCTACCGATACTGATTATTTAGGTATTGAAGCGGTGATTGGCCACGAATATTTCCATAACTGGACTGGTAACCGCGTCACTTGTCGTGATTGGTTCCAATTAAGCTTAAAAGAAGGCCTAACGGTATTCCGTGACCAAGAATTTTCGTCTGATTTAGGGTCGAGAGCCGTGAATCGCATTAATAATGTGCGCATTATTCGCGGGCCACAATTTGCTGAAGATGCCAGCCCAATGTCACACCCAATCCGTCCCGATAAAGTGATAGAAATGAATAACTTCTATACATTAACTGTCTATGAAAAAGGCAGTGAGGTGATTCGTATGATGCATACGTTATTGGGTGAAACGAATTTCCAAAAAGGGATGAAGCTCTATTTTGAGCGTCATGACGGCACTGCCGCTACCTGCGAAGATTTCGTAGCAGCGATGGAAGATGCTTCTGGCGTCGATCTTACCCAATTCCGTTTATGGTATAGCCAATCTGGTACACCGATTGTTTCAGTGAGCACTGAATATGACGCACAACAGAAAACCTATGCCTTAACCGTAGAGCAAACAACCGAACCAACGCACGAGCAAAAAGAGAAAGCAGCGCTGCATATTCCTTTTGATGTTGAGTTATACACCGCTCATGGTGATGTAATTGAGTTACAATGTAACGGAAAGCGAATCTCTAATGTACTGAACGTAACACAGGCTAAGCAGACCTTCGTGTTTGAAAATGTGCCAGAGAAACCGATCCCTTCCTTGTTGCGCGAATTTTCAGCACCAGTGAAACTGGAGTATGACTACAGTGATGATGAGCTTATCTTCTTGATGGTCAATGCTCGTAACGAATTTGCTCGCTGGGATGCAGGCCAAATGTTGTTAGCCAAATATATCCGTAGCAATGTGTTTGGAGTGCAGTCGGGTAAGGCGGCGGATTTGCCTGAATCGGTAGTTGATGCATTCCGTGGTGTGTTACTGAGTGAGGCTCTAGAGCCTGCTTTTATTGCGGAAATGCTCTCATTGCCTAGCCATAATGAGGTTTCAGGTTGGTATAAACGTGTGGATGTTGATGCTATAGCGACCGTACTTAAAGCGATGAAAGTACAGCTTGCTAACGCATTGCAAGATGAGCTCAATGCGGTTTACCACAGTTTAAAACAGACAGCATACAGCATTGAACACAGTGCAATTGGTGAACGAGCATTGCGCAATACTTGCCTTGCTTATTTAGCTTATACCGACCAAGGCAATGATTTGGTGCTGGCTCAGTATCACAGCGCCAACAACATGACTGACACCATAGCCGCTATGAGCGCTGCGAATAGTGCACAGCTTATGTGCCGTCAAGCACTGATGGATGATTACAGTAATAAATGGAAACACGATGGATTGGTGATGGATAAATGGTTTGCACTGCAAGGGACTAACCCCGCGCCAAGTGTTTTGGATACCATTCAACAAACCATGAAACATGAAGCATTTAGCTTAAAAAATCCAAATCGTACTCGTAGTTTAATTGGTTCATTCCTCAGCGCAAACCCAGTTAATTTCCATGCAAAATCGGGTGAGGGATACCGTTTTGCAGGGCAGATACTGCGTGAACTCAATGATAGTAACCCCCAAGTTGCGTCGCGTTTAATTGATCCTTTACTTAAATTCAGGCTCTACGATGAAACTCGTCAAGCAATGATGAAATCGGAGTTGGAGACTTTGAAGTCAATGGATAATTTAGCTCGGGATCTCTTTGAAAAAGTAACAAAAGCGCTCGAATCTTAAGGATCTTAACTCTACTAAGAGCGAGGTGATAGATACGTCTCCTCGCTCTATTTTGGTTAACGGCTATGAAGCAATACTATTTTACTCTCAACATTTCCTATCAAACTTACTTAGCGCACTATTCTGGTGTAGCAAGCTCTGTACAAGTCTACACAGATCAAGGTTTACGCCTTCAGCTACCCGCGTCTCGATTTCGTCCATTTCTTAGCCAAATTGGAGTAAAAGGTCGATTTCGGCTGACAACTGACCAAAATAACAAGTTTGTAAAGTTAGAAACTCTGTGAGCCGCTGATTTTCTAGATATTTAAATAGGAATCTTAATCACATTCTCAAACATTTCACCTCAGACCTGCCCTAAAACTGTTAACTATTTGTCAATAAAGCTTTTACAATAAAGCAAGCATTACCAATGGTAAGCGCTATGCTTACCGCATACCCTACAAAAATAATAATCTTGGAGTCTACTATGACTGCGCGTGAAACTTTAGTGCCAGTTCTGCTTGAAAAAGTGTACAAACTGATTCAAGACAAACTCGATCTTGCTCATCAACCGCTCGTGACCCAACTTGCTCAACATCTATTTAGTAACATTTCGAAAGATGATCTGACTGAACGTAATGAATCTGACTTATATGGTGCGATAGTTAGCCTATGGCACCATATTAACGAGAAAAACCCGGAGGAGCGTTCAGTGCGGGTATTTAACCCGACAGTAAGCCGCCAAGGTTGGCAGTCAACGCACACGATTGTTGAAATAGTAATCCCTGATAGTCCGTTTCTTGTGGACTCCATTAAAATGGCGCTCAGCCGTTTGGATTTATCGTCACACCTCATGCTCAATGGTCCAACGCAAATCTCGCGCACCGATAACGGTGTTATTACTTCGGTAAACCAAGGTGAGGGTGTTCTGCAATCTCTTTTTCATATTGAAGTCGACCGCCTTAGTAGCAAAGAAGCGATGACACAGTTGAAAAATGAGTTGCTTAGTATTCTGAGCGATACAGCTTTAGTGGTGCAAGACTGGCAACCAATGTCAGAAAAACTGGTGCAAGTGATTGCGCAATTGGAGACACAAAAAGAGTTCATTCCTGTAGAAAGTGATCGTTACGAAGAAACCATCAAATTCTTAAAGTGGATGGGAAATCATAATTTCACTTTCATGGGGTACAAAGAATACGACCTCGTGACGGTCGAAGGCGATACTGAACTGAGACCAACAGCAGAAAAAGGGTTGGGTTTATTTTCTGATTCAAAACGTGTACGCAGCGTAAAATTATCTGACTTTCCTGATTCCGCGCGCCTTGAAGCCAAAAAGCCTTTTTTATTGATTGTCACTAAAGGCAATACCCAATCACGTATCCACCGCCCAGCTTATACCGATTATATCGGCGTTAAAAAGTTCGACAAAGCAGGTAAAGTGATCGGTGAACATCGTTTCACTGGCCTATATACCTCGGCGGTGTACAACCAAAGTGTCGAAACTATTCCGCTGATCCGCGAAAAAGTAGAACGTATCCTAAAAGCCAGCGGTTATCGTGCAGGCTCGTATTCCTATAAAGCGCTGCACAATATTCTAGAAAACTATCCTCGTGATGAGTTACTGCAAGCACGTGAAGAAGAGATGTTAGAAGTTGGGATGGGCGTAGTGCAAATGCAAGATAGGGATTTGCTGCGTCTGTTTGTTCGTAAAGACCCGTTTGGTCGTTTCTTCAGCTGTATGGTCTATGTGACCAAAGAGCGCTATAACACCGAGCTTCGCCGCCAAACGCAACGAATTTTCAAACAGTACTTTGGTTGTGAGCAAGATGTTGAGTTCACCACTTATTTTTCAGAAAGCCCATTGGCAAGAACACACTACATCGTACGTGTTGATAATAACAATATGGATGTCGATGTAAAAACGGTAGAGCAGAATTTAATGGAAGCATCATCAACTTGGGATGATCGTTTATCAGATGCGATCGTAGCAAACTTTGGAGAGAGTAAAGGGCTGCCATTATCGAAAGAATACATGCGTGCATTCCCTCGCTCTTACAAAGAAGACATGATGCCGGGTTCAGCGGTGGATGATATCCAGCGATTGGAAGCCTTAGATGAAGAGCACAAACTCGGCATGTTGTTCTATCGCCCACAAGAAGAAGCGGCCGATTCAAAAGCGGTGCGGTTAAAACTCTATCACCGTGACGAGCCAATCCATCTTTCTGATGTGATGCCGATGTTGGAAAACTTAGGGCTGAGGGTGATCGGAGAGTCACCTTATGAAGTACGAAAATTAAATGGTCAAACGTATTGGATCTTAGATTTCTCAATGCTGCATAAGAGCGATAAGAGTGTCGATCTTCGAGAAGCGAGAGATCGTTTTCAACAAGCATTTGCGGCTATTTGGGCTGGTGAATTAGAGAGTGATGGCTTCAACCGACTAGTACTCGGTGCTTCATTAACTGGGCGCGAAGTCTCGATTCTTCGTGCTTATGCGCGTTACATGCGCCAAGTGGGTTTCCCATTCAGTCAACAATATATTGAAGATACACTCAGCCATTATCCAGATGTAGCAAAAGGGCTGGTGGAACTATTCTTAAAGCGGTTTGATCCTAAACACAAAGGGGCTCAAAAAGGGCAAACGGATCTTATTAATGCTATTACTGAAGAGTTAGATCGTGTTGATAGCTTGGATGATGATCGTATTATTCGTCGTTATATGGAGATGATTAGTGCGACGATCCGTACTAACTACTTCCAGCTGGATGAAAACAATCAGATCAAACCCTGGCTTTCTTTAAAAATGAAACCGAAAGAGATTTCTGAAATTCCAGCTCCTGTGCCGGCTTTCGAAATCTTCGTTTATGCGCCTGATATTGAAGGTGTTCATTTACGTGGTGGTAAAGTAGCACGTGGCGGATTACGTTGGTCTGATCGCCAAGAAGATTTCCGTACCGAGATTCTAGGGTTAGTGAAAGCGCAACAGGTAAAAAATACTGTTATTGTTCCTGTGGGAGCAAAAGGTGGTTTTGTGTGTAAGAAACAGCACATGTTTACCACGCGTGATGAGATCTTTGCCGAGGGACAACGCTGCTATAAACGTTTTATTCGTGCATTACTCGATGTTTCCGACAATATTATTGAAGGTGAAGTCGTTCCACCTAAGAATGTCGTTCGTCATGATGAAGATGACCCTTACTTAGTTGTAGCCGCGGATAAAGGGACAGCAACATTTTCCGATTTGGCTAACTCAGTGTCAGCAGAATACAATTTCTGGCTAGGTGACGCTTTTGCTTCTGGTGGTTCAAATGGTTACGACCATAAAGCCATGGGGATTACAGCAAAAGGGGGATGGGAGTCAGTCAAGCGCCACTTCCGTGAGATGGGCATTAACTGCCAAACCACAGATTTCACAGCGATTGGCATCGGCGATATGGCTGGAGATGTGTTCGGTAATGGTATGCTGCTGTCTAAACACATCTGTTTGCAAGCAGCGTTTAACCATTTGCATATTTTCATCGATCCAACACCAAATTCAGCAAAAAGTTGGGAAGAGCGCAATCGCTTATTCAACACGCCACGATCTAGCTGGGAAGATTACAACGCAAAGTTGATCTCAAAAGGTGGTGGCATCTTCTCTCGCAAAGCGAAATCGATCACCTTAACGCCTGAAATTCAAAAAATGATCGGCACTAAGAAGGCTTCTGTTGCGCCTAATGAGCTGATTAAAATGATTTTGAAAATGGAAGTGGATCTTCTGTGGAACGGCGGCATCGGCACCTATGTTAAATCATCGAAAGAGAGCCATTCTGATGTAGGTGACCGTGCTAACGATGCTCTAAGAATTGATGGACGCGATCTTCGTACAAAAGTGATCGGTGAAGGTGGTAACTTAGGTATGACTCAACTTGGACGTGTTGAGTATGCATTAACTAGTGGTCGTGTTAATACCGACTTTGTTGATAACGTTGGCGGCGTCGATTGCTCGGATAATGAAGTTAATATTAAGATCTTCTTGAATGGCTTGGTGGCGAATGGTGATCTTACCGTCAAACAACGTAATCAGATCTTAGAGTCGATGGAAGACGAAGTAGGAGGCATCGTTATTGAAGATGCTTACGCTCAATCTGAAGCTATTTCTGTCACTGAGCAACAGGGTGTATCGTTAGTTAAAGAGCAAATTCGTTTCATCCATGCTATGGAAAAAGCAGGGCACCTTGACCGAGCATTGGAATACATTCCAGATGATGAAACTTTGCTTGAGCGTGAGAAGCAGGGATTTGCATTAACCCGTCCGGAGCTATCGGTATTAGTGGCATACGGCAAAATGGTGTTGAAAGAGGAATTGGCTTGTGAAGAGATTTCTCACGATGAATTCCATTCACAGCAGTTGATCAACTATTTCCCTACTGAGTTACGTCGTAACTATTCTCAGCACATGCAACAGCATCCACTTCGTGCAGAGATCATTGCTACGGCTCTGGCCAACCAGATGGTGAACGAAATGGGATGTAATTTCGTGACCCGTCTGCAAGAAGAGACTGGTGCGAATGTTGTCGATATTGCCAATGCTTACACTGCGGCAAGAGAAATCTATGGTTTAGGCCGTGTTCTTGAGCAGGTTCGTTTACTCGACAATAAAGCAGAAGCCGATGCACAGTACGATGTGATTTTCTTAGTACGCCGAACCTTACGCCGCTTATCTCGTTGGTTGCTGCGTAATCGTTCAGGCAAACAATCGGTCAAAGATTTGATTGCGCTTTATCAAACTGACGTCAATGCCGTTTCCGCTGAACTAGACAATATGCTCGTTGCTGAAGAGGTTGCAGAGCATAATGCCATGGCTCAAGTCTGGATTGATAAAGGCATTAACTCCGAACTGGCGAATTACGTTGCTCGTTTATCAAGCCTGTACTCAGCACTGGATATATCCACAGTGGCTCGTGATAAAGGTAAGACCGTTGCTCAGACAGCTAAGCTTTACTTTAACTTGGGTGATCGTTTATCACTGCACTGGTTCTTAAAACAGATTAACGGTCAAGCGGTGGATAACAACTGGCAAGCACTAGCTCGCGCTGCATTCCGTGAAGATTTAGACTGGCAGCAGCGTCAACTCACTGCGCAAGTATTGAATTGTACTTGTGCGCCAGAAGAACTCGATGTAATGAAAGCACTGGATGAATGGATTGCTAGTAATGAAGTATCCTTAATGCGCTGGGAGAGTATCCTCAACGAATTTAAAGTTGGTGCAGTACATGAATTTGCAAAATTCTCAGTAGCATTAAGAGAATTAGTACTTTTAAATTTGAATTGTGCGGCAAATGAGTAAATAATAACGCCCCGTTTATACGGGGCTTTTTATTTCGGAGGCACAATGCTCTACCGCTTAGCCAGGACTGGCTTTTTTCAACTTGATGCCGAAAAGGCACATGATCTCGCCATTGAAAACTTTAAACGTTTCACAGGCACTCCTCTTGATCTCTTCTATCGTCAACACTTACCCAATCGCCCAGTCGAATGCATGGGTTTAACTTTTAAAAACCCTGTAGGTTTGGCCGCTGGCCTAGATAAAAATGGGGAATGCATAGAAGCTTTTGGTGCAATGGGGTTTGGTTTTGTCGAAGTTGGTACCGTGACTCCACGTCCTCAATCTGGTAACGATAAACCGCGTTTATTCCGTTTGATCCAAGCGGAAGGTATTATCAATCGAATGGGCTTTAACAACTTAGGTGTCGACAACCTGGTTGAGAACGTTAAGAAAGCTAAATATGACGGCATTATCGGTATCAACATTGGAAAGAATAAAGATACACCGATTGAAAATGGGGCAGATGACTATCTTATTTGTATGGAGAAAGTTTACCCATATGCTGGTTACATAGCGGTGAACATTTCATCCCCCAACACTCCTGGGTTACGAACGTTACAATATGGTGAGGCATTGGATGATTTGCTTGCCGTACTGAAAGCGAAGCAATCTGAATTGGCTAAGCTGCATAATAAATACGTTCCGCTAACATTAAAGATCGCTCCCGATCTTTCTGATGACGAACTTAAACAAATTTGCCAATCGTTACTCAAGCATAATATTGATGGCGTTATCGCGACTAATACCACATTGGATCGGTCGCTGGTGGAAGGTATGAAATTCGCGAATGAAGCGGGTGGGTTAAGTGGCCGTCCTGTTCAATCAAGAAGTACTGAAGTGATTAAGTGCTTGTACCAAGAGTTGGGTGATAAGCTGCCCATTATTGGAGTGGGTGGTATTGATTCTTGTATCGCTGCAAAAGAAAAAATGTTGGCGGGCGCGAAACTAGTACAAGTCTATTCAGGATTCATTTACCACGGCCCAGGTTTAGTGAGAGATATTGTCAAGAACCTGTAAATAAGTGCGATTTAAAGGTATTTACTCAGAAAAATAAAAAGTGACTGGGTCAAAGTAAGAGGGAATGAGTTATTCATTTCCTCTTTTTTTTTATATTTCTGTTCTTAAAATTACATTCACTAGCTGGCAAAGGTAATTAAGCGTTTTACCTAATAGTTTGATAATTCATTAAAATTAGAGAGTGGAACGATGCTTAAACCAAGTGACAAATGGAGTTGGTATTATTCAGATAGCGAAAGCTGCCTGATGTTGTACCTTGGTGATGAGATGGTTTTTAAGACCAATCTTTACCGTAATCTGCTCGTCGATTGTGCTTTTGCTGAGAATCATTTTTCAGTCGATGATGCGAGTGCTTTCCAAACCTACAAAGAGCAAATTGCCTATTTAGGTTTAAGTGAGCCAAGACAAGCCGAATTAGCACTCTATTGTGTTGCCGCTAAGCGTTTTCATAAACCTGTCCAGCCTAAAAGTTGGTTTTTTGATCATCAAGGCTACGGTTTTGAACCGAGTGAAGGTGACATTGTTCGGCTGGTCAACGGCTACAGCCAAGGTTATTTCATCGTACTTGAGGTAGGGGACTGCGCTAGTCTTTGCGCCTTAGTCGATTTGGATGCGTTCATACTGAATGGTTCCAAACAGCTAGAATTCGGACAGGTCATTAAGGTTATGCATGACCGTATGGCTTGCGCTAATCATATTTTGCTCGAAGAGCACGTTGCTCTTGTGAGTTAACTTTTCCCTAATAGCACAACGTTTCGTTCCTTTGTTTCATTTCCCATCGGCTTAATAGCCGATTTTTTTTGCCTAGAGCTTTTCCCCAACTCAATCCTATCCGTCTGAATTCGATCTTAAATGTGAGATTTGTTCAGGATTCTGATGTTTTTTTCTTCAAAAGTGACGTTATAAACAGTGTCTACATCGCTAGAAATGGCCGACATATTCCCATTTTTGGCTCGTTTGTAATTTATTTACACTGCAAAAGGCAATCTGGTATAGTCCAATTTGATAGTGAATAAATACTCACTTATCCCATAGGCCTTGCTATATCTAGTAAGATGTTTTTGCAATGCTCGAAGCTTGTCTATTTGTAAAATTGGCGAGTAGTTAAGCAATTGAATGGTTGAGAAGGTGAAAGAGACACTTTGTTTTACTCAAGCGTGGGATTGTCAGGTATAATGCGTGGTCATTTTTATCAGTAAAAGAGCAGTATGAATCAATATCTAGCGGTTACCTCAAACGGTCTTGAGAACCTATTAGTTGAAGAACTAACCAAATTAGGGATTACGGACGCAAAACCCGTGCAGGCCGGGGTAAAATTTAAAGCGTCGAAAGAGCAGATTTATCGCTGTTGTTTGTGGAGCCGTCTAGCATCAAGATTTGTTCGCGTCCTCTCTGAATTTACCTGCCAAAATGATATGGATCTTTACTTGTCAGCAAGTTCAGTGAACTGGGTTAATCATTTTCATAGTTCGAAAAAGTTTGTTGTCGACTTCAACGGCACAAATAACGAAATTCGCAACAGTCAGTATGGCGCGATGAAAGTAAAGGATGCGGTTGTCGACTGTTTTACCAAAAAGAACTTACCGCGCCCTTCGATCGATAAAGATCATGCAGATCTTCGTGTCCATGTACGCTTGCATAAAGATAAAGCCATTTTAGGGATTGATATGGTGGGCGGTGGTTTACATCAGCGCGGTTACCGTACCGAAGCGGGGCGAGCACCACTTCGTGAAACATTAGCAGCGGCTATTATTTTGCGTAGTGGATGGAGTGAAGCGAAGCCACTGCTCGACCCAATGTGTGGTTCTGGTACTTTGCTCATTGAGGCGGCCATGATAGCTGCTGGTATGGCCCCTAGTCTCAAGCGTCCAAAGTGGAGTTTCGAAGCTTTAGAGGATTTTGATGCAGAGCTGTGGGCGCAAATAAAATCAGAGGCTAATGTTCAAGCAAGACGTGGTGTCAAGAAAGTTGACTGTAAGTTCTTTGGTTTTGATAACGATGCACGAGTGCTGCAGACCGCGAAAGATAACGCTCGCCGCGCAGGGGTTGAAGAACTGATTACCTTCCAGCTAGGTGATGCGGCACTGATCAAACGTCCTGAAGAGTTTGAGGATGGTGTGGTTATCTGTAACCCACCCTATGGTGAACGTTTAGGTACACATCCTGGTTTGATTGCTTTATACACGGCATTTGGTGGTCAATTAAAGGCTGAATTTGGCGGTTGCCAAGCATCGATTTTCTCAAGCTCTGACGAATTACTCAGTTGTTTGCGTATGCGCGCTGAAAAGCAGTTTAAGTTAAATAACGGTGCGTTACCTTGTCACCAAAAGAACTACTCAATTTCATTGCGCACGGTAGAACCGGGAGCGTCTATTTCTCAAGAATCGGTGATCGCTCCTGATTTTTCGAATCGTTTAAAGAAAAATATTGCGAAAATTGGTAAGTGGGCGAAACGTGAATCACTAGATTGCTATCGTATTTATGATGCTGATTTGCCTGAATACAATGTTGCGATCGATGTTTATCTCGACCACCTAGTGATCCAAGAATACGCCGCACCTAAAGATATTCCAGAAGAAAAGGCGAAACGCCGTTTAACCGATATCATTCGTGCCGCGATTCAAGTCACCGGAACAGAAGCAAATAAAGTGGTACTCAAAGTTCGTGAAAAACAGAAAGGGCGCTCTCAATATCAAAAATTAGGGCAAATTTCTGAGACAATGGAAGTGAACGAGTATGGCGTTAAACTGATTGTCAATTTACATGATTATCTCGATACGGGTTTATTCCTTGATCATAAATTGACGCGTCGTCGCTTAGGGCAAATGGCAAAGGGTAAAGACTTCCTCAATCTATTTGCTTACACCGGCTCTGCAACCGTTCATGCCGCTTGCGGTGGAGCAAAATCAACCATGACGGTTGATATGTCTAAAACCTATTTAGAATGGGCTAAAGACAACTTAAAGCTCAACGGTCAAGTTGGACACCAGCATCGCTTTGAACAAGCCGACTGTGTGCAATGGCTAGAGACTGCAAAAGAACAATTTGATTTGATATTTATCGATCCGCCGACATTCTCAAATTCCAAACGTATGGAACACACATTTGATGTGCAACGCGATCATATTAAGTTGATGGAAAATTTAAAACGTATCCTACGTCCAGAAGGTACGATTGTGTTTTCAAACAATAAACGACATTTTAAAATGGATTTAGAAGCGCTAGCTGAGCTTGGTTTAGTTGCTCAAAACATTTCAGCACAAACATTACCACTGGATTTTGAACGTAACAAACAGATCCATAACTGCTGGACGATTTCCCATGCATGCAGTGAATAGGGAATGAAGTTGTTCACGCTTTACAGTACTGAAGGATGCCATCTCTGTGAGATGGCATTTCAGCTTGTTCAGCAGGCAAACATTGCTGAACAAGTACAACTTGTTGATATTGCATTTGATGATGCGCTCTTCTCTCGTTACGGGGTCACTATTCCGGTTCTTAAATACCAAGAATCCGAACTGAGCTGGCCCTTTGACCAACAAACATTACTTCATTGGTTAGAAAATAATGGCATTAATTACCATCCATAACGGTCAATTAGCATTTGGTGACCACCCATTACTCGATCATGCAGATTTCGCATTGCAAGAAAATGAACGAGTTTGTCTCGTCGGCCGAAACGGTGCAGGCAAGTCGACTATGATGAAAGTTCTTGCGAGAGAAATCATCATGGACGACGGAAAAATGCAGATAGAACAAGATGTTGTTGTTTCTCGATTAGAACAAGATCCGCCTAGAGATGAAGCTGGCACCGTTTTTGACTATGTTGCTGGTGGATTAGCGGAAGTTGGTGAGTATCTAAAGATCTATCAAGATCTTTTGGATCTCATCGTTATCGATCCAAGTGAAAGTAATATCAATAAGTTATCTCGTATTCAAGAGCAGCTAGAGCATACAGGGGCATGGCGTTTTGAAGAACGTATCCAAAATGTTCTGGCGGCGTTGAAACTGGATGGCCACACCAAACTAACGGATTTATCCGGTGGATGGCAGCGTAAAGCGGCTCTTGCAAGAGCACTAGTGTGTGATCCTGATGTCCTTTTGCTTGATGAACCGACTAACCACCTTGATGTAACCACCATCGAATGGCTCGAAGGCTTTTTGAAAGATTTTAGAGGCTCGATCATCTTTGTATCGCATGACCGGACGTTCATCCACTCAATGGCGACACGCATTGTTGATCTTGACCGCGGTAAACTCAGCTCGTTTCCTGGTGATTATGATCAGTACCTTGTCGCCAAGGAAGAAGCCTTGCGCGTAGAAGAGATGCAAAATGCCGAGTTTGATAAGAAATTGGCCCAAGAAGAAGTTTGGATTCGCCAAGGCATCAAAGCGCGTCGTACTCGTAACGAAGGGCGTGTAAGAGCACTCAAGAAGCTAAGAGAAGAGCGTAATGATCGCCGTGAGGTACAGGGCAAAGCAAACTTGCAAATCGATGACGCTGCGCGTTCAGGAAAAATTGTCTTCGAAGCGAAGGATATTAGCTATAGCATTGATGGCAAAAACATTGTCTCGAACTTCAGTTTCAATATCATGCGTGGTGATCGCATTGCACTTATTGGCCCTAACGGATGCGGTAAAAGTACGCTGCTGAAACTGCTGTTGGGTGATTTACAACCTCAGAGTGGCAAATTACATTGCGGTACCAAACTTGAAGTTGCTTATTTTGATCAGTACCGTGAGATCCTCGATCCTGAGAAGTCGGTAATTGACAACTTAGCTGACGGAAAACAAGAAGTGATGGTGGCTGGGCGCCCACGGCACGCATTAAGCTACTTACAAGATTTTTTGTTTGCCCCTAAACGTGCGAGAACGCCAGTAAAAGCGCTATCTGGTGGTGAGAAAAACAGACTGTTGCTTGCTCGTATTTTCCTCAAACCGAATAATTTATTGATTTTAGATGAACCAACCAACGATTTAGATATCGAAACTTTGGAACTTTTAGAAGATTTGCTTGCCAACTACCAAGGCACATTGCTGCTTGTCAGCCACGATCGTCAATTTGTTGATAATACTGTAACAACGAGTTGGATTTTTGAAGGTGATGGCAAAATTGAAGAATTTGTTGGAGGCTATCACGATGCTCAGCAACAAAGAGCTCAAGTTTTGCAGTCACGAGTTGCTGAAAATGTCAGCAATAAAGAAAAAGTGGTTGAGGAAACTCTCAAAACAGCGCCAATTAAGACAAAACCTAAAAAGTTATCTTATAAACTGCAGCGAGAAATGGATGAGTTGCCCGCAATGTTAGAGCAACTTGAGAATGATATTGAAATGCTTCAACAGCAAGTGAACGATCCTGAGTTTTTCATGCAATCAGCAGACAAAACACAGCCCGTTTTAGATAAGTTAACTGCGAAAGAGCAGGAGCTTGAAATTGCTTTCGAGCGCTGGGAAGAGCTCGAAGCAATGCAACAGGAAAGTTAGAGATTATTAATGAGTAGTAAAACATTTAAAATCACCGTAATAGCAGCCAGTATTTTGGCTGCCACTCAAGCTCATGCTGCACTTTACCAAATTGTAGAAGTGACACCCGGTAACTTAGTCGCTAATGAATATTATGGAAGGGCAATACAAAAAGATAACCTTTCAGCAAATCCTCTTGGATGTTTTACGGCCGGAAATAGCTGTAATACTTTTGCGTTTGGTGGCGATACGCTCAATGGCTCTGATGGCATTTCCTATCATGATGAAGTGCCATTCAAAATGGATAATCGTTTTGTTTATCAGGATATTGATGATCTCAAAAACTATTGCTCTAACGAACTCGGTTATTCTACTTGTGAGGCATGGGCTGATAAGCAATGGCATGGTTTTGAGTACAACAATGTTGAAACTGGCGGTTTGAAACGTGAGCGTGATGCTTGGGATAATGGTAGTTATCTACAAAATGCAGCGGCCTTTGTTAATTCATCGCAAGTTGTTTTGACTTTTGGCTCTATTGCAAATACTCAGAATACCGTTTTAACTGGGTTAGACGGTACTTATGCTTTTGGTATTACGAGCAGCGGTTACACACAGTCTGGGAGTAATTACGCTCTAGGCTACCGTCAACGTGGTTTTTATAATGGCAATATTTTAAATCCACCAACAGACACCACAATTGTCAAAGACACAAATAATAAAATTGTTGAAAAAATGGGTCGGACGTTCGCTTATGATGTATTCAATGATGGTACCCATAATTTCGTGGTTGGTAGTGCATCAGTTAGCCCTTATTTAACAGGTAACGGTGATGATGATAACAAAGACTACAATGGCGATGTTAACACTTGTGTGAGTGATGGTCTCGATCCACAGTTAACTCGTCAGTGTCAAAATTTTGCATTTGCAACGCAAGCTTATATGTGGGATACAGCATCTACATCGACGGGTTACCGCGTAACAGGGTGGGTCGGTGATGTTGAAGCAAACCGTAGCGGATACTCTGCACAAGCAAGTGTAAGAGGCGCTGCTATTCCTACATCTGGCAGTTACGCTAACAAGCCGGTTATGGCTGGTTTTAATACCTATCGCGATGATAATGTGTTTAGAATGCAAGCAACAGTATTCTATCCTAATGCAAGTTACGACGTAACAACCCCTAAGCATGATATGTGGAGTAGTAAGGTTATTACTGGCACAGAACTGAAAGTGGATGGAGATGTTATTTACTCCAACTCATTAGCGACTGATATTAATAATAATTTAATCGTGATCGGTGAAACAAAACGTCGAGGCGATAAACCTGAAAGCGGCGCAGCAGCAAACCGTATTTTCGTGGCAGATGCTAATAGCGGAACACCTGTAGCTAACTATCTATCAGGTGGAATTTTCTTTACTGGTGCTGGCGGTGAAGCGAAAGCGATCAACAATTTCAATGAAATTGTCGGTCAAATCGATGCAGAAAAAGGTCGTGAAGATGGAGGCAAACAACGTCGTCATCGTGGCTTTATCTATCCTTTCAACGGTACAGGGAGTAATGCAGCAAGAATGGCATTGTTCCAGAACCAAGGTTGGTGGTTAGATGATCTAACCAACGGTGGGGCTTACTCACAACATAATAACCAGTTCCGTATTTTTGAAGCCTCAGATATCAACGATGATGGTGTGATTGCAGCAAGTGCATTTAAATGTACTGGTGGCTATGACGATTTCTCCCATAACTCATACTGTACTTCTGGAAGTGAAAGCGTTGTCGCGATTAAACTGATCCCGATTGCTGGCGCGGCGGCTAGCGATATTGAAGTCCGCAGCACGGCACTTCCGCCCGTTGAACGTAAAGGCGGTAGTATGGGGTGGATTACTCTGACACTACTTGCTCTCTTTGGGTTCCGCAGAAAATAATTAAATAGTGTAAAGAATGGCGCAAGTTCACAATTTAGAATCTGCGCCTTTTTTGTAACTTGAGAAAGTCGAATTTTTGAGCAATTCTTAATTGTGGCGTAACAGATATGCCATGTAGATTTAATAGTTGTATGTAAGACACAAGTTACTGTATGAGGACTACACTATGATGAAGAGACAAAAGCGTGATCGCCTTGAAAGAGCACAGTCTCATGGGTATAAAGCTGGCTTAAACGGACGTTCCGTAGAGGCTTGCCCTTATCAACAAACGGACGCTCGTTCATATTGGCTAGGTGGTTGGCGCGATGCCAGAGATGACAAACAAGCTGGTCTCTACAAATAAACTCCCACATACATGCAAAAGGATTTAAGCCCCGGAAGGGGCTTTTTAGTATTCAAGCCACACTAAAGCACTATAACTAAGTGTTTTGATGAGAAAAAAGCGACTCTATGAGTCGCTTATGAATAGTTTAACGTCATTAAAAAGCAGAAGTATCTTGGAAAAGACCTACTTTTAAATCCTTTGCAACGTAAATCTCTTTGCCATCGACAAGAACGCGACCATCAGCTAGGCCCATTACAAGTTTACGGTTAACAACCCGTTTCATCGTGATTTCGTAAGTTACTTTTTTTGCTGTTGGTAGGATCTGACCTGTGAACTTAACTTCACCAACACCTAATGCCCGGCCTTTTCCTTTGCCACCAACCCAGCCAAGGAAGAAACCAACCAATTGCCACATCGCATCTAAACCTAAACAGCCAGGCATTACAGGATCGCCAGGGAAATGGCAATCGAAGAACCATAGATCAGGAGTAATATCTAACTCAGCAAGAATAAGGCCTTTACCATACTCGCCCTCGGTTTCTGACATTTTGGTGATGCGGTCCATCATCAACATATTTGGCGCTGGCAATTGAGGGTAGCCAGGCCCAAAAAGCTCACCTTGGCTAGAGGCTAGTAAGTCTTCACGATTATATGAATCTCGTTTATTCTGCATTATCAGTTACTCCAATTTTTGATAGGGTGCATATTAGGGAACACGTGTACGCTAAACAACTCCGATCAGTGCTACACAAACCAGTTTTTAATGCGCTCTGCAATACTGTGTGATTGGTCATGCCTTTCAAAGTTTTCAATACGTTGAGCAATTTTATTAATGATGCTTTCTTCGTCATCGCCTCTGAATGACGCACCCATAAGGATCGGTACGGCTTCATCAACTGTAGCGACTGGCCAAATATGAAATTCATCATTTTTAATGCTATTGACTACATCTTTATGAAGCGCAAGATGTTTTAGATTTGTTTTTGGTAGAATGACGCCTTGTCCACCCGTGAATCCCTGATGCTTACACACATGGTAGAAGCCTTCAATTTTTTCGTTTAGCCCGCCAACAGCTTGAACTCGCCCGAATTGATCAACCGCACCTGTCACAGCGATTTGTTGGTTAATGGGATGTTCAGATAAAGCGCTTACTAAAGAACATAACTCGGCTAGTGATGCACTGTCGCCATCCACTTCGCTGTATGATTGTTCGAAGACAACCGAAGCAGAATAGGGAAGCGGTGCGTCAAGGTTCATTGAACTGCTTACAAAGGCTTGCATTATCATCATGCCTTTTGCATGCAAATTACCACCGAGCTCGGCTTTGCGTTCGACATCGGTAATATCACCGTCACCAAAGTGCACAACGCATGAGATACGAGCTGGTTCACCATAGGAAAGAGGATGGCCAGCAACATCGATCACTGTTAATCCATTGACTTGGCCGACTTGTTCGCCTTGAGTTTCGATAATTACCTGCCCATCAAGTATATCGTCGAGTGCTCGTTGCTGCAGATAAGACTCTCGATAATAGCGTTTGTCTAAGGCACTTTCGATATGAGATTTAGTAATCGGATACTGATTTGACTCTAAGGCCGCTTCTTCTATGAGTGTTCTGTGCCATATTACACATAACGGTGTGTAATGTTGATCTTCCGTGAAACGGGCACCTGCGGTCATAAGAGCAGGAATGGCATCTTCAGTCAGTGTAGGGAGTTGGTATTCTTCAGATATCCAACGCAAATAAGCGAGGTAGGTCAATATCGATTGTTCATCAATTTTCAGGTCCAACTCTAATTCGGTGTAGAAACAAAAGCTTGAGCGGACGTCTGCATCCAAATAGTCGACATCGGCTAACTGGTTCCTATCACCTAAAATGATCAGTTTGACCTCATATTTTTTAGAGATTGGTGAGGGGTGTGGTGATTTAGCATCACAATTAATGGGGCTTACATCTTCGCCTAATACTGCCGCTTTTAATAATGGCCACATTTTAGGATTAGCCAGCAGCATATTAGCGGAGATCAGAAGATAACCACCATTGGCTTTATCCAATAAGCCAGGAATTTCGCTGGTGATAAGCCCATTTTCAGCGCGGTATTGGCCAAAGATAGTCCCCATATCGAGGGACTCCGTACAAATAACGTGCGAGTTTGGCTTTATTACTTGAAGTTTTTGACTGACTAATTGACGATAGATTGAGTTATCTGGCGCGTTGATCAACATCACTCGTGTAAAACCTTTCAATTGAACAAACTGCTGAATAGCGGTTGCTAGTCTGGGCTGTGTGTCGAGTAATGTTACCGGAGATAGACTAGGGTACTGAGCTAGTTGCGAGTGGAATTGATCATACTGAGGTGTGACTGAACGCCAAATATTTTGAGTCATTGAAATCTAGTGTTTATTAAAAGAAGCCAGATTATATAGAAAAATAGCAATGTCTAACAGCTCCATTATTATGCTTGATCTTGTTCGCTTTTTTGAATCCAAAAATTGAACTCTGAACAATGGTGGGTTACGCTGTCACCCTAACTTGGCATGGATTTTACGTTATGAAATATCAACAGCTTGAAAATTTGGAATCGGGTTGGAAGTGGCAATACTTAATTAATAAGTGGAAAGATGGCGAAACAATCACTCGTTATGTAGACAAAAGCGAAGCTCTAGCTGCAATTGAACAGTTAAAAAAAATAGAGCATGAACCCAATCTGGTTCTTGGGTGGATTGATCAGCACATGTCACTTGAGCTGAGTAATAAACTCAAGCAAGCAATTAGAGCCAAACGCAAACGCCACTTTAATGCCGAGCAACTACACACCAGAAAGAAATCTATCGATCTCGATTATCGAGTGTGGGAAAAACTATCATATCGAGCCAATGAGCTTGGTTGCACTTTGTCTGACGCGATTGAATACCTGTTAAGTGAAGCATCTCGTAGCGAAAAAGCGAGTAGAACCGTCTCAAGTTTAAAAGAAGATTTAAGTAAATTACTGTCTGAATAAGAAAGGAGATAAAAATGTTGTATGTCATTCTGGCTGCTGCTGCAGTTATCTTTTGGTTAGTCGCTGTTGATCGGCCTATATTGAGAGTTAAATTCAAAGATGGTGTCGTAGCACAAGTTAAAGGTCATTTCCCTCCAAGTTTTAAACATAATGTGACTGAGATTGCTGAAAAGACAGACTTGAGCGGCGAACTAAAAGTTTACCAGCAGAGAACGGGTGTTAAGTTGGTTTTTTCTAAAGACGTACCTAAAAAAATTCAACAGCGTATTCGCAATGTTTTTCCTCATCAGGGATTTCATACAAAAGAGCAACGAACCAAGAAGTCACATTGAGTCTGCCATTCTTAAGTTACAGATTGTTTTCATTAAAAAACGAACATCGTCGAAACGATTAACTTTACACATCGTCCATTTATAACTTGCTGATATCATGATGGAAATCTCTGTAAAGGTTCTCGACGATGAAAAAAATCTGTGTAGTTATCATTTCGTTAGTGATAGTAGTTTTCTGTTCAAAGGGTTATGCCGACGATTCAGAAAGTAATCCTGTCGCGAAATCAATAAAACAGCAAACGCTTAAAGCTCTTAAAAAATATAGATCTAAGCTTGATGGATATTGTGACGTGATGATCGAAATGAAGCATGTTCAAAGTTATGCAGAAATTGTAGGCGTTGGGACAAACGGTGATTACCAAATCTGCGCGAAAGCAAAATCTAAAATTAAGATAGGCAAAAAATTTAAATATAAAGTTCCAGAGAAATACATACGGATACAAATCAATGCAGCAGAGTTATGAGTAAGGTGTGATTTCACTGTGAAATGAAAATTTGGATGTATGGTTTCAATTGCTATGATGGTTTACAAATCAAAGTGCGCATTATGTGGATGGAATTATGTTGAGGGTTTGCCTCTGGCCTAGGAACGCGCAAAGGGTGGGCGGTGTGAATTGCTCAATGTCGCACCCAAGTGCGTACATGCTATGAGAGAGAATCGCTTTGAAGTGATGAGCCCGTAACATAATTGCCATAATGCGTTAGCCAGCAAGCCTATCGAAAAATTCAGCTTTATAGCACAAATCCCACCACCCCAAAAGATGATCCTAACCCCCTGCAAGATCCAAAAAGTATCAAAATGGAACCATAAGCCGCTGTTAGAGATAGCGGCTTTTCACTAAGTCGCTTCGCTCTGTATACAGTGACCGTAGAAGTGGTCTAAATCTGAGAAATTACGCTTCCTCCTTCTCGACTAATCAAAGATTAGCTCGAAGTGCGGCGAGCGTTAGATATAAAAAAGGTATGTCATTTTTGACATACCTAAAGAGTAGGGTTTGTTATTCTGCGTGAAAAGTGCGGATTTGTTTAAGGGAATCTAAAGCGTCAAGAAAATCAGTTACAGCAGCACCGTTGCGATAAAGCTGCTGCGTAAGTTGCTTATTCTTATTTCGCTCTGAAAGATACAATTCTCGATACTTCAAAGCATCATAGCCGCCCTTAATCAATGCTTTACTCATTGTTGACGTGTTGGTCTGCTCCTTGAGAGCTGAAAGCATTTGTTCATGTTCCGTTGTGTCTCGAATTGTAATTGCCATCATTTTTCCTTTCTGCAGAAATTGCCTGGTTAAAATATGATAGCATAAATACCAATCGATTCCAGGAGCCGGTATCAACTTTGATAGCAAAATATAAAGTGAAAATTAGAACAACTTGATGTTAGGGGCGTATTGTTTACCAGTGTCAGAGCTGGCAAGGGCCGTGGAATCATCATCCTCAGATTCATCAACAGAATCAACAACCTCACGAATGTAGAAAGGGTTACAGGTAATCGGATGAGTCACATCACCAATACGAATATTAGCCAAGCAAGGGGCAAGCGGTTCAATATTCAGGCCGACAGAATCAGGATAGAAAACAGCATTATCTGAACTACGAACAAACGAATAGTGATAAGCCTTGTCATTCATCGTGGTTTCAACAACAACCCCAGAAATATAGACATCAGTAAGTAACTCAGAAACATAAAAAGTCAAAGGGTCGGTTGTTTCGGTGGCCGGAGAAGTGGAAGGAACAACCGCAGGAACTGGAGAGGGTGTAGGCGTTGGTTCGTCAGATGGAAAAAGAGTACTAGAGAGTGAATAAAGGGAGTAAGCAATCATCAAAATACAGAAGATCGCAACAAAGCCCATGACAGGGAATTTAAATTTATGAGTATGAATTTCAGCAGACCAGTAAACACCGTAAAAGCGTTTATCACGCTTAATCGGTTTTTTAGTCGATGCTTTAGAGTCGTGATAGTCGTTAGGGTCAAAGCATTTAGGAGCTTCTTTTCTAACAACACGTTCACCACCAAGAGGGTTGAAATAGTGAACATGGCAACCCACTAATTTACGAATATTAACATCACATAGAGTTCTATCTTGAGTAACAAAATGGATGTCATAACCACCGTGGCGATGAGTTTCGAGCTGAGAAATAGCATGAGGAACACGAGAGCCAGTAGCTCGAGGAGGATAAAATTGCTGACACTCATCAATCAAAATAACCGAACGTTTGGGGAGATTCATCCACTCGTTAGGGTCAGGAAAATGAGTAAAGTGCAAATTGAGTGGTTTAACTAAATCAAACTTATCAAGCGGAGAATCCCCACAAGCAGATAAAATATCGTGAAGTTTGGTCAGTTTCTTTTTCGAGTAAACACGTTCAACCCAATACAACCAAGTAGTGAAATGATCGTGAGATTCAAACTGAGGAAGTAGCCAAGGCACATCATCAAGTGTAATAAACTCACCATCATCATGAATAGGCATCATGATTTTAATGAGTTTACGTTTCATGGCCTTGTCAGTTAAACGCGGGAAATACCAACCGTAAAACCAACCAGAAAACGAACAAGCAACAGCAATATCAAGCATAAACAGTTTGATATTCGTGTAGTAATAACGACGAGCAGCATCATGAGAAACAATGATTTCTTTCAAAGAGTTCAGTGTTTTAGATGCACCCGGCAAGCCAGTTCGTAAAAAAATCATCCTTCCATTCCTCCTGTTTTCTGACCGGGTTTCCACCAACCTTGACGCATAGCAATACCTTCACGAACACCTTTAAGGGCCATGAGAAAAGCACCAGTTGAAATCAAAAGATTCAGCGCTTTATCAGCCCACATATAACCAAGCAATTGGACGATATCAGCACCAAATGAACCCAATTCATTAAGCTCATTGAGAGACTCAACAGCCGTACCGATAAGGCGACCAGTTAACAAATTGAAGCCCGAAAATATGACAACCCCGAAACCAGCCGAAACAAGAAAGTTAGAGGCTGAAGCACCAAAAGCACCAATAATCCAAGGGAGTGCAGAACGCAGCCATATGAAAACTGAACCGAGAGCTTGAAAGAGATATCCCATAAAATCACCATAGAGTTATTGAAGCAAAGCACGGCGCCTGCGCTTCTCCCGTCCTTTGCTTCATTCAATTACATAAATTTAGCAATCATAAAAAACGAACCTAAGGCCGCAGAAGCCATAAGGAACGCACGAAAAACCAAAGCCAAAGTACAGAACGGTTGATAGTCGATAGTTAGACGAGTAATACCGAGGTCGTAGGTTCGGGGTTGTGGACAGCCGGAACTAAAACTAAAGCCGTTAGATTTATCGTAAGCTTCTAAAGCCTCATCAACAGAGCCGTTAGCATCGGTAAAGACCTTTTTAAACGCTCCATTCTCATCAACCGACTCTTGAGTAATGCGCTGTAACTCATCGGTAACAGCCCCAGTTTCTTGATTGAAAATAGGAATGCGGGCGAGTTCGCCACACTTAGCATCCCAATTCATGCGAGCAAGGTAACAACTGGCCGCATTGCCCGTACAATGAAATGAATTGCAACCAGACTCATTAAGTTCACCTGTTAATTTATCCCCTAGGCCATTGATGCCAGCACTCACAGAATCGAGAGAGTCTTTAAGCTGTGTCGTTTGAGAATTAATAGCACCAACAGTTTTAGAAGTGCCCTCAGTAATTGCGCCCGTGGTTTGAAGTTGCAAAAGCTTGTTAGCTTGGTGAATTAAATAGTCCTGATTGGTTTGCTCAACAATCGACTGACCAATAGCATCAAGCTTTGAGTTCGAGTGATTAAGGGCATCAAGTGTTGAAGAAAAACCCGCATTTAAATCAGTATTGAGAGAGGTGGCCGCCTGATTGTTGTCACGGTTTAAATTACGCAAAGCCTCAAGAACGGCGGTATCCGTTGTGTCGTTAGGAGCAACTTCATCAGGTTCAGGTTTGTCAAAATCTGGCGGTGTTGGATTAACTGGGTCAGGGTTGCTAGGGTTAAAGCCACCGTTTGGAGGATTAATCGGAGACGTAGGATCTTTAGGTTTAGCGATACCCTGAACACAAGAGAGAGAGTAATTTTCTCTATCAGTACAAGTAAAATTAACATCAGTGAAGAAGTCAGGATATTTAAGGGCACAACTATTTACTTCAGCCGCAACAAGTTCAGAAAAGTCAGTGTCGCAAAAATCGTCTTCAGGGCTAAGAACGCACATACCGACTTCATCACGAATATAGCCGGGGGGGCAAGGTGGTATATCCTCACAAACACCAGTGATAGGATTTATCTGTTGATTTTCAGGACATAATTTAGAGGATAAGCGAAAAGACATAACATTATCCCAAGAACTACCAGAGCCAAAAGCTCTAATACCAAAATTACCACCACCAGAATCATACTGAACAAGACGAGAAATAGTACCAGCATAACGAGTAGTTTTACCGATATAACAATCAGCAGCAGCAGCAGTAGCAACTTGACCAATAGTAAAATTACAACCGACACCCTTATAGAAATCAGTAATTTCATAAGTTGCAGCAGAAGCACTAAAAGAAACACCGAAGAGTAAGAAAAGAAGTGCGAGGTTTTTTTTAATGCTCATAGAGTGAACCCTAGTTAGAAAAGTCGACGAGCCGCATCCCAGATAACCAAAAGAACGAAGCCCCAAATAAGATCGTCAGGTGTTAAATACAGTGGCATGAGAACCCCCAAAGAGGGGGACGAATCCCCCAAGAAAACGAGTAATTAGCCGAAAATTGCACCTTTGACCCATTTGTAAACGACCGCAAGACCTGCCAAGCCGATGAGAGCATTACCGACTTCACCAATGGCCTTGCCGCCATCGGTGGTAATTGCAGTGGTCGCAGCCGAAGTATCAACAGCCGCAAAAACAGGAAGTGAAGCAACAGAAGCAACAGCAACAGTGGCAACTAACGTTGTGATTTTCATAGTATTAACTCCTAAAACCGAGTACACGAAGAATGGTATTGATAACAAAAACCAAGCCATACAAGCCGATAGCCGCACTAAGCAAAGCAAAGACCACTTGAGGCGTTAAAAACGCTTCAGGGTTAGCAAAGTCAGATTGTTCTAGAAGCGTAATAGCTTGGCACTTTTCACCGGGAGCGAGCGAAATCACTTTGAGCGTATCGTTAAGAACTTGAGCACAAATCATTTAGCTAGCCCCCAGAGAATTAGGAAAGAAGACCAAAGCACATGTTACGGCTAGGGTCTTCAGGATTCGGATTCACTTTTAGTTCAACCTCTTCACCAACATCAATGCCAGCGAACTCAGCAATACATTGGTTAGCAAGAGTTAAGGTTTTCACGTCAAAGCCGTGACCAACCTGTTGGAATTTTTCAGTATCAACTTGGCGAAGTGGTACAACGTAAGCAACTTCAGCGAAGTCATAAGGACGGCCAGATGTTTTAGAAATACCTGAGCGACGGTAAGCGGCAAAAAATTTAACTTTCATGTTGGATTCCTTTATAGGTACATGGGTATAGATTTATGAGTAAGTGCGAGTGATTGCGCTACAAGGTTATGCCTGAACGGATCATGTTCATGGCGTTTTAGCGTTATCTCACCATCCGGCCAGATAACAAGAGAGAGAGATTCCCGAGGGCAAACGGGAACGGGTTTAAAGTCCAAAAGGCTATCGAGCAATGGCGAATCAACATCAAGCTGAAGCATGTTAGCGACTTGCTCAGTAGGACTTTGAGCAAGACCGACCGTGTGTGAAAGTCGGTGGCTAATGCCAAACTTGTTGGCCAAATAGTTAGGTTCGTTCGCGTAAGGGGACTTTGGCTCAACGTATGAAGCAGGGCGCTGATTATCGAAGTCAAATTTAATGATTTGAGAAAGTGGCATACGTTCACCTTTGTCTAAGTTCTGTAGGTCGCTTTTGGATAGACCGATAGCTTTAAGTTCGTTAAGGTTTCTAGATAATGTGGCTTTGGGTGTGTGTGCTTTGATTTCGTTGTAGCCCCTGTCACACAGAGACATATAGAAGCGAAAAATACGGTCAGCCGTGGCGTAACTGACTTTGCCCGTCTTAGTGGTTGTGGCGTAATAAGTACGAAGCAACTGTTTGATTTTTATATCGTTGTAAAACTCAAGCTCTGTCCCTTCAATGCACTCGAGCATGTCGCGGAACATGTCTTTAAATAGCCATTCACAAAACGGATAGCCATTAATCGACTCGAATGTTTCAGCGTGACGGATAACATGCCAAATGCCCGCGCTATCATTACAAATACGTTTGATGTAACGCTTTTTACCACGGCCTTCAAAACGAAGACGGTTAGCGGTGAAGTCTTGAAGTTCATGAGTAGACAACTCATTAATGACCCGTTGAAAACGACCCGTATGATCACGTTTAGCTGAACGTCTAAGCTCAGAAAGTTGATGGTTTAGCTCATCCTCTTTGGAGTAAATGACCAGAGTTTTAGCACGGCCAACGTCACTGTTTTGTTTAGTGCCGCGAGAGAAATAAACAGTGGTCTGAAAATCGGATTTGTTCGATGGACGGAGATATTTATGCGAGATGTTAGAAAAAGACTCGATGGCCTGACGAAGCAAATCACGGCTAGGCATTTGGATTGAGTAAGTCGAGTCAATACGGGAAAACTCAGCGTTTGGAAAGTCGAGTGCGTCAAAGAGCTGAGGGTTCGCATCTTCAATAGATTTCAAAAGAAATTCAGTGCAGGTTCGTAAGTTGTCGGAGCCATAAACGTTATGGCCCTGCATGACTTTAGCTGGTGATGCTTTGATACGAACGTATCCCCAAACAACGTTAGAAAGTGGGCAAGCATCGAAAACTTTAACCGCTATGTTGGTGTAAGAGCTTGGCATAGTCGCCCAAGGACAATACAAGTTGTGGAGCTCTTTAGTCTGCCCGTCAATATCAAACTCAACATCACCAGAAGCGACCTTATAGCCAGTCAAACTGGATAGCTTTCTAAAATTCACATAGCCGCAGTTATCCGACACATCAACGTAATCAGATTTAAGTGGAATGGTGATTTCTAGAAAGTCATACATAGGCTAGCACTCAAGAACATAAGTGAGTTGAGCCAATGGAAAAGATTTCTGAACAACTTCAAGCGCTTTTTTAGCGTCAGAATCCGAAAAAGGAACAGCTTTAGACAGGTCATCGGTCGTGACCAGGGAGGAGGAACTATCGTCTAAAGCTGTGAAACCTGCAACGTAACGAGGCAAGCAACCCGATGTTACTTGAACAAGAATAGCCATATAAACAAACCTAACTGACGAAAATGAGTAAACATGTACACATTTATATTTGAATATTTTAACGCAGAATAGCAAATGGTGTTCATGTGTACAAGGTGCACATGGCTATGTTTGTCACAAAACACTAAACTACAAGTGCATTATGTAGAGGAATGAACATGGCATACAAAACACTTAGAGTAAGAGAATCAGACCAAATAAAACTCGAAAGAGCAGCGATAGAAATTAGCTTTAAGACTGGGAAGCAAGTGCAGTGGACAGATGTGGCAAGATACATGTTCGAGAACATGCTGACAGATGCAAAACACGGAATGATTCAAGAATCGAAAAAAAATCAATAAAGGCCCAACTGGGCCGTTGTTGTTATGACCGAACCCAAGTACGCATTATGTGGATGGAATTATGTTGAGGGTTTGCCTCTGGCCTAGGAACGCGCAAAGGGTGGGCGGTGTGAATTGCTCAATGTCGCACCCAAGTGCGTACATGCTATGAGAGAGAATCGCTTTGAAGTGATGAGCCCGTAACATAATTGCCATAATGCGTTAGCCAGCAAGCCTATCGAAAAATTCAGCTTTATAGCACAAATCCCACCACCCCAAAAGATGATCCTAACCCCCTGCAAGATCCAAAAAGTATCAAAATGGAACCATAAGCCGCTGTTAGAGATAGCGGCTTTTCACTAAGTCGCTTCGCTCTGTATACAGTGACCGTAGAAGTGGTCTAAATCTGAGAAATTACGCTTCCTCCTTCTCGACTAATCAAAGATTAGCTCGAAGTGCGGCGAGCGTTAGATATAAAAAAGGTATGTCATTTTTGACATACCTAAAGAGTAGGGTTTGTTATTCTGCGTGAAAAGTGCGGATTTGTTTAAGGGAATCTAAAGCGTCAAGAAAATCAGTTACAGCAGCACCGTTGCGATAAAGCTGCTGCGTAAGTTGCTTATTCTTATTTCGCTCTGAAAGATACAATTCTCGATACTTCAAAGCATCATAGCCGCCCTTAATCAATGCTTTACTCATTGTTGACGTGTTGGTCTGCTCCTTGAGAGCTGAAAGCATTTGTTCATGTTCCGTTGTGTCTCGAATTGTAATTGCCATCATTTTTCCTTTCTGCAGAAATTGCCTGGTTAAAATATGATAGCATAAATACCAATCGATTCCAGGAGCCGGTATCAACTTTGATAGCAAAATATAAAGTGAAAATTAGAACAACTTGATGTTAGGGGCGTATTGTTTACCAGTGTCAGAGCTGGCAAGGGCCGTGGAATCATCATCCTCAGATTCATCAACAGAATCAACAACCTCACGAATGTAGAAAGGGTTACAGGTAATCGGATGAGTCACATCACCAATACGAATATTAGCCAAGCAAGGGGCAAGCGGTTCAATATTCAGGCCGACAGAATCAGGATAGAAAACAGCATTATCTGAACTACGAACAAACGAATAGTGATAAGCCTTGTCATTCATCGTGGTTTCAACAACAACCCCAGAAATATAGACATCAGTAAGTAACTCAGAAACATAAAAAGTCAAAGGGTCGGTTGTTTCGGTGGCCGGAGAAGTGGAAGGAACAACCGCAGGAACTGGAGAGGGTGTAGGCGTTGGTTCGTCAGATGGAAAAAGAGTACTAGAGAGTGAATAAAGGGAGTAAGCAATCATCAAAATACAGAAGATCGCAACAAAGCCCATGACAGGGAATTTAAATTTATGAGTATGAATTTCAGCAGACCAGTAAACACCGTAAAAGCGTTTATCACGCTTAATCGGTTTTTTAGTCGATGCTTTAGAGTCGTGATAGTCGTTAGGGTCAAAGCATTTAGGAGCTTCTTTTCTAACAACACGTTCACCACCAAGAGGGTTGAAATAGTGAACATGGCAACCCACTAATTTACGAATATTAACATCACATAGAGTTCTATCTTGAGTAACAAAATGGATGTCATAACCACCGTGGCGATGAGTTTCGAGCTGAGAAATAGCATGAGGAACACGAGAGCCAGTAGCTCGAGGAGGATAAAATTGCTGACACTCATCAATCAAAATAACCGAACGTTTGGGGAGATTCATCCACTCGTTAGGGTCAGGAAAATGAGTAAAGTGCAAATTGAGTGGTTTAACTAAATCAAACTTATCAAGCGGAGAATCCCCACAAGCAGATAAAATATCGTGAAGTTTGGTCAGTTTCTTTTTCGAGTAAACACGTTCAACCCAATACAACCAAGTAGTGAAATGATCGTGAGATTCAAACTGAGGAAGTAGCCAAGGCACATCATCAAGTGTAATAAACTCACCATCATCATGAATAGGCATCATGATTTTAATGAGTTTACGTTTCATGGCCTTGTCAGTTAAACGCGGGAAATACCAACCGTAAAACCAACCAGAAAACGAACAAGCAACAGCAATATCAAGCATAAACAGTTTGATATTCGTGTAGTAATAACGACGAGCAGCATCATGAGAAACAATGATTTCTTTCAAAGAGTTCAGTGTTTTAGATGCACCCGGCAAGCCAGTTCGTAAAAAAATCATCCTTCCATTCCTCCTGTTTTCTGACCGGGTTTCCACCAACCTTGACGCATAGCAATACCTTCACGAACACCTTTAAGGGCCATGAGAAAAGCACCAGTTGAAATCAAAAGATTCAGCGCTTTATCAGCCCACATATAACCAAGCAATTGGACGATATCAGCACCAAATGAACCCAATTCATTAAGCTCATTGAGAGACTCAACAGCCGTACCGATAAGGCGACCAGTTAACAAATTGAAGCCCGAAAATATGACAACCCCGAAACCAGCCGAAACAAGAAAGTTAGAGGCTGAAGCACCAAAAGCACCAATAATCCAAGGGAGTGCAGAACGCAGCCATATGAAAACTGAACCGAGAGCTTGAAAGAGATATCCCATAAAATCACCATAGAGTTATTGAAGCAAAGCACGGCGCCTGCGCTTCTCCCGTCCTTTGCTTCATTCAATTACATAAATTTAGCAATCATAAAAAACGAACCTAAGGCCGCAGAAGCCATAAGGAACGCACGAAAAACCAAAGCCAAAGTACAGAACGGTTGATAGTCGATAGTTAGACGAGTAATACCGAGGTCGTAGGTTCGGGGTTGTGGACAGCCGGAACTAAAACTAAAGCCGTTAGATTTATCGTAAGCTTCTAAAGCCTCATCAACAGAGCCGTTAGCATCGGTAAAGACCTTTTTAAACGCTCCATTCTCATCAACCGACTCTTGAGTAATGCGCTGTAACTCATCGGTAACAGCCCCAGTTTCTTGATTGAAAATAGGAATGCGGGCGAGTTCGCCACACTTAGCATCCCAATTCATGCGAGCAAGGTAACAACTGGCCGCATTGCCCGTACAATGAAATGAATTGCAACCAGACTCATTAAGTTCACCTGTTAATTTATCCCCTAGGCCATTGATGCCAGCACTCACAGAATCGAGAGAGTCTTTAAGCTGTGTCGTTTGAGAATTAATAGCACCAACAGTTTTAGAAGTGCCCTCAGTAATTGCGCCCGTGGTTTGAAGTTGCAAAAGCTTGTTAGCTTGGTGAATTAAATAGTCCTGATTGGTTTGCTCAACAATCGACTGACCAATAGCATCAAGCTTTGAGTTCGAGTGATTAAGGGCATCAAGTGTTGAAGAAAAACCCGCATTTAAATCAGTATTGAGAGAGGTGGCCGCCTGATTGTTGTCACGGTTTAAATTACGCAAAGCCTCAAGAACGGCGGTATCCGTTGTGTCGTTAGGAGCAACTTCATCAGGTTCAGGTTTGTCAAAATCTGGCGGTGTTGGATTAACTGGGTCAGGGTTGCTAGGGTTAAAGCCACCGTTTGGAGGATTAATCGGAGACGTAGGATCTTTAGGTTTAGCGATACCCTGAACACAAGAGAGAGAGTAATTTTCTCTATCAGTACAAGTAAAATTAACATCAGTGAAGAAGTCAGGATATTTAAGGGCACAACTATTTACTTCAGCCGCAACAAGTTCAGAAAAGTCAGTGTCGCAAAAATCGTCTTCAGGGCTAAGAACGCACATACCGACTTCATCACGAATATAGCCGGGGGGGCAAGGTGGTATATCCTCACAAACACCAGTGATAGGATTTATCTGTTGATTTTCAGGACATAATTTAGAGGATAAGCGAAAAGACATAACATTATCCCAAGAACTACCAGAGCCAAAAGCTCTAATACCAAAATTACCACCACCAGAATCATACTGAACAAGACGAGAAATAGTACCAGCATAACGAGTAGTTTTACCGATATAACAATCAGCAGCAGCAGCAGTAGCAACTTGACCAATAGTAAAATTACAACCGACACCCTTATAGAAATCAGTAATTTCATAAGTTGCAGCAGAAGCACTAAAAGAAACACCGAAGAGTAAGAAAAGAAGTGCGAGGTTTTTTTTAATGCTCATAGAGTGAACCCTAGTTAGAAAAGTCGACGAGCCGCATCCCAGATAACCAAAAGAACGAAGCCCCAAATAAGATCGTCAGGTGTTAAATACAGTGGCATGAGAACCCCCAAAGAGGGGGACGAATCCCCCAAGAAAACGAGTAATTAGCCGAAAATTGCACCTTTGACCCATTTGTAAACGACCGCAAGACCTGCCAAGCCGATGAGAGCATTACCGACTTCACCAATGGCCTTGCCGCCATCGGTGGTAATTGCAGTGGTCGCAGCCGAAGTATCAACAGCCGCAAAAACAGGAAGTGAAGCAACAGAAGCAACAGCAACAGTGGCAACTAACGTTGTGATTTTCATAGTATTAACTCCTAAAACCGAGTACACGAAGAATGGTATTGATAACAAAAACCAAGCCATACAAGCCGATAGCCGCACTAAGCAAAGCAAAGACCACTTGAGGCGTTAAAAACGCTTCAGGGTTAGCAAAGTCAGATTGTTCTAGAAGCGTAATAGCTTGGCACTTTTCACCGGGAGCGAGCGAAATCACTTTGAGCGTATCGTTAAGAACTTGAGCACAAATCATTTAGCTAGCCCCCAGAGAATTAGGAAAGAAGACCAAAGCACATGTTACGGCTAGGGTCTTCAGGATTCGGATTCACTTTTAGTTCAACCTCTTCACCAACATCAATGCCAGCGAACTCAGCAATACATTGGTTAGCAAGAGTTAAGGTTTTCACGTCAAAGCCGTGACCAACCTGTTGGAATTTTTCAGTATCAACTTGGCGAAGTGGTACAACGTAAGCAACTTCAGCGAAGTCATAAGGACGGCCAGATGTTTTAGAAATACCTGAGCGACGGTAAGCGGCAAAAAATTTAACTTTCATGTTGGATTCCTTTATAGGTACATGGGTATAGATTTATGAGTAAGTGCGAGTGATTGCGCTACAAGGTTATGCCTGAACGGATCATGTTCATGGCGTTTTAGCGTTATCTCACCATCCGGCCAGATAACAAGAGAGAGAGATTCCCGAGGGCAAACGGGAACGGGTTTAAAGTCCAAAAGGCTATCGAGCAATGGCGAATCAACATCAAGCTGAAGCATGTTAGCGACTTGCTCAGTAGGACTTTGAGCAAGACCGACCGTGTGTGAAAGTCGGTGGCTAATGCCAAACTTGTTGGCCAAATAGTTAGGTTCGTTCGCGTAAGGGGACTTTGGCTCAACGTATGAAGCAGGGCGCTGATTATCGAAGTCAAATTTAATGATTTGAGAAAGTGGCATACGTTCACCTTTGTCTAAGTTCTGTAGGTCGCTTTTGGATAGACCGATAGCTTTAAGTTCGTTAAGGTTTCTAGATAATGTGGCTTTGGGTGTGTGTGCTTTGATTTCGTTGTAGCCCCTGTCACACAGAGACATATAGAAGCGAAAAATACGGTCAGCCGTGGCGTAACTGACTTTGCCCGTCTTAGTGGTTGTGGCGTAATAAGTACGAAGCAACTGTTTGATTTTTATATCGTTGTAAAACTCAAGCTCTGTCCCTTCAATGCACTCGAGCATGTCGCGGAACATGTCTTTAAATAGCCATTCACAAAACGGATAGCCATTAATCGACTCGAATGTTTCAGCGTGACGGATAACATGCCAAATGCCCGCGCTATCATTACAAATACGTTTGATGTAACGCTTTTTACCACGGCCTTCAAAACGAAGACGGTTAGCGGTGAAGTCTTGAAGTTCATGAGTAGACAACTCATTAATGACCCGTTGAAAACGACCCGTATGATCACGTTTAGCTGAACGTCTAAGCTCAGAAAGTTGATGGTTTAGCTCATCCTCTTTGGAGTAAATGACCAGAGTTTTAGCACGGCCAACGTCACTGTTTTGTTTAGTGCCGCGAGAGAAATAAACAGTGGTCTGAAAATCGGATTTGTTCGATGGACGGAGATATTTATGCGAGATGTTAGAAAAAGACTCGATGGCCTGACGAAGCAAATCACGGCTAGGCATTTGGATTGAGTAAGTCGAGTCAATACGGGAAAACTCAGCGTTTGGAAAGTCGAGTGCGTCAAAGAGCTGAGGGTTCGCATCTTCAATAGATTTCAAAAGAAATTCAGTGCAGGTTCGTAAGTTGTCGGAGCCATAAACGTTATGGCCCTGCATGACTTTAGCTGGTGATGCTTTGATACGAACGTATCCCCAAACAACGTTAGAAAGTGGGCAAGCATCGAAAACTTTAACCGCTATGTTGGTGTAAGAGCTTGGCATAGTCGCCCAAGGACAATACAAGTTGTGGAGCTCTTTAGTCTGCCCGTCAATATCAAACTCAACATCACCAGAAGCGACCTTATAGCCAGTCAAACTGGATAGCTTTCTAAAATTCACATAGCCGCAGTTATCCGACACATCAACGTAATCAGATTTAAGTGGAATGGTGATTTCTAGAAAGTCATACATAGGCTAGCACTCAAGAACATAAGTGAGTTGAGCCAATGGAAAAGATTTCTGAACAACTTCAAGCGCTTTTTTAGCGTCAGAATCCGAAAAAGGAACAGCTTTAGACAGGTCATCGGTCGTGACCAGGGAGGAGGAACTATCGTCTAAAGCTGTGAAACCTGCAACGTAACGAGGCAAGCAACCCGATGTTACTTGAACAAGAATAGCCATATAAACAAACCTAACTGACGAAAATGAGTAAACATGTACACATTTATATTTGAATATTTTAACGCAGAATAGCAAATGGTGTTCATGTGTACAAGGTGCACATGGCTATGTTTGTCACAAAACACTAAACTACAAGTGCATTATGTAGAGGAATGAACATGGCATACAAAACACTTAGAGTAAGAGAATCAGACCAAATAAAACTCGAAAGAGCAGCGATAGAAATTAGCTTTAAGACTGGGAAGCAAGTGCAGTGGACAGATGTGGCAAGATACATGTTCGAGAACATGCTGACAGATGCAAAACACGGAATGATTCAAGAATCGAAAAAAAATCAATAAAGGCCCAACTGGGCCGTTGTTGTTATGACCGAACCCAAGTACGCATTATGTATATTATGTTAAATTGCAAATGATCATATTTTAGTGTACGAATATTTCCTTCCTCTTTTTCTATCTATCCTCATGACATTAAACATAATCAGCATTTACCATAAAATACCTAATAACTAGTCTGATAATCGAAGATTTCATTCTAGTTATTATTTATGCTGATCAATCCAAGAACCAGATTGGGTTCATGTTTTATTTTTGTAAGAGTTTATATCGAGGATCTTTTTCCAATTATCTTGAAAGTTATAGGTTTATTGGGTGAATTTGGTTGGATTATCCAGTGGTCGGAATGTTGAATAAGTGTTCCATTTGTATGTATTTCTAGTTCAGGAATTCGTGGCCCAATTATGTATTGATTTGGGTTTTTATCATCTTTAATCACTATAATTTCCTGTTCATTTACAAATACAGAACAATTTGGCGTTGGAGTGCAGCTCGTCATGTCGACGTTTTGATAAGAAAAAGTCCTCCAGAAAAAAGCGACCAAAAGAATGAGTAATGTGATTAGTATTTGAGCAAACCTGTGTTTTGTAAGCTTTTCTGAAGCCATGATGCTTCCTTCCTCGTGTAACAAACTTCAAAGTTTTGAAATAAAAGGCCAAATCCTGAACAACTGTAAGGTTACTACTCTGTCATTGAATTGTTAATTGCAGTATAGTTGACGGTTGAAAATGCCACTTTTTTTTAAAGTCAGCAATAGATAGTAACGTTCTGATAAAGCAGTATTTCTATTGTGGATTTGGGGGGCATTACGACATGTGTCGTGTTGGAAGTAAAGTGTAGTTAATTAGAAATTGGAAGCATGCAAATGAGCCAAGAAAAGCAGCTTGAACAAAACTACAACTATACAGTTGTTCGGCAATTTACCTTAGTGACTATTCTCTGGGGTATTGTTGGTATGGCTGTAGGTGTTTTGATTGCCGCTCAATTAGTTTGGCCACAGCTAAACTTTGATACGCCGTGGTTGACGTACAGTCGCTTACGTCCTCTGCATACTAATGCGGTTATTTTTGCGTTTGGTACAAGTGCCCTCTTTGCAACATCTTATTATGTTGTTCAGCGTACTTGTCAAACTCGTCTATTTGGTGGTCCTCTTGTGCCCTTCACCTTTTGGGGATGGCAAGCCATTATTTTATCTGCAGCAATAACTTTACCTTTGGGTTATACCTCCGGTAAAGAATACGCGGAATTAGAATGGCCAATTGATATCGCCATTGCTCTTGTATGGGTATCTTATGCGATAGTGTTTTTTGGAACACTCGTCAAACGTAAGACGGCACATATCTATGTGGCAAACTGGTTCTTCGGAGCTTTTATCCTTACTGTTGCTGTATTACATATTGTAAATAGCATGGCAATCCCTGTTTCTATGGGTAAATCGTATTCAGTTTACGCTGGGGCGGTGGATGCTATGGTTCAGTGGTGGTACGGTCATAATGCGGTGGGTTTCCTGCTTACTGCCGGCTTCCTTGGTATGATGTATTACTTTGTACCAAAACAAGCTGAACGCCCTGTTTATTCATACCGTTTATCGATTGTTCACTTTTGGGCTTTGATCTCTCTTTACATTTGGGCTGGTCCGCACCATTTACACTACACTGCTCTGCCTGACTGGACTCAGTCACTTGGCATGGTGATGTCGTTGGTGTTGTTTGCTCCTTCATGGGGCGGGATGATTAACGGGATTATGACGTTATCTGGTGCTTGGCATAAACTGCGCTATGACCCAATCTTACGATTCCTCATCGTTTCATTGTCATTCTACGGAATGTCTACGTTTGAAGGACCAATGATGTCGATTAAGACAGTTAACGCACTGTCACACTACACCGACTGGACTATTGGTCACGTGCATTCTGGAGCTCTAGGTTGGGTGGCAATGGTGTCGATTGGTTCGGTATACCATTTAATCCCTCGCCTATTTAACCAAGAGCGTATGTACTCTGTTGGTCTAATCAATGCTCACTTCTGGTTAGCGACTATTGGTACGGTGCTCTACATCGTTGCGATGTGGATTTCAGGTGTTATGCAGGGCTTGATGTGGCGTGCTGTTAACTCTGACGGTACGTTAACGTACAGTTTTGTTGAGTCTGTCCAAGCCTCTTACCCATTCTATACCGTTCGATTCATTGGTGGATTTATCTTCTTAGCAGGTATGTTCCTGATGGCTTACAACACGTATAAAACGGTTTTTGCACCAGATAATAGCTTAAAAGCTATTCCTCAACCGGCATAAGGAGATGAAAGAATGAGTTCTAATAATCGCCATGAAATCATCGAACGTAATGTCGGTTTACTGGCTATTTTCATTATTTTTGCCATCAGTTGGGGAGCCTTGGTTGAGATCACGCCATTGATTTTCCAAAAGCAAACTACTGAGCCTGTTGAAAATCTTAAGCCCTACACTGCGCTGCAACTTGAAGGCCGTGATATCTATATTCGCGAAGGTTGTAACGTTTGCCATAGCCAAATGATTCGCCCATTCCGTTCCGAAACGGAGCGTTATGGTCATTATTCGGTGGCTGGTGAAAGTGTTTGGGAGCATCCATTTGTGTGGGGTTCGAAGCGGACTGGGCCTGATTTGGCTCGTGTTGGTGGTCGTTATTCTGATGAATGGCATCGAGTTCACTTGACTAATCCTCGCGAACTGGTTCCTGAATCAAACATGCCCGGTTTTCCTTGGCTAGCAAAAAATGTGTTGGACGGCAAGCTTACGCAAAGCAAACTTGAATTATTCCGTAATCAGTTTGGTGTGCCGTATACCGATGAACAAATCGCGAATGCAGCAAAAGATGTCGAAGGGAAATCAGAAATGGATGCAATCATTTCTTATCTTCAATCTCTTGGTCACGCAATGAAGTAAGGGGTAGTTATGGATATCGGTACTATTCACAGTATTTGGACCATAGTGCTGTTCGTCTGTTTTATAGGCGTAGTGTGGTGGGCCTATGGCAAAAACCGTAAAGCTCGTTTCGATGAAGCGGCTAACCTCATTTTTGCCGATGAACAGCCCAAATCCTCTAAGGAACAAGGAGTGACTAAACAATGACGACATTTTGGAGTCTATGGGTCATCATCATTACGGTGGGAACTTTGCTGGGCTGTGCGATTCTGCTCGTTTGGTGTTTAAAAGACAAAATGGGAGTGGAAGAAGGCTCGGATATGGGCCATGAATACGATGGTATTCGTGAGCTCAACAACCCTCTGCCTAAATGGTGGACCTATCTTTTTATTAGTACGTTTATTTTTGCCGCTATCTATCTGACCCTCTATCCTGGGTTAGGTAGTTTTAAAGGTGTACTTGGTTGGCAAAGTTCAGATCAAACCATTCGCTCTCTTGATGAGTCCAAAGCCTCGATTGCAAATGCGCAAAACAATAAAGTGTTAGTACAGTATGCAAAAGAGTTAGATGACGCAAACACCTACTTTGGTGAAGCATTTAAACGCTTAGCTTATACTGGCGGCGGTTCGGATTTACGCCCTATTCCTGAAATTGCAGCAGATTCTGATGCATTGAAGGTTGGTCAGCGTTTATTCTTACAAAACTGCTCTCAGTGTCATGGTTCTGACGCTCGTGGTCAAAAAGGCTTTCCGAATCTAACCGATAATGCTTGGTTATATGGTGGTGAACCAGAAGCGATTGTGACCACTATCCGACATGGTCGTATTGGACAAATGCCAGCTTGGAAAGATGTCCTCGGTGAGCAAGGTGTGAAGGAAGTGGTGAGTTATACCCTAAGCCTTTCTGGGCGTTCTGTGAACGTTCGAGAAGCGGAAGCAGGTAAAGCTCGCTTCGTCGTTTGCGCCGCTTGTCATGGTACGGATGGTAAAGGTAACCCTGCGTTTGGAGCACCTGATCTTACTGATAACGATTGGTTATTTGGTGACTCAAGAGCCGATGTTACTCAAACGGTCATGCATGGCCGATCAGGTGTTATGCCTGCTTGGAATGACATTCTCGGTGAAGATAAAGTTCAACTGGTTGCTGCTTACGTGTGGAGTTTAAGCAATACAGAGAACTAATTGCACAACAAAGGCAGCTCTTTATTAGGGCTGTCTTTCTTCTCTTTTTAATAAGCCTTCTTTATTTTGTTGTTGAGAACTTTTTTATGGTAACTCCTTGGTATAAACAATTCTGGCCGTGGTTTCTGATCATCTTACCGTTAACTGTGGTGATATGGACGATTGCAACGGTTATCGTCTTTTCTCAGAATTCAGTGTCATTGGTGACAGAGGATTACTACAAAAAAGGCAAAGGCATTAATATTGATCTATCAAAAATTAACGAAGCGAAAGCATTAAAGCTCAGCTCGGAAGTCTACTCTGAGGGTAATGATATTATCTTCAAATTTAATAAAGGTGAGCTTGAACACTACCCCGCGATTAAAATGATGTTTGCTCATCGGACACTGCCAGACCGTGATTTCACACAACTTGTCGCATCGGATGCACAAGGTATATATCGCATTACCCTGCCTGCCCCGTTACAAGGCCCTTGGTTCATCGAACTCACTCCTCACAATGAGGAGTGGTTAATCCAAGGTCGAGTAACGTTTCCAATGCCAACTTCTACTCAATTAATGAATTAAACTATGTGCAAAGCGTGTTACCACTGTGGTGAAGATGTACCAGCCAACACGGATTATAAAGTTGATATTCTAGGTGAAAGCAGAGATATGTGTTGTCCCGGTTGTGAAACCGTGGCTAAAACCATTGTAGAGAGTGGCCTAGTATCTTATTACCAATACCGAACGACCACTGCAGATAAAGTGGAGCTTGTGCCAGAGCAGCTCAAAGCACTCATTCATTATGATAATGACGATGTACAAGCAGAGTTCGTTCGTAACGACAACGAAACGTCCGAAGTAACGTTATCGTTAGAAGGTGTTTCCTGTGCGGCTTGTGCTTGGTTAATTGAAAAACAACTCTCTCATAAAAATGGGGTAATTTCGATAAGGGTCAATACCACTACCAACCGTGCTTTACTCAGTTGGGATAAGACACAAACACGACTCAGTGAATTACTCTCCACTATTCATAAATTAGGTTATAAGGCTGCCCCTTTTGAAGCAGACGCACATGAGGCAGCCTACCATCAATCAATGAAGCAATATCTTTATCGCTTGGGTATTGCAGGTCTAGCCACCATGCAAGTGATGATGCTTGCTGTGGCGCTCTATCTTGAGGTCTTCGGTGATCTTGATTCTGAGTTTCGCAATTATTTTCGTTGGGTTAGCTTGATCTTTGCAACCCCCGTACTTTTATACTCTGCCCTTCCCTTTTACCTCAATGCTTGGCGAAGCATTAGAGGCAGAACATTAGGTATGGATGTCCCTGTTTCTATCGCTCTTATTTTTGCGTATGTTGCTAGTCTTATAGCGACAGTGACTGAACAAGGCGAAGTCTTTTTTGAATCCATTTCAATGTTTACCTTTTTCTTACTGGTTGGACGATTTTTAGAGATGCGGGCGCGTAGAAAAGCCGCGGCGGCTAGCGGCAATTTACTGAAATTGATCCCTGCGGTTGCAACTACGTTGGATGGCCGTCAAGTGCCTGTAAAAACTCTAGCTCTTGGTGATCGAATTCGCGTGTTGCCTGGAGAACACGTCCCTGCTGATGGTCGAGTGTTGAATGGGCGTATTCATATTAATGAATCAATGTTGACCGGTGAATCAGTACCCGTTGTCAAAACAGTCGGTGATGCTGTTTTTGCTGGTACATTAAATGGCGATGAGTCTTTCGAGTTGGAAGTCACTGCATCTAAAGCGGATTCCGTTATTTCCAATATTGTTAGACTGCAAGATGAAGCTCAAATGTCTAAGCCTAAGATTGCAGAAATTGCTGATATTGTCGCGAGATATTTTGTGGCTGTAATTTTGATTATTGCAGCAGCCACTTGGTTTTATTGGCACCAGACAAAACCTGAAGATGCATTTTGGATCATGTTAGCGGTCTTGGTGGCAACCTGCCCGTGCGCGCTTTCTCTTGCCACCCCTACAGCCATCACTTGCGCTACATCACGAATGGGTGACTTTGGTATTTTATTGAGAAAAAACCATGTCTTTGAAACACTTTGCAAAGTTAACCATTTGATTATTGATAAAACGGGAACGTTGACCCGTGGTGATATCGAAATTAGTGACGTTGAGTTGCATGGTGATATAGACGAAAACCATTGTTTGGTGCTAGCCGCTGCTTTGGAGCATCATGCCAATCACCCCATTGCCAGAGCGTTTGCGCAATATCGTAATGACGAGTTTCGAGTTGAGCATGTGCAGAATATGATTGGGTCTGGTATTCAAGGTAAATATTTAGGCGGCGATGTTCGTATCGGCAGCGCCGAATTTGTTTTGAACGACATCAGTGATGATCGAGCAAATCGTATTTATCTGTCGCTCAACGGGCAACACATTGCGACCTTCACGTACCGCGATCCTATCCGTAGTGAAGCGAAACAATTTATCGATCGTTTCCATCAGGAAGGAATTAAGATCACGCTATTAACGGGTGACTCTCAACTTAATGCACAAAGTGTGGCCGCCGAAATGGACATCGATATTGTCGTATCGAATGCCAAACCAGAAGATAAACTGAGTTACTTAAAGTCGTTACCAGATGATGATATCACCATGATGATTGGCGATGGCATTAATGATGCGCCAACGCTTGCTGGTGCGCACTTATCAGTCGCTATGGGTGGTGGAACCGATGTCGCAAAAGCATCCGCTGATATGGTTTTACTTGGTGATAAACTCGACAGATTATTGGAAGCCAGAAGCTTAGCGTTAAAAGCTCGCAAAATCATTCGGGAAAATTTAGCGTGGTCACTTGGATACAATATTATTGTTTTGCCACTCGCCGTTGCGGGGCTGGTTGCTCCTTACATTGCCGTTGTGGGCATGTCGGCGAGTTCGATTATTGTGGTATCTAATTCTCTTCGACTACTCAAAAAGAGGGATAAGTAGATGGAAAGTCTTTATATATTGATCCCCATAGCGATCGTTTTGGTTACGATCGCCGTCATCATCTTTTTATGGGCAGTAAAGAGCGAACAGTTTGAAGATTTAGAACGCCAAGGACACAATATTTTGTTTGATGAAGATGAACTTACCTCATCAAAAGAAGAGAAAAAATGACCGCAGATTGGATTGGTGCTTTCTTTATCGGTTTACTTGGAGCTGGCCACTGTATGGGAATGTGTGGCGGAATTGCTTCTCTTTTGACCTTAGGTGAAAAACGCAGTGATCGACTCCCAATACTGCTTGTTTTTTACAACCTTGGGCGTATTGCCAGCTATATGCTGTTTGGCGGTTTATTAGGAGGCCTCGCCGCCTCGCTATCCGAATTCTCTACACTTAATCATGCGTTGATTTGGTTGAGGCTCATTGCGGCAGGCCTAATGATTGTACTTGGATTATATGTTGGGCGTTGGTGGTTTGGTCTGTTGAAGCTGGAGAAGGTTGGGCAAAAAATCTGGAGTTTTATTTCGCCTTTTGGGCAATCATTGCTCCCGCTTAGGAAAACGTGGTTCGCTCTCCCTTTTGGGTTTATCTGGGGATGGTTACCTTGTGGGCTAGTTTACTCGGTACTGACTTGGTCTGTGGTGTCCGGTAGTGCGCTGTCTGGGGCACTGGTTATGGCCTCTTTTGGTTTGGGAACCTTACCTGCGATGCTTCTTGTTGGTTACGGAGCGACCCGTTTGAAGAACATTCAACAATCATTCATATTTCGTCATTTTGCTGCGATTTTTATCATACTCTATGGTCTATACACGGGTTATGGAGCAGTGAGTATTTTATCATCTACGTGGTAGCTGTCTGATTTATGGCATCTTTTTTCGCTATCCTTTAGGGGTAATGGGTGCTAAAATATTGATGTACATCAAAAAGTGAAAGGTTGTTATGATTTCTGATAAGCCAGCGGCAAAGCGCATTCAATCTGGTGGTTGTGCAATTCACTGTCAAGATTGCAGCATTAGCCAGCTTTGTATTCCTTTTACTCTCAATGAATCTGAACTTGATCAACTTGATCAAATTATTGAGCGTAAAAAACCTATCCAAAAGGGCCAAGAGCTATTTAAAGCTGGTGACGACCTTAAGTCTCTCTACGCTATTCGCTCAGGTACAATTAAAAGTTATACCATTACTGAGCAAGGTGATGAACAAATCACTGCGTTTCATTTAGCGGGTGATTTAGTTGGTTTTGACGCGATCACTGATGATTCTCATCCTAGCTTTGCTCAGGCTCTAGAAACATCAATGGTATGCGAAATACCCTACGAAATTCTTGATGATCTTTCGGGTAAAATGCCTAAGTTACGTCAACAAATTATGCGCTTGATGAGTAATGAAATTAAGGGCGACCAAGAGATGATTCTTCTGCTATCTAAAAAGAATGCAGAAGAAAGATTGGCGGCTTTTCTTTATAACTTGTCGACTCGTTTCTCTCAGCGCGGCTTTAGCCCTAGAGAGTTTCGTCTGACAATGACTCGCGGTGATATCGGTAACTACCTTGGTCTCACTGTTGAAACGATCAGTCGTCTACTCGGCCGTTTTCAGAAGTCTGAAATCCTTAGCGTTAAAGGCAAATACATCACAATCCTTGACCATGACCAACTGATGGAACTGGCAGGCGTATCTAAAGAAACTAAGTAACTTCAATGAGGTAGCTCTTAAATGAGCTACGTCATACTTCTGTTAAAAACTCTCTTTTTTTCTAAAATTCTCGCTGGTTATGAGCTAAAGTAACTCTAACGCCCTCCTCCATAATTAAGGAGTCGATATGAGTATTTATAGCAAGATTCTGGTGGTTGCTGACATCAACCACGATGAACAACCCGCCCTTGCCAGAGCCATACAGTTAGCGCAGCAAAGCACGTCTTCTAGCCACATTACATTTTTTCTATCTATTTATGATTTCTCTTATGACATGACGTCGATGCTCTCTGTTGATGAACGTGATGCTATGCGACGTGGTGTTATCCATCAGCGCGAGCAATGGATGAGGAAAGTAGCTGAATCGTATATTGATAGTTCGATTCAATTTGAAGTAAAAGTGGTGTGGCATAACCGCCCTTATGAAGCGATTATTGCTGAGATATTTTACGGAGAACATGACATTCTGATCAAAGGGACGCGCAAGCATGATGTCCTGGAATCCGTTATTTTTACACCGACAGATTGGCACTTATTGCGTAAATGCCCAACTCCAGTGCTATTGGTTAAAAATTCAGATTGGCCACAGAATGCGAATATAATCGCTTCGGTACATGTGGGGTCAGAAAATCCGGCTCATATTGATTTAAATGATTGCATGGTTGAACAACTAAAAAGCCTCACCACTCGTTTAGGTGCGACGCCTTATCTTGTGAATTCATACCCTATTACGCCTGCGAATATTACCATTGAGTTGCCCGAGTTTGATCCAATGACCTACACTGATGCTGTTCGTGGTCACCATTTGATGGCAATGAAAGCATTGCGACAAAAGCATGGTATAGATGAATCGCAAACACTTGTAGAGCAAGGCTTGCCTGAAGACGTCATTCCTCAAGCTGCTGAAAAGCTCAATGCGGCGATGGTTATTCTTGGTACGACGGGGCGTACAGGGTTATCTGCGGTATTTATTGGCAACACGGCAGAACAAGTCATTGATAAAATTAACTGTGATGTTTTAGCATTAAAGCCGCATGGCTACGTGAGCCCTTTAGATCCTAAAACCTCTATTTAAAATGGCCCGATCTATCATCGATCCCCCTTGTCATAGACGAGGGGGATTTTTTATCTTCCTTACTTGTTAGATCTGGCATCTGCGCTATTTATCCGTATCATACGCACTCTATTTTGTTTTAAAGATTAAAGACCAGACACTGATGACTGAGCAAATTCAAGAGCGCACCAAAGCTCAACAATATAATTTCAATAAACTTCAGAAGCGTATCCGTCGTAATACGGGTCAAGCCATTGCTGACTTTAATATGATTGAAGATGGCGACCGTATTATGGTATGTCTTTCTGGCGGTAAAGATAGCTTTACCATGCTGGATACTCTAATGAGCCTTCAGAAAAGTGCCCCTGTTAGCTTTGAGCTTATTGCCGTGAATCTTGATCAAAAACAGCCCGGATTCCCTGAACACATTCTGCCGCAGTACTTAGAGCAGCTAGGCGTTGAATATAAAATTGTCGAAGAAGACACGTATTCTATTGTTCAAGATAAGATCCCTGAAGGGAAAACCACCTGCTCACTTTGTTCACGCTTACGCCGCGGTATTTTGTACCGTACAGCCAAAGAACTCGGTGCGACGAAAATTGCGTTAGGCCATCACCGTGACGACATTCTAGAAACGCTATTTTTGAACATGTTTTATGGTGGAAAGATCAAAGGAATGCCACCTAAACTTGTGTCTGATAACGGTGAACATGTGGTAATTCGCCCTCTAGCCTACTGTCGTGAAAAAGACATTATCAAATATGCGAACATGCGAGAGTATCCGATTATTCCATGTAATCTATGTGGCTCTCAGCCAAACATGCAACGTCAAAACATTAAGCAAATGCTAAATGGCTGGGATAAACAGTTCCCTGGGCGCATCGAGACCATGTTTAGTGCAATGCAAAATGTAGTGCCTAGCCATTTGGCTGATTTCAAGTTGTTTGACTTTAAGTCGATTAACCGTGATTCAGGCGTTATTAATGGCGGCGACATTGGTTTTGATAAAGAAGAGATGTCAATCCTAGCGCTCGAAGATGAGGATAGCGTTATGGAGTTTGATCCTAGTTTGAAGTTGGATGTCACCAATCTTTGATATTCCTACAAAGATAAAACGAGTAAGGGCTGCGAATGCAGCCCTATTGATATTAGCCCAACATGTCTAATGTTTCGCTTTGGGAAGATAAGGTAACACGCGAACCGTTTCTTGTGGTAACTGCATCGATCCACCTTCACCCAGTTGACTGAGATCCACTTGGGCTTTGCCATTTTCTATGTTAATGGTTTCGCCGTTACTCAACTGAATGACCGAATTCAAATTATTGGCAAATTCGAGTGTGACACCAGAAACATCGGGTGTGAACCAACTCGCAAACATCCCGCCGAGCTCTTCCAGTAATTTTTGCATCTGAGGTAATAAGATGGCGACCTGCTGGTAAGATATTTCTCCTTTGAACTGCTCTTTTGCCATAACAACAGTCGAAAAGTCACAACGCATATCTTGAGGAGTATCGACAAACACTAACGGATTCGCTTGCCGTAAATGATCGTCTAAAGGAAGTAGTAGTTCGTGGTTGCTACTGACTTTCAACGCTTCATAGTGCTTTTCTTTTTCCATCCAAGCCTTCTCTATTGGGCAGAGCTGCTTGGTATTGGCATTAAGGAAATAATAAGCGACTTTGACATTGGGGTACTCTTCTTTCACGTTATTTTTCATTGCTGAAAACAACTTGGAGTATGTAAACATATACTCTTGAGCGTTAACGGGAAATGCGTTAGCAAAGCATAACGTTGTCAGTAATAAGGTAAGCGTTCTTTTTTTCATTATTATTCTGTCCAGAAAGGCTGATTGTGACGCATCATAGATTGAAGATCTTGCACATAAGCTTCTCCGCGCTCTGAGTATTTCAGTAAGCCATTGGTCATCTCCATGGCACTGTCAGCACTCAATAAATCGGCATTATTTTTTCTTAATCGAAAACGAATCTCTCGTAAATCATGATAAGCGGAGTTGCGGTTAACATTCATGAAGTAACCGTGGATTGACTCTTGAACAGAACCAAAACTCGCCACTTCGTGTGTCATACCTTCCACTCGTTGCAAAGGTACCAACCCACACCCTACACTGTAACACCATTGACCGAAATAGTTGTTTCCTTCAGTTGCAAAGCGAGAGGTTCCCCAAGCCGATTCATTCGCTGCCTGGGTCAAGACTAACGCTTCGGGTAAAACGTCAACTCGATGCAGCATGTTTTCTAACCATGCGCTAGTGATGCCTTCTGCAGGAATCGGTACTTCATATCGCTTAGAGAGTTTTTGCGCCTCACTATAGTCACTTTTGGCTATCTGATTGCTTAGATGATGTTGTGCAATCCTCTCTAATATTTCACGCTCTCGCAAAACACGTAAATTTTCCCAAGCTATCCCTGGTTTTAAGAAAGAAAAAAAAGCATGCTTTTTCTCATTCACATCATCGATGGCTGAGAAGTCAGGCGCTTTGCCAATAGCTCTTGCACCTTGCAAAGATGGAATGTCGCTTTTGTAAGTCGTCTCAGTTGAGGTTTGCTTGACGTAATAAACGCTGCAGCTCACAACCACGAGCGAGATGGCGGTAAGTAAGATTATTTTACGCATTGAACACCTGAGAATTTGGATTATTGTCGGATTGATTAGTCGCTATGATCTTTAGTTTGATGCCAAACATATTGCGATAAATAATCCCTTTAGCATGGAAGAAGAAAGGTAATACAAAAATGAAACCTATCCCATAAAAGAGCGCGGCGGCAACGAACATCAGCATGATCACGGAATAAATCACGGCAATAGGAACGATTTTTTTATTTACTGCGCGTAAGGATAATAGCAGTGATTGCATAGGTGGAACCCGTTTTTCGCAGATCAATAAGATGGATTGGCTAAACGCAATACTCAAATACATTGATAGCAATGGGAAAATCATTCCTGCTACACCTTGCAGTAATAAGCTGAATAGCGTTGCTAAAATCACTGGGATGGTGAACTGTAATCCCTTACCTATATGTCTTGGCTGTGTTCTTAACCCAGCGACATGACTCATCGCCATTAAGCTCACGCCAGCATAAATAGGTGCACTAACGACCTCATAGCTAAAATTAGCCACAAAAATAGCTTGTACAATATTGCCTGTGAAAGCTTCTGGTGTTTCTAACGCATCCAAGATTAGTGATGGATCACCCAGTTGCAATTTTAAAGCAATATAGAAGATCGCAAGCTGCACAAATAAAAGAATCACGATGGAAGGAGAAAAGGAGATAAATTGCTTGATCGTACAATCCCATGCCTCTTTGAGCACGGCGTTGACTTTTAGCTCGTAATCTCCCTTGAGCGCATGCTCTACACTACCACCTAAATTGAAATCTTTTTCAATATCATTATTCATAAAATGTCCTAGGCAACGGAAAAGCAAGTTGCCTGTATTTGGGTCACAAAGTTATTGTCATTATACTGCAATACACTCTAGTCCAAAATCAGAAGCCTAATCTGATCTTGCATTATTATGTGTTTGGTTGATAATTAACCACTTGAAAGCATTGAACAGTTAGTTAGTTCTGTATGGTAATCAATCTTTACTGCTACCTACAAAACTTTTTCTGTATCAATATAAGAAAACGCTTTGAATTCACTCTTTTGGTGATTATGATGCGCGCCTCAATTGTGTATAGCGACAGGTCGTAAGATAGGCATCCCTATAGACCAAGGTGGGAGAAAAACAGACGTTGAACGTAAAAAAATCAGTAGGAAAACCAGTAGTTCGTCTTTCTGGTATCAGTAAAAGTTTCGATGGTAAGGAAATCATTGGCAACCTAAACCTTGATGTTAATCATGGCGAATTCTTAACGATACTTGGTCCTTCTGGCTGTGGTAAAACAACAGTACTAAGAATGATTGCAGGTTTTGAAACCGCAGATCAAGGTTCAATTACTCTTGATAATCAAGATGTTACGAAAGTTCCTGCTGAACAGAGACACGTTAACACCGTCTTTCAAAGCTATGCACTTTTCCCACATATGACAGTATTTGAAAATGTCGCGTTTGGTTTGCGTATGCAAAAAGTGCCAACGGCGGACATTGAACCCCGTGTGATGGAAGCACTGCGGATGGTACGCCTCGACGCGATGGCCCAGCGTAAACCAAGTCAACTTTCTGGTGGTCAACAACAACGTATCGCTATCGCGCGTGCCGTTGTTAATAAACCTAAGGTTCTGTTGCTTGACGAATCTTTATCCGCGCTTGACTATAAACTGCGTAAGCAGATGCAAATGGAGCTTAAGCAGCTTCAACGTCAGCTTGGGATCACCTTTATCTTCGTTACGCACGATCAAGAAGAAGCCTTATCAATGTCGGATCGCATTATTGTTATGCGTGAAGGGAAAATTGAGCAAGATGGCTCTCCACGTGAAATTTACGAAGACCCTAAAAACCTATTTGTTGCTCGCTTCATCGGTGAGATCAACGTATTTAATGCTGAAACGATTGAACGAATTGATGATAAGCGTATTCGTGCACATATCGAAGGTGTTGAAGCGGTGGTTTACCACGATCAAAATGTACAACCCGGACACAAACTACAAGTTTTGCTGCGTCCTGAAGATCTTCGCATCGAAGAGATTAAAGAGTCAGAAGAAAAAGGCATTGTTGGGCACGTGACAGAACGTACCTACAAAGGCATGACTCTAGAATCTGTAGTCGAATTGGAAGAATCAGGCATGCGCGTGACGGTTAGCGAATTCTTTAACGAAGATGATCCTGATGTGGACCATTCTCTCGGCCAGAAAGTCGCTATCACTTGGGTTGAAAGCTGGGAGGTAGTACTCGATGATGAGCAAGAAGCTTAATCTTCAAAATGCTATTATCACATTGATTGTTGGGTGGTTAGTGCTGTTTGTGCTAATCCCTAACGTTATGATCATTGGTACTAGCTTTTTGACTCGCGATGAAGCCAACTTAATTGAAATGACCTTCACGCTTGATAACTATACACGCCTATTGGATCCACTTTACGCCAAAGTGCTCATGCACTCTTTCTATATGGCAATTGTGGCTACCCTTCTCTGCTTGGTTATTGGTTATCCATTTGCCTACATTGTCGCAAAAATGCCACAAAAATGGCGTCCAATTATGCTGTTTTTGGTGATTGTTCCTTTTTGGACGAACTCTCTTATCCGTACCTACGGATTAAAAATAGTGCTGGGTACGCAAGGCATCCTAAACCAAGCTTTAATGGCTTTAGACATCATAGACAAACCACTGCGTATTATGTACACCGAGACAGCGGTAATGATTGGCTTGGTTTACATCTTGCTGCCTTTTATGATTCTTCCGCTCTATTCTGCTATTGAAAAATTGGACGATACTTACATTGAAGCCGCGCGAGATCTAGGGGCAAATAAGCTTCAAACTTTACTGAAGGTAGTATTGCCATTGACCATGCCGGGTATCATCGGGGGCTGCTTATTGGTGTTACTGCCAGCATTAGGTATGTTCTACATTGCTGACTTACTCGGTGGCGCGAAAAACCTGCTGATTGGTAACGTGATTAAGAGCCAAGTATTGAATGCTCGTGATTGGCCATTTGGCGCCGCGACCAGCATTGCCTTGACTCTGGCGATGGCTGTAATGCTTTATGCATACTATCGTGCTGGTAAGTTATTGAATAAGAAAGTGGAGCTAGACTAATGGGCAAAACAGTTAGATTTAGCTTTATGAGTTTAGTGTATGTATTTCTATACCTACCTATCATAGTGCTGATTGTAAACTCATTTAATGACAACAAATTTGGTATTAAATGGGGCGGTTTCACTACGAAGTGGTACCACGCTTTAGTTGCAAACGACAGCTTAGTTCAGGCCGCATGGCACTCGCTGAATGTAGCGGTTTTTTCAGCCACAGCAGCGACGCTGATTGGCAGTTTAACTGCTGTAGCCCTTTTTCGTTATCAATTTAAAGGTAAACGTGCAGTTAATGGTATGTTGTTTGTTGTGATGATGTCCCCAGATATTGTCATGGCAATTTCGCTACTTGCGCTATTCTTAGTGTTAGGTGCTCAGCTAGGTTTTCTTACTTTGTTGATTGCACACATTACATTCTGCTTACCTTTCGTTGTTGTGACTGTTTACAGTCGCCTCAACGGATTTGATGTAAAGATGCTCGAAGCTGCCAAAGATCTCGGTGCTGGCGAATGGGTGATTTTGACCAAAATCATTTTGCCATTAGCGAAACCGGCAGTTGCGGCTGGTTGGTTGCTGAGTTTCACACTGTCATTAGATGATGTGATCATTAGCTCGTTTGTAACTGGCCCTACTTACGAAATTTTACCATTGAAGATTTATTCTATGGTTAAAGTTGGGATTTCCCCAGAAGTTAACGCTCTGGCGACCGTGATGTTAGTTGTCTCATTGGCTCTAGTAATCACATCACAGTTGTTAGCAAGGGAAAAAGTGAAGTAGAATCGACATCTTGTAATACATTACGCGAAACAGAATGACAAATCGTCATTCTGTTTTTCTATCTAACGCCTAAAAATAGGCAACGTTTGGTTTGGAGCTAACGTCAATGAAAAAATGGGCTACTCTATTAGCTGGTAGTGCATGTGCGCTTTCTTTGTTCTCTGGAGCAGTAACAGCGGATGAAAACAAGGAACTAGTATTCATGAACTGGGGGCCGTACATTAACAGTGGTCTTCTAGAGCAGTTTACGAAAGAGACCGGCATCAAGGTCATTTATTCAACTTATGAATCGAATGAAACCCTGTATGCAAAGCTAAAAACTCACAACCAAGGTTATGATCTTGTTGTTCCATCCACCTACTTCGTTTCTAAAATGCGCGATGAAGGTATGTTACAAAAGATTGATAAGTCTAAATTAAGCAACTTTAAAAACCTTGATAACAACTATTTGAATAAACCTTACGATCCAAATAATGATTATTCAATTCCACACGTGGTTGCTATCACTGGGCTTGCGGTTAATACCGATATGTATGATCCCAATGATTTCCAAAGCTGGGGTGACCTATGGAACCCAGAGTTGAAAGGCCAGCTAATGTTGATGGATGATACTCGTGAGGTATTCCATATTGCCCTTCGTAAGTTAGGTTACTCAGGTAACACTACGGATGAAAAGCAAATTGATGAGGCCTACGCTGAGCTGCAAAAACTAATGCCCAATGTATTGGTATTTAACTCAGATAACCCTGCCGCTCCTTACCTCTCTGGTGAAGTTGGCTTAGGTATGCTGTGGAATGGCTCTGCAGCAGCGGCGCAAAAAGAAGGCTTGCCAATTAAGCTTGTTTTCCCTAAAGAAGGCGGTATCGGTTGGGTTGACAACTTTGCTATCAGTTCTGGTGCCAAAAACGTAGAAGCCGCACATATGATGATCGACTTCTTGCTACGTCCAGAAATTGCAGAACAAATTTCTCGCGACACGGGTTATTTAACTGGCGTGAAAGCGTCTAATGAGAAATTTAAAGACAGCCCTGCTCTTTTCCCATCTCAAGATGATTTAGATCGTGTTGAATGGCAATCTGCCGTTGGTGAAAAAACTGTGCAGTATGAAGATTACTTTATGAAGTTAAAAGCGGGTCAATAATTCCGCAAAAAGTATGAAATAGGCAGCACTAGCTGCCTATTTTCGTTAAAACTGGTATACTTTGCACTTTCGTATCACGCACCCTTGCCTAGTTAAGCTTTGGCACCGACTAAAATGGAAACGTAATGAAAAGCACACTGTATGCTGGCGCTATTTGCGCAGCAACTCTATTCACTACGCCTGCAATGGCTGCAGATCAAGAGCTTTATTTTTACAACTGGTCTGAATATATCCCCCACGACGTTCTCGAAGATTTCACCAAAGAGACAGGAATTAAAGTCATTTACTCAACCTATGAGTCTAATGAAAGCATGTATGCCAAGTTAAAGACTCAAGGTTCCGGCTACGATCTTGTCGTGCCATCCACCTACTTTGTTTCTAAAATGCGTAAAGAAGGCATGTTGCAGGAGATTGACCACGCTAAGCTTTCTCATTTTGCTGATCTTGATTCTAACTATCTCAATAAATCGTTCGACCCAAACAACAAATTTTCTATCCCTTATATCTGGGGCGCAACGGGGATTGGTATTAATACCGACATGCTTGATAAATCACTGATCAAAAACTGGGGCGACTTATGGGATGCCAAGTGGGAAGGTCAGTTGATGATGATGGACGATGCTCGTGAGGTGTTCCATATTGCACTGAGTAAGCTTGGTTACTCACCTAATACGACGGATCCTGACGAAATTAAAGCGGCCTATGAAGAGCTTAAAAAACTGATTCCAAACGTGTTAGTGTTCAACTCCGACTTTCCGGCAAACCCTTTTTTAGCGGGTGAAGTTTCTTTAGGTATGTTATGGAATGGCTCGGCGTATATGGCCCGCCAAGAAGGCGCTTCAATTGACATTATTTGGCCAGAAAAAGGCGCGATTTTCTGGATGGATAGCATATCCATTCCGGCCGGGGCCAAAAACGTTGATGCGGCTCATAAGATGATTGATTTCTTATTGCGCCCTGAGAATGCAGCAAAAATCGCATTAGAAATTGGTTACCCAACTCCCGTTAAAACAGCCTATTCACTGTTACCCAAATCTTTCGCCAATGATCCTAATATCTTCCCTCCACAATCTGTGATGGACAGCGGGTTTTGGCAAGATGAGGTGGGAGAAGCGAATGTGTTGTACGACGAATACTTCCAGAAGCTCAAAGTAAATAATTGATCATATTCAATGTTTAGATAACACGCCTACTCTAGGCGTGTTTCTTTTTTGGCATTTCTAACCCTAATATCTCTTCCACTAACCGCGGAACTTCAATACTGGCTTTACCGTAGCGTTTTTCCTCAAACTCACTTTCAACGGCACTCGGTTCTAAGTTGATCTCAATGGTGTGCGCGCCATGCATTCTGGCATCATGAACAAAGCCTGCAGCAGGATAAACAACACCCGATGTACCGATAGAGATAAAAAGATCAGCCGTCTCGAGTGCTGAATAAATATCGCCCATGCGCAGTGGCATTTCGCCAAACCAAACAATATGAGGTCGCATTTGAGCTGGAATTTGACAGCAATGACAAAGCTCTCCGCTCAGAATGTCGTCTTTATGCTCTATTACTTGGTTAGAAACGCTGCAGCGTGCTTTAAGCAGCTCACCGTGCATATGAATCACCTGTTTGCTACCACCCCGCTCATGAAGGTTATCAATATTCTGCGTAATAATCGTTACGTTTCCCTCTAGCTCTTGCTCTAATTTACCAAGCGCGATGTGGGCGGCATTAGGTTGTATTGATTCAGATTGGAGTTTTCGACGACGCTGATTATAGAAATCCTGTACGAGATCGGGATCACGTGCGAAACCTTCAGGGGTCGCGACATCCTCTATTTTATGGTTTTCCCATAACCCATCTTGAGCACGAAATGTTTTGATGCCTGATTCCGCTGAAATGCCTGCCCCCGTGAGGATCACGATATTCTTGTAAGGGAAATTCATACTATCTCCTTATTGCACGCTTTTTTGCTAGCTTAGCACCGATGCAATAACAACAGTAGTTTTGAGGGTTAGACCATAGTATAAAATGGCCATTGATTGCTTATTTTCTGTGACATAAACCGAGCTATGAAATAGACCGAAGTACCGCGCGGCTTCGGTCTATATGTAATCAATCTTCGTTAATGGCGGAGATTTTATGGATAGCCAAATCCGCGCCGTTAAATTCGTCTTCTTCAGATAAACGCAATCCAGTCAATACATTGAGAGAGCCATAAACGATTGCGGCGCCTAATACTGCCACTGAAATACCCAATAAGGTTCCTAGTAGTTGAACGGCGAGGCTGACACCACCTAGGCCGCCGAGTGATGATTGGCCAAAAATACCAGCGGCAATCCCGCCCCATGCACCACAAACACCATGTAATGGCCATACACCTAATACATCGTCTATTCTCGTTCGGTTTTGTAATTGAGTGAACAACCAAACAAATAAAGCACCCGCAACCACTCCTGTCACTAAGGCACCCAGTGGGTGCATCAAGTCCGATCCTGCACACACCGCGACTAATCCCGCTAGAGGACCATTGTGGATAAAGCCAGGGTCATTTTTTCCGACAATTAACGCTGCTAAAATACCACCAGTCATGGCCATTAAAGAGTTCATCGCGACTAATCCACTAATTCCATTTAATGTTTGCGCTGACATGACGTTAAAACCAAACCAGCCCACACAAAGAATCCACGCGCCCAATGCTAGGAACGGAATGTTGGATGGAGCAAAGTTGGTGTGCTTTCCTGCACGTACTCTTCCCTTACGCATTCCTAGAAACATGACAGCGATGAGTGCAATCCATCCGCCGACCGCATGCACGACCACCGAACCAGCGAAATCGTGAAAAGCAGCACCGAATTGAGCTTCAAACCAGTTTTGCACGCCATAATTGCCATTCCAAATCATTCCCTCAAACAGAGGATAAACAAACCCAACTGTGAAAAAAGTAGCAATGAGAATCGGGTAAAACCGAGCGCGCTCGGCAATGCCTCCAGAAACGATAGCAGGAATAGCGGCGGCAAACGTCAATAGAAAAAAGAACTTAACTAGATGATAGCCGTTCCCTTGGGCAAGGGTTTGTGCATCAGCAAAGAAATGAGCGCCGTAGGCTATCCAGTAACCGATAAAAAAATAGGCGATTGTAGAAATACCGAAATCGGCGAGAATTTTTACCAGCGCGTTCACTTGGTTCTTTTTACGCACAGTCCCCACCTCAAGAAAGGCAAATCCGGCGTGCATTAAAAACACCATGATTGCACCGAGCAGCAAAAATAGCGTATCAGAACTTTGAGTCAGGGCTTGTACGGCACCTTGAACCTGACTTACGGTTTGAGTCATCTTAGTGATTCTCCATTGAAATGTTGTGCACCAATCCTGTGCTACTTGATTATTTTCTCACCAATATAGTGAGTTATTGGTATTGAACAGCCTTAAAGCAAAATACATTCCAAAATAAACAAATGAATCAATAACTTTTCAATATCAAATAACTTATTGAAATAGAGTGAATTATATAAATATCAAGGGAGTTGTTGCATGATGGAAGAATAAACGCATTCATAAGAAGCGCACCAAATTGGAACGTGCGCTCCATTTTAATGCACTCTATTTTTTGGCTCGTTCCAGATTGCAGGCATTAAAAAGGCCTCCCGCAGGAAGCCTTTTCTTAAGAGTAAACCGTGGATTAGTTTACGCCACGAGATTTCAAGAATTCAGCATAAGTGCCTTTGAAATCGGTCAGTTTGTTATCACGGATTTCAATGATGCGCGTTGCCAGTGAATCCACAAATACGCGGTCGTGAGATACGAAGAACAGAGTCCCTTTGTAGTTCTCCAACGCCGTGTTGAGCGATTCGATCGATTCCATGTCCATGTGGTTGGTTGGCTCATCCATCAACAGCATGTTTGGCTTATGCATCATTAGCTTACCAAGCAACATACGGCCTTGTTCACCACCAGAGATGACCTTAACAGATTTCTTGATGTCATCTTGGCCAAACAACATGCGCCCTAAGAAGCTGCGGATCACTTGCTCGTCATCCCCTTCTTGACGCCATTGGCTCATCCAGTCAAACAGGTTCATATCTTCGGCAAAATCGTGCGCGTGATCTTGAGCGTAGTAACCAATGTTCGCGTTTTCAGACCATTTGTAGCTGCCGCTACGAGGCTCAAGTACACCCGCTAAGGTGTTAAGCAGTGTTGTTTTACCGACGCCGTTTTCACCAATGATCGCTACGCGTTCGCCTACTTCAAAAATGGCGTTGAAGTTACTGAATAGATCGTTTTCAAAACCTTGGCTAAGGTTTTCAACTTCTAACGCGTTGCGGAACAACTCTTTCGATTGTTCAAAACGAATGAAAGGGTTTTGGCGGCTAGAGGCTTTAACTTCGTCCAATTGGATCTTGTCAATCTGCTTAGCTCGTGACGTCGCTTGCTTCGCTTTAGATGCGTTCGCAGAAAAGCGTGCAACGAAAGTTTGCAGTTCAGCAATCTGTGCTTTCTTCTTGGCATTATCAGAGAGCAGACGAGCACGCGCTTGTGATGCCGCTGTCATGTACTCGTCATAGTTACCCGCGTAAAGACGCAGTTCACCATAATCCAAGTCAGCCATATGTGTACATACGCTGTTTAAGAAGTGACGGTCGTGCGAGATGATGATCATGGTGCAGTTACGTTGGTTTAGCGTATCTTCTAGCCAGCGAATGGTATCCATATCCAAGTTGTTGGTTGGTTCGTCAAGCAGCATGATGTGTGGTTCAGCAAACAAAACTTGCGCCAATAGCACACGCAGTTTCCAACCTGGTGCCACTTCGCTCATCAAACCAAAGTGCTGTTCAAGAGGAATGCCTACCGCAAGCAACAATTCACCGGCTTTAGACTCGGCCATGTAGCCGTCCATTTCCGCGAATTCAGTTTCGAGATCCGCAACCTTCATGCCATCTTCTTCGGTCATTTCAGGCAGAGAATAGATACGGTCACGTTCTTGTTTAACTTTCCACAACTCTTTGTGGCCCATGATTACCGTGTCGATAACCGTGAACTCTTCGTAAGCGAATTGATCCTGATTCAGTTTCGCCACACGTTCGTTAGGATCATAGCTAACGTTACCACTCGAAGGTTCAAGCTCTCCGCTTAGAATCTTCATAAATGTTGACTTACCACAACCGTTAGCGCCAATCAGGCCATAGCGATTACCTTCGCCAAACTTAACGGAAATGTTTTCAAACAGAGGCTTTGCGCCAAATTGTTGAGTGATATTCGCGGTGGAGATCAAAACCAGTACCTTAATAAATGTGAATTGTATAAAAAACTGCGCAACGTTACTTGTTCAAGGCTCGAACTGCAAGCGATGTTTTTGTTTCACTGCCCTCGTAGTGCGAGTAACTCGCTCATTTAATGCCTACCTGCCACTGATCATAAGTTTCGAGAGAGCAATCACATCCCCTGCGCTGGTTTTTGATACTTATTGATACATCTGCGACTATCACTGCAAACCTATAGGATACCCGTATGATTTCAGTTGCTTTGGTGGATGACCACCTCATGGTTCGCTCTGGTTTTGCACAACTGTTATCGGTTGAACCAGACATTCATGTCCACAGTGAGTATGGTAGCGCGCGCGAAGCATTTCGTGCTCTGGTGAACGCTTCTATCGATGTGGCAGTTATCGACATTTCAATGCCCGACGAAAGTGGGCTTGTGTTGTTAGAGAAACTGCGCCGCGCTCAGCCGGACTTTAAAGCCATCATTCTCTCTATTTATGATTCAGCGTCCTTTGTCAGTAAAGCGTTAGAAGCTGGCGCTTGTGGTTATTTATCAAAACGTTGTGGGCCTGGAGAGTTAGTGAGCGCCATTCGTACCGTGGCTAATGGTGATCGCTATTTGTGTGCCGATGCCTTAATTAACCTAAGCAATGCTTCAGGTACGCCATCTGTCCTTGAAGGGTTAACTAAACGCGAAAGAGAGGTGTTTGATCACCTGATTTTAGGCAAAGACGTCAAAGAGATTGGTTACGATTTATCAATTAGCCACAAAACGATTCACGTGCATCGGGCAAATATTTTAAGCAAACTGGGGCTTACCAACAATGTGGATCTCATCCGCTTTGCTATTACTCACCAACTGTTGGTTAACGAGACGTTATAGAAGCGACTATGCATTTTCATCATCGATTTTCTGAAGCTTTACCTCGGTTGTCTCTCTCCTCTGGCTTTAGCTATGCATTTGCATGCGTTTTGTATTCAATTGGTTGGTTTTGTTTATGGAACATCAGCCGCTACTTAACTCCTGATTTATTGCTGGCTGGTCTGTTTTTGCCCACAGGCTTAAAGCTGGCCACACTCGCTCTTGCACCACGTCGTTTTTGGCTTGGGATCACTTTATGCGAAATGGCTATAGTGGTGTCGCTCGGGCATGTGTTGGCTATCGCTGCTCATGAATATCTATTACTGCTGTTTGCATTGATCGCTTATTGGCTGGCGATTGCCTTTCAATCTCTCTGGACATCACTGCACGTTTATTGGAAAAAACTGTTGGCGCTTACCGGGTTGACGGTCGTTTACGGCATCTTATGTGGGAGCTCGGTTTTGCTGTTGGTCAAACCGCTCAACCTCGAACTGCATTACGTGGCACAAGCGACCGTTTCAGCTCTGACCGGCGGTATACTGCTCACTCCGTTCTTATTTCTCCTGTACGATTATCTACATCAGCAGATCTGGAGACCACTGTCACCCGATCTCATCCATCAGGACGTAACACTTCGCCCCTCTGCGTTGCTGTGGTGTTTGCTTTTTTTTAGTGGCGGATTGATCGCGGAGTTAACCTTGCTAGAGCAGCTCAAACCGATCGCCCTGCTCATTTTCCTGCTTCCCAATATTTTTATGGCTTATAAATACGGTTGGCAAGGCGGCGTATTGGCTAGTCTAATGAACAGTATTTTGCTTGCTACGGCACGGCAAATGACAGGTTCATTTGAATCCGATATTGAACTACAAAGTTTTATAGCGACGCAGGCTTTTGTTGGTTTAGGGCTTGGTATTGCGATTAGCCGTCAATATTTCTTGGCGCAACGCTTAGCTAAAATTAACCAAAAGCTGGCAATCGAACTCGCGAACAAACAGCAACTGGCTCGGCAATTAGTCAAGGTTGAAGAGCAAATCCGAAAATCAGTTGCACGCGAACTGCATGATGAAATTGGCCAAAATATCACCGCGATACAGATCCAATCCATGCTCGCTAGTCGCTTGGCACAAAATGAAAAACAAACCAACATCGCTGAGACGATCAACACGCTCGCGCTACGAATTCACTCATCGACACGTCAATTATTAACCGAGCTTCGCCCTCATGCGCTTGATGAATTGGGGCTTGAGAGCGCAATTCGGCAGCTTGCAAGTGAAATGAAATTTGCGGAACGACACGTCGATTTTCGTCTGAATTTCGGAATTTTTGCAGAGCGTTTAGATGACATTACGGCCGTTACACTGTATCGAATTATTCAAGAGCTGCTTAATAACGTGTGCAAACATGCACAAGCATCAGCCGTGCAATTAAGCCTTGTTCCCGGTGACATGTTCAGTGTCGAGCTGCGTGATAATGGCATTGGTTTAGCTTCCGATTGGCGCAGCAAAGGCCAAGGCTTACTCGGCATCGAAGAACGCGTCAGCGCACTGGGTGGCACATTTTTAATTGAATCGCAGCGTAGCCAAATACCGCTTGGGACGCGCATAACTGTTAACTTGCCCACAAAACCGCTCACAATATCAACAAACTAGGAAAATTTCCTAGTCACTTATAACTTTGTCTCATTCATTTGATGAATCACTCCGATACCATCTCTTAGCACTAGGGAGAAACAAAGCATGCTGGGTTTTCTGATTTCAAAACCGACATCAGCACCTATAGAACCACAGGACATTGATGCAACCTATCGTTACTGGCGCTTGCATTTAATGTTATCGATGTACGTCGGCTATGGGGTGTTTTATTTCACACGCAAAAGTCTCAATTTTGCCATGCCTGCGATGCTCACTGATCTCGGGCTTGAACATTCCGATGTTGGTCTGCTTGGTACGCTCTTTTACATGACCTACGGTTTGTCAAAGTTTGTTTCTGGCATGGTCAGCGACCAATCAAAACCGAGTTACTTCATGGGTTTGGGGCTGGTTGCAACGGGCGTGATCAATGTGCTGTTTGGTTTGAGCTCTTCCCTAGCCGCATTTACCGTGCTTTGGACATTGAACGCTTTTTTCCAAGGTTGGGGATGGCCGCCGTGCGCTAAATTGCTCACCACCTGGTATTCCCGATCTGAACGTGGGTTTTGGTGGTCTATCTGGAACACTTGCCACAATTTAAGTGGCGCACTCATTCCGATAAGCATTGGTTTTATCGCTGTGACTTTTGGTTGGCGGTACGGATTTATTGCACCGGGTTGCTTGGCGATCATCGTTGGTTTAGTGCTCTGCTTTCGCATGCAAGATAAGCCCACAACGTTAGGGTTACCCCCAGTGGGTGAGTGGCGTAACGATGAATTAGAAAAGCGCCATGAGTCTGAAGGTAAAGGGCTGCCATTTCGCCAAATTTTAAGTCGTTACGTGCTAGGGAATAAGTACATTTGGCTGTTATGTAGCTCCTATCTACTGGTGTATGTGGTGCGTATCGCGCTAAATGATTGGGGTAATTTATACCTCACTGAACGGCATGGTTATGAGCTTTTTTCGGCCAACGCTGCCGTATCAATGTTTGAAGTCGGAGGATTTTTAGGATCGCTATTTGGTGGTTGGGGCTCGGACAAATTTTTTAAAGGCAATCGAGCGCCGATGAACTTGATTTTTGCGCTAGGCATTTTCATTTCAGTGGCCGCGTTATGGCTAACACCGATTGACAACTTTGTGGTGTTGTCGAGCTGCTTCTTTTCCATCGGATTTTTTATTTTTGGTCCGCAAATGATGATAGGAATGGCCGCCGCTGAATGTTCGCACAAGGATGCGGCTGGAACCGCGACCGGTTTTGTCGGCTTATTTGGCTATCTTGGTGCAGCGTTAGCCAGTTACCCATTGGCTGTCATTATTGAACAATTTAGTTGGGAAGGATTTTTCAGTGTCATTACCCTCTCAGCCGCACTGATTGGATTACTGATTTTGCCCTTTTTAAAAGCGCAACAGCGTGCAGGGAATGCCGTCACTATGTCATAACCTTTCCTCACGTTGTTTTCTGATTTCGCTGTGTCATGCAGCAAAAACGAAATCACAGGAATGTGATGAAACTTAACGCTGCCCTACGTCTACGTTAAGTAATGAAAATAACAAGAGGAAACAGACATGAAAGATAGATTACCTCGCAGTGTACTTGCTACCTGCATTCTCGGTGCTTCGCTTGCCGCGCCTCAAGCATTTGCTGAAGGCCGACTCGTGGTTTATTGCAGTGCCACTAACGCCATGTGCGAGACAGCGACTAAAGCCTTTTCTGATAAATATGACGTAAAAACCTCTTTTGTTCGCAATGGCTCTGGTAGCACGCTGGCCAAAATCGAAGCAGAGAAGAAGAACCCACGCGCGGATGTTTGGTATGGCGGCACGTTGGATCCTCAATCACAGGCGGGTGAAATGGATCTCTTACACGCTTACCAATCCCCGCAGCTTGAATTCATTATGGATGGATTTAAAGATCCAGCGAAACGCAAAGGGAACTACTCTTCGGCCGTTTATATGGGTATTTTAGGTTTTGGGGTGAATACTCAACGTTTGGCTGAAAAAGGATTACCGATCCCGCGCTGCTGGAATGATTTAACCAAACCTGAATACAAAGGAGAGATTCAAATCTCTGACCCACAAAGTTCGGGGACTGCCTATACCGCATTAGCCACCTTCATTCAACTTTGGGATGAAGATAAAGCCTTTGATTATTTCAAAGCACTCGACAAAAACGTCTCTCAATACACCAAATCAGGTGTTACCCCTTCACGTAACTCAGCGCGTGGTGAAATTGCGATTGGTATTGGTTTTTTGCATGACTACTCACTCGAACAATCGAAAGGAGCACCGCTGGAGCTGATTTCGCCTTGTGAAGGTACAGGTTATGAAATTGGTGGTGTGAGCATTATCAAAGGGTCGCGTAACCTTGATAACGCGAAACGGTTTGTTGACTGGGTCATGTCAAAAGAAGGACAAGAGCTGGCATGGAAAGAAGGTCAATCTTTCCAAATTTTAACTAACACTCAAGCGGAACAATCCCCCAACGCCCTCGACCCTAAAAAGTTAACCTTGATCGATTATGACATGGATACCTACGGATCCTCTGATGAACGTAAGCGATTGATTAATAAGTGGGTTAATGTTGTAAAAATGGGTGAATAGCCAACGCATTCCCTTATCTTAGCCTCGATGGGCAGTGCCTACTGCCCTTTTTATAAAGCCAATACCAGGCTTATCACCGTGTGGCTACAAATAACTTTGGTACAGAAAAATGAATGAATTTACAGCAGGCACTGCACCACATCGGCCGCTAAAAACCTCGCATAGGGACCCGATTTTTTATTGGATCCTGACGTTATTGTGTGCGTTTGTGCTGTTGCCCTCTTTTGCACTTGATTACGGAGTGTTTGATTCAACATCGCAAGAGTTTTATGCCGCTATGGGTTGGAGCCGTGCCAATATTTCTTGGTTATGGTTTGCGCTTCCGGGTGTACTTCTCATTCGCCCTTGCTATGCAGGTAATAAGTACGCCAAACACCGTCACTATTTTGATATCGGTTATTCAGCGGCATGCATGTTTTTCGTGTTGGTCAGCTCTTGGTATACCCAGCAAGGTTTAGGTTATTCAACCATTGCACTATTTATTGCCTTAAGTGCTGTCATGACATTGGCATTGGCTCGTCTTGAGTTTTTGGGCGGTGACAGCTTCGTGATTGGTGCTCTGATCTCGATTATTCTCTTGATCACGATTTTTATTATCTTTCCGAGTATCGCCATCTTTGTACCGATGTTCCAAGATGAAATGGGGAACTTTGTTGCGTGGCAATTCATTGAAATTTTGAGCCGAGCGCAGATCATACAAATTGTTTGGAACTCCGTACTGCTTGGCGTATCTGTGGGTATAGGTGCCACTTTCTTTGGTTTGATCTTTGCTATCTATACCACACGCATTGCCACTCGCTCCGCTTTCATTGCGCGAATTTTTTCTATTCTTCCCATTGTGACTCCCCCTTTTGTCGTTGGGCTTGGGGTGACTTTAATGCTTGGGCGCTCCGGTTATATCACCGAACTCATGGTGGATTGGTTTGGGTTACAACAGACAAACTGGCTGTATGGTTTTACAGGCATTTGGATGGCACAAGTGCTCGCCTTTGCTCCTATGTCATTCATGATTTTAGATGGCGCAATGAAATCCCTACATCCATCACTGGAAGAGGCGTCCTACACGCTGCGTGCCAATCGTTATCAAACTTTTTTTAAAATTGTCATGCCATTGCTCAAGCCTGCTTTGGCCAACAGTTTCTTAATCATCTTTGTCCAATCACTGGCCGACTTTAGTAACCCGCTTGTACTTGGGGGCAGTTTCGATGTGTTGGCCACTCAGATTTACTTCTACATCGCAGGAGCTCAATTAGATTACGCTTCCGCCAGTACACTTGGGGCCGTCTTGTTGCTATTTTCGTTGGCGATCTTTGTTGTCCAATATCTGTGGATAGGAAAGCGTTCATACGTCACCATTTCCGGCAAATCATATCGTGGCGATGTGCAAGCGCTGCCTACCTTACTTAAACATACGGTTTCGGCACTGCTCTATTTTTGGATGGCATTTAACATCTTGCTTTATGGCAGCATCATCTTCGGCAGCTTCACCGTGAACTGGGGTGTAGATTACAGTTTAACGCTTAAAAACTATATTCATCTGTTTGGCATGGGAATGAGTGAAGGTGCTTGGCCATCACTTATCACGACGATGATTTATGCCGGCGTTGCAGCGCCATTAACCGCCTTCTTTGGTCTGTTGATTGCGTATATCGTTGTCCGTCAGCAATTTTACGGTAAGAAAGTGATTGAGTTTGCAACCATGCTTTGCTTCGCCGTTCCGGGCACGGTTGCGGGGGTATCTTACATTCTTGCATTTAATGATGCGCCTATTTACCTCACCGGTACCGCGGCCATTGTTGTGATTTCCATGGTGATGCGTAACGTGCCAGTAGGCATTCGCGCAGGTATTGCAGGGCTAGGCCAGCTTGATAAATCGCTCGATGAAGCGTCACTCAGTTTGCGGGCTAACTCCTTTAAAACCATTACTCATATTCTGTTGCCGTTATTACGACCAGCAATTCTCTCAACACTGATTTACAGCTTTGTTCGAGCAATGACGACCGTCAGCGCCATTATTTTCTTGGTGACACCAGAAACACGGGTGGCAACGTCTTACATCCTGAATCGTGTAGAAGATGGTGAGTATGGCGTTGCGATCGCATATGGCTCGATTTTGATTGTTGTGATGTTGGCTATTATTTTAATTTTTGATTTTATCGTTGGCGAGGCACGTGTTTCTCGTTCTAAAGCCAATAACCAAGAATAACCATTGGAGATATCACCATGGAAAATGAAAACTTTGTTGTTTTAAAGAATGTCTGCAAGCGTTTTGGCGATAAAACCGTCATTGGTAATTTGGATTTAGAAATCAAAAAAGGCAGCCTTGTAACACTGCTCGGCCCTTCAGGATGTGGAAAAACGACCGTGCTGCGTTTGGTCGCAGGGCTCGAAAAACCAACCAGCGGCCAAATTTTTATTGATGGTGAAGATGTCACAAGCACCTCCATCCAGCAACGTGACATCTGCATGGTGTTTCAATCTTACGCTCTGTTTCCTCACCTTTCTTTACATGACAACGTAGGTTATGGCCTAAGAATGATTGGCTTGAGTAAAGATGAAGTGAAACAGCGAGTGGATGAAGCCTTGAAATTGGTTGATTTAGAAGGCTTTGGGGAACGTTACGTTGACCAAATTTCCGGAGGTCAGCAACAGCGAGTAGCACTCGCTCGCGCGTTGGTGCTTAAGCCTAAGGTATTGCTATTCGATGAGCCGCTCAGTAACTTGGACGCCAATTTAAGACGCAGCATGCGTGAAACTATTCGAGAGTTGCAACAGCGTTTTAATATCACCTCTTTGTATGTGACGCACGATCAGGCTGAGGCCTTTGCCGTTTCTGATACTGTGATTGTGATGAAAGATGGCGACATCATGCAGCAGGGCTCACCAACTCAACTGTATAAGCACCCAACCTCGATGTTTATGGCCAACTTCATGGGCGAAGCCAATATTTTTGAGGGTCAATATGATGGTGAATACCTGATCATCAATGGCTATAAGATCCCCGCTAATGATGACAGTGTCACGGCTTTGCCTGCGGGGAATTATCAAATTGGTGTTCGACCAGAAGCTATTTTGCTCTGCGCGGACGGTGATGCCTGCCAACAGTGTCAAATTACCAGTATTGCTTACATGGGGTCGATGTATGAAGTGTTGGTTAAATGGCACAACAAAGAGCTGTTACTGCAACTCAACTCGTCACAATTTGACCCCAGTTACGCTGATCACCCTTACCTGACGATCAACCCCGTGGGGTTATTCCTACTACCTGAAGATGCATAATACTGCCTAGCTTGACCAAACGCCTCCAAACTAATGGAGGCGTTTGTGTCTTAGTGAGAGCAATGAACAACTTAACGAGAGCAATGAAAAAGATCCACCCGCGCAAGTGAGATTGGTTATAATCATCAGCCAGTTAGCACCAAGGCATGAGTTGGGTTATCATCCTTACCTTGGTTTGTCGCCACTAAAAATGGGCGAGTGATGCTCAATCAATGAGTTTAACTTGTCTGTACGGCGCTCTTCTCATCGCACAATTAAGAGACATTTCATGTTACTTCCCACACAAACAAGTTGGGTTATTTTAGCGGGTGGGCAAGCCAGCCGTATGGGTGGACAAGACAAAGGGCTGATTGAACTCAATGACCAACCTTTGATTCAACATGTCATGAATAAGCTTAAGCCGCAATCTACTAACCTGACGATTAACGCTAATCGTAACCATGCACAGTATCGTCAGTTTGCGCCTGTCATTTCCGATACCATGGCTGATTATCCCGGTCCACTCGCTGGAATTCAGGCAGGGTTAACCCATGCACAAACCGATTGGGTCGGATTTGTCCCTTGCGATTGCCCGTTGATCAATGACGATCTTGTTGCGCGTTTTTGCCATGCTGCTCAAGACTCGCATGATATTTTAGTCGCCCATGATGGTCACTTCGCTCAACCCGTATTCACCCTTATTCACCAACGTGTGCTGCCAACACTGACTGCATTTTTAGAACGTGGCGAGAGAAAAATCACCCGTCTTTATCAAGAATGCCACACAGATTACGTTGACTTTAGCGACTCGCCAAACTGCTTTTTGAACCTCAACACGCCTCAAGATCTGGCACAATTTGGAACTTTGACATCATGAAATATCAAGCGCCTTCATGCCCTTTGCTTGGCTTTGCGGCCTACTCTGGTACAGGAAAAACAACCCTGCTTGAAGCCTTGTTGCCCAAGTTAAGGGCAGCAGGCCTAACATTAGGCGTACTTAAGCACGCGCACCACGATTTTGATATTGATAAACCAGGTAAAGATAGCCATCGGCTGCGTAAAGCGGGGGCAAGCCAGATGTTAGTTGCATCGCGCTATCGTCATGCCATGATGACTGAGACGCCAGAAGCCGAACCCGATTTCGAATATCTTTTGTCTCGCTTTGATTGCGATAAACTCGACGTAATTTTAGTTGAAGGGTGTAAAAACCTCACCTTTCCAAAAATTGAATTGCACCGTGCTGAAGTGGGTAAACCTTGGCTATATCCAAATGATGAAAATATCATCGCTATCGCCGCGGATGAAGTTGTGAAAAGTGCTTTACCACAGATGAACATCAATGATCTCGATGCAATAGCGGCGTTTGTCATTGAATATGTACAGCGTTGTAAATGAAATATCCTGCGCTATTTCAGTGGTGAAAGCGTGACAATTATCCCACTTAAAGGCAAAATCTAGCCCATTACATGTTGGTTAGTCATGTTTCAGCGCTGCCAACGCCCCCATTTTCAATTGGTTGATAGTAAGCGATCAGCCTTTGTTTATTTTCCCGAAATTGGGAATGACGATTTTAGAGAGATGATCATGGCTCGCACCATTTTGTACACTTACAAAAATGAAGATAAAACGCTGACTTTTTCTTACGAAAAGCATCACAACATTCAAGAAGCAGTAGCCGAAGCAGAAGGTATTGATATTACTGATTTTTTAAAAATGGAACAGCAGCTGGAAATGATTTCTGACGCAAAAGCGGTACGCAATTACCGCGATAACCACTTTAAAAAGTTAGGTTTTAGCAAGCTAACACTGCAACAAAAAGAAAACGTAGGTGTGGGTAAAAAAGGTGCTAACACCAAATAAACAGAACTTAGGTTAAAGAGTTAACTTTTGACTGATATAAAAAAGGGCCCGTTTGATTATAGGCCCTTTTTGTTTGATTTTATGATTTGATATTAAGGAAAGCCGCACCACGTACGCCGCCTGAATCACCATGTTTTGCTTTGATGATCTTCGGACATTTCGCGACAGAAAGCAGGTATTTCGGTACGCGTTTAGGCATCTCTTGGTAGATCAATTCAAAGTTTGATAAACCGCCACCGAGTGCAACAACGTGTGGGTCATTGGCTGTGAAAATGTTGGCAAAACAGATGGCAAGTAGTTCCATAAAGCGCTCAACATGCTCAACGGCTTTCGCTTCACCTGCTTCATTGGCGTGAATGATATCAATCGCTTTTTTGTGCTCGCTATAATAGTGCTCGTACAATAGCTCAAAACCGCGGCCAGAGAGATAACTGTCTAAGCATCCTTTCTTGCCACAACCACAGCCGAGCATCGGCGCGTTATCACCAAGATGTAACCATGCATCAAGAGGCAGACGCATATGACCAAACTCCCCTGCGACGTGGTTACGGCCAGAGAACACTTTCCCTTCATAGATAAGGCCGCCACCAAAACCTGTGCCGAGAATTAGGCCCATAACCGAAGGCTCATTTTTCAGCTCATCGTCCCATGCTTCAGAAAGCGCAAAGCAGTTTGCATCATTTTCAATCTTCACGCTGCGGCCAATTTTTGCTTCTAAATCAGCACGCAATGGTTTGCCTTTTGCAGCAGGAACGTTGACGGTTAATACCGTAGCATCATTAGCGTCTTCCATACCTGGTAGGCCAAGGCCTATTTTACCTTCCACACCCAATTGCGCGTCATATTTACTCACCAACTGCGCAATGGTTTCAACTAGCAGATTGTAGTCGTTTGTTGGGGTAGGAACGCGCTCCGTTGCTACGCGTTCTAACTTCTCATTAAACGCACCAAACTCAATTTTAGTGCCACCGACATCAAAGCCGTAGTACATGCAATCTCTCCTAAAATTTGCTCATCAATGAGCTAAAAATAAAACTTTGGGCATTATCCACAGAGCTCAGCCTACAATCCGTGACCGAGTACCAATTTATCTGGTCTATAGGTTCGATTGAGCAATTACTCATCACCGAATCGATCAACTTTAGAGTCACGTCTCGCTTTGCTGCTGGTCGATGAAACGTTTCAAGACTGGCCTGCTCAAATCATGCTTTAGGCGGGTTTTGCTCAGCAAGTAACTTTCCCGAAACACTTCAAACCATTGGCTTAATAGCAGAGAGGCTTGATGCTCACCCACTTCAGCCAATACCAATGACGCCACTTCAGCCGTTGATAAATGCTGCTCATTATCAGATTTACGCATCATATATTGCGATACGCTTTTAGGTGCGATAGACATCACCGGAAGCGCATCCAAATAAGGTGATTTACGAAACATTCGTCTTGCCTCGCGCCAGCTTCCATCAAGTAATATCAACAGTGGTTTGCGTTTATCGTGCGCGCTGGGAGGGCTTTGTATTACTCGAGGCTTTTCATCCACATACTCTTCGGGAAAAATGACGACTGGTTGATAAGCGGGATTATTCAACAGTGCTAGCATTTCCGCGTGAGGTTCGGTGCGATTCCACTGATAAACGTAAGTTTCTTTAATCACATCGGCAATTAGTCGACCAGTATTACTGGGTTTAAATACTTCATTTTCAGAAACCAGCAGTAATACTGCGATATCCGTATCCATATCCGGTTGATGGCCGCATAAGCAGTATTGCGTGGCGACCTGACAATAGGCGCAACGTTCAACTTTCGCACCACGAGCTTGAAAAGGTTTGGTCGATAACGCTAAGCGATGTTGGAACAAATGGTTAAATGCGTGGATTCTCATAAATCAGGGCGGCAAGCTGGAAAGTGCTGCCGATTGTACTTACAGTACAAGCAGATTCCTAGCACAAGACCATTGAAGATGAGCCATTAAGTATGAACCTGAACCCTGAATTGATCCGTTTGAGCATATTTTTCGCTGTATTTATGCTTTGTGCGCTGTGGGAATGGTCTTGCCCACGTAAAACACTCACCCAAAGTAAAGCCACTCGCTGGCTGAATAATTTAGGTTTGGTTGGTTTAAATAGCGTGTGCTTATCGCTATTGATGCCAGTGTTAGCCATTGAAGCGGCTTATTGGGCGCAGCAAGACTCGATTGGCCTTTTTAATTGGGTGGATTTACCACAAGTAGCTGAAATTGTGCTGTCAGTTATTATTCTTGATGGCGTGATTTACGCCCAGCATGTGCTTTTTCACTTCTCTCCTTGGTTATGGCGTTTACATCGCATGCACCACACTGATCAAGATATTGATGTGACCACTGGCTCGCGGTTTCACCCACTTGAGATGATCCTCTCTTTGTGGATCAAAATCACTTGCGTGATCATTTTGGGTGTCAGCCCATTCGCGGTATTGATATTTGAGGTGGTGCTCAATGCGAGCGCGATGTTTAACCACAGTAACGCAAAATTACCGTTGAAAATGGACCGTTGGCTTCGTTGGTTGGTGGTGACACCTGACATGCATCGGGTGCATCATTCAGTCATTGTGCGAGAAACTCACTCCAATTTTGGTTTTTTCTTGTCATGTTGGGATCGGCTATTTCGTACTTATCGTGCGCAGCCAGAATTGGGCCATAAGCAGGTCATTATCGGCCTACCACTCTTTCGAGAGAAGCGTGAGCAGTGGTTGGATAAAATGCTTACCCAACCATTTAGAAAAAAGTGACAACGTCATGAAAATACAGAAATCCGCGCTGGATAAGCTAGTTGAGCGTATATTTATGCAACATAGCCTGCTGTTCACCCGCAACTTCAGCCACCTGCTCTGAACTTTCGACCATGGCTTCAAGCTGTAATTTGGTTTGCTCTCCTTGCGATGAAACTTGGCTGATAGATTGACTTACATCGGCCGTCGCTCGTTCTTGTTCTTCTGTTGCAACGCTTATCTGTTCAACTCGAGCACGAATCTGTTCCACTGCTTTTTCTATCTGCTCAAATGTTGTTTTGACTTCTTGACTCGATTGCAGCGCATTACTCATCTCTTGGCGCGAATCCGATACCGCTTGACGAGAGCGCTGCGTTGCATTGGTGAGTTCATTCATCATGTCTCGGATATTGGTGGTTTGCTGTGATGTATCGCTGGCCAATTTGCGTACTTCATCGGCTACAACCGCAAAACCACGCCCTTGTTCGCCAGCTCTTGCCGCTTCAATCGCGGCGTTCAACGCCAGTAAGTTGGTACTGTCAGCAATACCGCTGATCATATCCACCATCTCGCGAATTTTCTTCACGCGCTGGTCAAGCTCGTGCATTGCTTCATCGTTTAAATGCAGTGTATTTTCAAGAGATTCCAAGCGAACACGGTTTTGTTCCACTACTTTCACCCCTTGCGTAGAAAACTGGCTGGCAGCCACTGATTCTTCATAAGATTCACTGGTCACAAGCGCGATATTCCGAATCGCCGATTCCAACTCACTCACGGTGGAAACCATGTTAACCAACGAATCATTTTGTGCGGCTAAACTGCGGTTGGATTTATCGGCTGCATCGTGACTGGTTTCGGCATTTTGGTAGAGCATTTCACAATTGCGCGTTACGGTAGAAATTGAATATTTTGTTGATTCAATAACTTGGTTTAGTTGTAGAGCAACTTCTTTAAATTCACTCGGGCCAATCAAGCGAGCGGGTTGAGAAAAATCGTGTTGAGTTAATAATGCAAGCTTGGCCAATAAGTTATTCAGCCCCAGCTTTAGCCAGTGGCGTAACCCTAGCCATGCTAGTAAAACCAAAGCGACCAGAATAATGCCGCCAGTATATTGTACTTGCTTAACCATTAGCATTGCGTCATGAACCACGTTCTCACTGTGTTTGATCAACTCACTTGCGGTGGCAGAAATCGTATTTAGCAGTGCTACCGTGTCTTTGGCTAGCTGCGCAGCTTGTGCCATTTCTTGTCGCTGCTGCTGTGCTTGCTCAATTTTATTTAAGATCAGTGCTAAAATGCCATGCTCAACAAAACCCGCTTTAACCATTTCATAAGGTGCCGTCAGGCTTGCAAACTCCATAACATCAGGATGCCACTCTTTGAAATCATCAAAGGCTAGCTCAATTCCCGCCATGCGATTACGGATTTCTTTAAATTGCACTTTGGCCTGTTCAGGATCGTTTTGCATCATTAACAGTAAGAAGGTACTTTCCATCGAACTTGCACTGGCAATAAAGCGGTTAGCCGCATCCATCGATTCCGGGTTATCTAATGCGAGAAATGAACTGATCCGGTTCATCTCCGGTCCAATGGAGCTTAATCCGTAACGAAACGCGGTGGCGGCGTTATCGATAGCATTCTGCTGTTCAAGCAAAGAGGCCTGCGTTGATAAAATAGAATAGGTGAGCTGCTGAAATGCCGCACTTTTGCTGCGTAACGACACTTGATGATCTTGAGTAATCGCGTTACCGATACGAGTAGCGATGGAGAAAAGCTGGTCAGTAAGTTGGTCAGTCTGCTGGTTTAAGTGGCTTAATTGCTGGTTTACCGCTTCTAATTCTGCCGATTCCGTTGTGCGGATGCCATCTCCGAGAGATTGTACTTGTTCTAATATATTTTGCGTCAACCTTGCATTATTTAATGCCAAAGGTAGTGTTTGTTCAGACAATCCAGAAAACTGTAGCCCTACCTTATCGATGCTTTTTAGACTGGTGATGGATAAAAGGACCACCAGTAACGTCATCGTGATGAAAATGGCACTGATGGTTTGAATCAACGACAGTGAATGTCGATTATTTATTGAGGAATTCATGATAAATGCAACTAAGTGATTAGAGAATGTGTTAAGGCTCAACCATAGTAGGAATGCAATATTTCAAAAATGTTTCAGTTACATTTCATTGGGATGATAAATGATTAAAAGTCCAATACTCTTCGCATTATCAATAACTAGTGTGCTAACGGGTTGCGTAGGATCGCCTATTTCGTCCAATTCTGGCCCTACTTATGTTACTCAAGAAGAGATTCTGTCAATTGTCCAAGATAAAGACGATGGATTAGGCACGGTTTTTCAGCGCTGGCAAGGAGTGCCGTACCGATTAGGTGGTGAAACGTTGAACGGAGTCGACTGCTCAGCATTTGTGCAAATAGCGTTTAAAGATGTATGGCAGATCCCTCTACCACGAACCACACGCTCACAGAGTCAAACGGGGTTTGAGGTAAATTATCAAAATGCGCAGCGCGGGGATTTGGTCTTTTTTAGAACATCAAGGACGAGCAATCATGTTGGAGTCTATCTAGGAGACAAAAAATTCATGCACGCCTCTACGTCTAAAGGTGTGATGATCTCAAGAATCGATAACCCCTATTGGGCTTCTAAATTCTGGCAATTTAGGCGGATTATAAGCCCGCCTAACTCTGATTAGTCATACTTCAATTAGTCGTACTTCGCAACGGCAGTATCGAACAGATTCTTCACTAAGGCGATGTATTCATCAAGAAAAAGGATCTGTTCATTGGTCGCAGGTTTACTCCAAACACCCGCCAATACTTCACCAAGATCTTCCACTACAGAATCGGCTTCTTTGAGCAACTGGAATCGAACACTGGAATGTAGCTCAGGGTTTTGTTCAAAAATAGCCATGATGTTGCTTGAAACCATGTCGGTCACAACATCTTCTACACTTTCAGCGCCAATATCTCCGCCTGATGTGAACACATCCATATTAAAAGAGAGATGCTCTATCAGAGCCAAATAACCATCGGTTTCTACAACCACTTTAATTCTCCGCTTTACCGCTAAATTGCTAGTAATCACTGTACCTTCAATAATACTAAGCCATGTCAGCCCATTTTCACAGATTTGATAGTTTAGACGTTCAAATTTCCCGCGATTTCTTGATAAGCATCTATTTCACGAGCATTTATTTTCCCCAAAGTAGGATACGCCATCCTATAAATTGGGTTACTAGCACCTAAGCAAGATCAACTTATGGAAAATATAGCGTTATTTTTAATACTATTTCTGTATTCGCATCTGCAAATTCTTGCACTTAATCACATTTATGAGCATTGGTGCTCCCTCAAAAGGAAAGTGGCTAAATTATGTGTCACGCACTTCTGAAATATTCGTAACCATGACCTAAACTACGAATTATTAAGTAAATCAAGGCAGAGGTCGTTATGTGGCAAACTCTCATTCAGCAGTTATCCGATACGCTCATGTTTGAATTTAACCCTGTTGAAAAAGAAAAAGTCAGCGGTGGTGACATTAGTGATTGCTACATGATCAGCGATGGCGAGCAACGCTATTTTGTTAAAGTAAACACACGAGACTTCTTAGCTAAGTTTGAGATTGAGGGTGAAAACCTACGTTCGCTTCGTGAAACGTCAACAGTACAGGTTCCCGAGCTAGTGATGATTGGAACCAGTAAAAATCATGCTTTCATTGTTTTAAACTATCTACCAACCAAACCCCTAGATAACGCGACGAACAGCTATGAATTCGGTGTACAACTGGCCAAACTGCATCAATGGGGAGAACAAAAAGAGTATGGGTTTGATGCAGACAATTATATTGGTTCCACTTTGCAGCCAAATCCGTGGGACAAAAAGTGGGGTCGTTTTTTTGCGGAACAACGTATCGGCTGGCAATTGCAATTGTTGCGTGAAAAAGGAATTGAGTTGTTCAATATCGGCGAGTTGGTCGATGTTGTCCAATCTCGCTTAGCTAACCATAGCCCTCGCCCATCTCTGCTGCATGGAGATTTGTGGCACGGGAATGTGGCAAACTCTGTATTTGGTCCAATTTGCTACGATCCCGCCTGTTATTGGGGTGATCGTGAATGCGATATCGCAATGACAGAGTTATTTGAAGGTTTTCAACCTGAGTTTTACCAAGGCTATGAGAGTATCTTACCTTTGAGTTTGGACTATGTGGAACGTAAGAATATTTATAACCTCTATCATGTCCTCAATCACTACAATCAATTTGGTGGCCACTATCTGGTCGAAGCGGAAAGTTTGATCAAGAAAATCCTCTCCTTTTAACGGTGTAAACAACCGAGCTGTATAGACAACAAATGAGCCTTAATAAATGGCTCTTTTGTTGTTTTATGGGCCAATTCAAAGTTTGAACTTAATTTGCCGCTTAAAGGAACTTAGCGACTTAGTATTAAGGTATCTCCAAGGATGTAAGGAAAGAGATATGAAAAATTATACGGAAAGAATGGTCAACTGCCCTCACTGCGGTCATTCCATTAGGATCACCCTAGATGCATCAAATGGTAGCCAAGAGTTTTATGACGATTGCCCCGCCTGTTGCCATGCGATTCATCTCAATATGATGGTTGATGAACGTTTAGACAAAATAGAGTTGTTTGTTGATGCCGATGATGAACAAATCTTTTAAAAAGTGAGCGCTTGGCAAGCGCTCTTCTTAATGGTTACGTGCAACACGCCAAGCCCCCTATCTAGCCTAATCAAGCTTTGTCTGAAATAGATTTCACCGCATATAGCGCGACGAGCAACCTTCCCAATAAACATTAGGTAATTTCATCAGTTTTTCATGGAGCTTAGTGTGACATTTCTTTATCATCCATGCCTACGCGATAAGTTGATTATTGGTCGCGATTTTTGCTTGTCCTTCCTCTGGAGATATTTGTGCATCGTTATAAACAAGAAGCTTCAAATTTAATCAAATTGGCAACACCTGTGTTGATTGCCTCTATTGCTCAAACTGGAATGGGCTTTGTAGATACCGTCATGGCAGGTGGTGTGAGTGCGATTGATATGGCTGCGGTATCGATCGCGGCGAGTATTTGGCTACCTTCGATTCTGTTTGGTGTTGGGTTGTTAATGGCGTTGGTTCCTGTGGTAGCGCAACTCAACGGATCAGGGCGGCAAAAGAAAATTCCTTTTGAAATACAGCAAGGCGCAGCGCTAGCTTTGTTTGTCTCTATTCCCATTATTGGTGTTCTTTTTCAAACTCAATGGATTTTGGGGTGGATGGATATTGAGCCGTTGATGGCTGAAAAAACTAACGGGTACATGTACGCCGTGATGTTTGCCGTACCTTCTTATTTACTATTTCAAGCATTGCGCAGTTTCACGGATGGTATCTCACTGACTAAACCCGCTATGGTGATTGGTTTCGCGGGCTTATTAGTTAACATTCCACTTAACTGGATTTTCGTATACGGAAAATTTGGCGCACCAGAGCTAGGCGGTGTGGGTTGTGGTGTGGCGACGGCAATTGTCTATTGGTTGATGTTTTTTATGCTGCTGTTTTATGTCGTCACTTCTAAACGCATGGCGCACATTAATATCTTTGGTGAATTCCATAAACCACAATTGAAAGCGCAAATTCGCTTATTCAAGCTTGGTTTTCCTGTGGCGGCAGCGATATTTTTTGAAGTTACTCTATTTGCTGTGGTCGCATTGTTGGTCGCTCCACTCGGTTCATTGGTGGTGGCGGCTCATCAAGTCGCTTTGAATTTCTCATCATTAATTTTTATGTTACCGATGAGTATCGGCGCGGCAGTGAGCATCCGTGTTGGCCATAAGCTGGGCGAGAAAAATATTGAAGGGGCAACCATCGCTTCGCAGGTTGGCTTGTTAGTCGGTTTATCTACTGCAATTATCACGGCGACGTTAACGGTCCTATTTCGTGAATATGTGGCTTTGCTTTATACGGAAAACCAAGCCGTTGTAGCCATGGCGATGCAGTTGCTTATTTTTGCGGCTATTTATCAATGTATGGATGCGATTCAAGTCGTTGCAGCAGGAGCGCTACGTGGTTATAAAGACATGACGGCGATTTTTAATCGTACCTTTATCGCTTATTGGATGATTGGCTTGCCAACGGGCTATGTATTAGCAATGACAGATTTCATTGTCGAACCTATGGGTGCCAGTGGGTTCTGGATAGGATTTATCGTTGGCTTATCTTCTGCTGCTTTAATGCTGGGTATCCGCTTACACTGGATGCATCAACAAGCCGATAGCGTGCAACTCGATTTTGCATCGAAATAACAGCTTGATTCTCTGAATTTCAACGTGGCGAAAAGGCGTTGCGATGAAATAATAAGGTCAGACATTGTCTGGCCTTATTTATATTGCTGGCCTTTCTCTCATAAAACGTGCAAATCTTGGTTTCCCTTCTGCAGTGAGATCATTAAAACGAAAAGTAATAATGGATCCGATCTTTGGCGGATTATTTCTGATCTCATCAGAAAAACCGCTGCCGATATAGAACTCAACACCGTTTTCTAAGCGCACTAGCACTGATCCCATCATACCTTGATACTTGCCAGAACCCAGTTTATAACCAATGACCGTAGCTTCAGCATCTTGGTGTTTTTTAAGCTTAAGTAAATCGTTACTGCGGCCGGCTTGGTAATGGGCATTAATTTTTCGCAGCATCACCCCTTCACCCTGCCCATCACTTACGTTGTCTAAATACCCAAGCAGCTCTTTTTCTGAGTGAATTGGTGAATGTTCAATATAGGTAATGTGCGGAGCATTCATGAGTGAGGATAAGTGGATGAGATTGCGGTATCGCTTTTGGTAGTCACCGATCGCTTCGGGCATATCAAACAGCATAAAGCGGATGCTTTGCCACGCTTCATCGGTTGGTATGGTATCCAATACCGTTTGTTGAACGTGATGAAACTGACCTCGTCCAGCCCAGAGCTCTCCTTCTAATGCCTTATTAGGTAATGGTGCAGTAAACCAAGCAGGCGCATTGATCTTATTACCATTACGCGTATGAAGATATTGTCCATTCCAGATGGCGCGAATTCCATCCAGTTTTTCACTTTTCCAGTACTCAGCAACATCAATGCCATGTTGGTAACTATTGGCTGCTGTGACCGGAATAAACATCTGAAAGTTTTCCGTTGCAGTGACAGGAATTGTGTTCAATAAAGCGATGGAGAGTAGCGATAGTTTCAGTTGCATGCCATCAGGCTCGATCAATCAAAATGTGGTACATACTTAGCACGTACCACTCATATGAAAACCATAAACAAGATAAATTGCGATGAAATTCATACTCAATCATCTCTAAAAAACAGCTTATTACATAGACAGCTACGACATGTAGATAGTGTTTTATCAGCCTTTTGAACCTAAGCGTTTTTAGGCTGCACGTGTGTATTCAAGCCACTCCAAATGATTTTGCCCTGCTTTTAAGCCCATGTCATAGCCTATGTTGAGCAACGGTAACTTCATCGTCAATCTCTTAACGGGAAACCCTTCAGGTGGCGCGATTACTCGAATGATGGCATCAGAAGGTGGATTGCGAATAAATTCAAGTGATTGGTTGTAATGTTTCGCACGAAATAGCATTGATTTAGCCATATTTGGATGGCGTGAAAAGAGTTTTTTCATCATCCACTTACTTTTAGGGGGCGACATGATATAGCTAAGTGGATGTGATAAAACAACCGTAATATCTCGTGCTCCACGGCGATACGCTTCTTTAACAGGGATCGAGTCAGCAACCCCTCCATCAGTGTAGCAACCACCATGGAAACAAGGCGTATGCTTATAAACTATCGGTAGCGCGGATGTGGCTTCAATGGCCGTACTCAAGTTTTCTTGAGTCACTCGATAATAATCGGCTTTACCCGTTTCGATATTGGTTGCAACGGCAAAGAAAGGGACTGAGTTAAACAGTTTGTCTTCATCAATCGGATAACGTCGGTTGGACTCATCGATTAGCCAACGCACATCGACGAGATTTCCCCCCTTAATAAAGCGAATTGGGTTAAAAAAAAGACGGTTGGTGGCAAGCTGAGTTACAACGAGATAACTGCGTCTCGGTTGCTTCGCAAGGTAGCCGATTAAGTTTGAAGCTCCAGCTGAAACACCTAATACAAAATCAAATGGGTTATGCTGATGTTGTAAAAAACTATCCAAGACTCCACTGGCAAAAATGCCGCGCATCGCACCACCTTCAACCACTAACGCTTTCATCATGATTCTCTCTCTGTACTTCATCGTTAAACGTTATGGTACGGAAAAAATCAGAAAGACAATAATAGGTTCTCTTTATCACTAAGATAGGCAAAACCGAACCAATGTCAGTCTTGATAATGACGATTCAAAAATCGTAAAAGGTCAGACGCCTCATCATCGGGCAGATGAGGCGCTATGATCAGATATTAGCAGTTTGCGCTTGCTGAACTTTTTGTAAACGAGAAAGGAATTTGATCCATCCTTTGGCATGGCTTGATGGGTTTAGGTTTTCAGCTTGCTTGGCTTGGTATAGAGCATTATCGAGTTGATTGAGTTTGTACAGCGCATGAACTCGCGCTAACGCGACATCGGCTTTTTTCTCGCGCGTGGTGACTTTATCCAACGCCTGTAACGCTTCTTTAAATTGCCCTTGCTGGTTGTACAGCAGCGCCACTTGCCAATAATATTGCTCATCCTGTTCAGCTGCTTTTGTCCATGTTCTGATCGCTGATTGCCATTCTTTGGCTTGCTGCCAGTAAGTGGCTTGCTCTTTCAGTAAAGTTAAGTCTTGATCAGCATCAGATAATGTTTGCAGAACTTGCGCCGCACGTTCTGGAATGCCGTTTTGCGCATACAACTGCGCGAGCAAGTGTTTATCCTTATCGGTTAATTCCACACCTTGTAATTTGGCTAACGCTAAACTGTTTAATGCTTGACGACGCTGATCTAAACGCAGATGTAAACCGACTAACTGTCGCCACCAACTGGCTTGGTTAGGCTCCAGCATGATCAGTTTTTCTAAAGTTGGAATGGCCGCCTTCCATTGTTCTAGCTGAAGCTGCGCACCTAATTTAAGTGATAATGGATTTTTAGTATTAAGTGGTGTCACGGTTTGGTATTTATCCAACGCATGCAGCACTTTTTCCCATTGTGCAATTTGGTAGTGGGTCTGTGCGATACGCAACCACAGATCGTCTACTTTTTGTGAAGGTGGAACGGATTTCAATAATTGGTAGTAGTGCGGTAACGCCTTTTCAAATTGTTGTTCATTGACATACAGATCAGCCAACATACGTTCGGTGGTCCATGCCTGCTCATCTTGCAGCTCTCCACTCTCTACAGCGTACTTGATCTGTTTGATAGCCGCTTTGGGCTGACCACTTTGCCAATAAAACACACCAAGCATCCGGGCGACAAATGCTTTATCGTAAAGACGTGACGTTTCAACACTGCTCAGTACCTCAATGGCTTGAGTGAGGTTCTCTTCTAATGCAAATTGCTGTGCTTTTTGCACTTTCAGGACTGTTGTCGCACTTAATTCGCTCGCATTTAAAGAGAGCGAGCCGATAACAAGTGATAAGCCAATCAACATACGTTTCATCATTTGGCGATTTTAAACTCCACAGTCACGGTTTGTCCCGGCTGCTCAATGGCTTTACCGTCGACAATCTGAGGTTGATACTTCCATTTTTTCAGCGCTTGCATCGCTTCACGCTCAAACATACGTTTAGGATTGGCATCGACGACATTGATGTCGACGGCTTTTCCTGTTGTATCAATGGTAAAGCTTAATGTAACGAAACCTTCTACACCTCGCTTTAGGGCTCGGCTTGGATAAACAGGCTCGACACGATATAACGGCATTGCTTGCTGGTTTGAACCGAAATCACCAAAAGTTGGTGCGCTAATCGCCACCCCATTAAGCGCTGTATCCAAACCCAAAGCTGGTAAACTAGTGAGTGATGTAGCGGCCGTAGCGGTAGTTTGTGACTGTGTCACTTGTGCTTGCGGTGGCGGCTCAGGCAACTTTAAAGGTTCCGGAACGCTACGTTGGCGACGCTGTAAATCGTGTTCTTGTTCCATCATCACCATGTTAAATCGCAGTGCTTGAGTTGGTTTTACAGCGTGTTGGTTACCGTTATCCACCATCCACGCCATAAAACTGAACAGCGCCAGCGAAATCGCTCCTGCAATTGGCAAAGCAAGCAGTAAACGTCCCATTAACGCTTCTCCGCCGCCAATGCGATATTTTTCACTCCGGCCCCTTTGGCCGCATCCATCACTTTAACAACCGTACCGTTATAAGCATGTTCATCCGCTTGAATCACTAACGCCGCATCTGGTTGTTCGAGTCGCAGATGTTCTAGGGTGGCCTCTACACGTTCAACATCAATCAAGCGTTTGTCGATGTAAATATCATTGGATGCATTGATAGCGACAAAAATACCCGCATCTTTCTGGCTCACCGCGTGAGAAGCTTGAGGACGGTTAACCTCAACACCTGATTCACGAACAAATGAGCTGGTGACAATGAAAAAAATCAGCATGATAAAGACGATGTCGAGCATCGATGTTAAGTCTATCTGCGCCTCATCATTTCTTGGTTGGCGTCTGCCTAATCTCATCGCAAACTCCTTAACGATTTTTCTAATTTTAATTCAAGTAGATGACACTTTTTTGCAAGACGAGCATGCACAAACATGCCCGCAAGGGCCGCGACCATTCCGGCCATTGTCGGTAATGTGGCCAATGAAATGCCAGATGCCATCAATTTAGGATCGCTATTGCCTTGATTTGCCATCACATCAAACACAGAGATCATTCCGGTGACGGTGCCGAGCAGCCCTAACATTGGGCAAAGTGTGACGAGCAGTTTGATCATGTTAAGGTTGTGGCGCAGCATCTGCTGTGCTTCACCAAGCCAACCCTCGCGAATGGCATGGGCATACCATGAATGGTGTTCCGCGCGTTGATGCCATTGCTCTAACCACCCTTTTCGATATTTAGGAAAGCTCAATACCACAAACAGTACGCGTTCGATGATCAACAACCAATAAAGCGCCACCACCCCAGCTAGCCACCATAAGACGATACCCCCTTGCTGCATAAACTGCTGTAAGGTTGTTAGCCAGTCATTGCTGAGCAGTGCGCTTGGCAATACGCTGTTCATTACGCCGCATTCCTCATTGAAGCTTGGCATTCTTGTTCTGCTTGCGCAGCAACGAGGCCAATCCCCTGTTTTTCTAAAATAGAGCGAATACTTTCGGCTTGAGAGCTTAAGATATTATGAGCTAATAATAGTGGAATCGCAGAGACTAAACCCAGAACGGTAGTCACCAAGGCCATTGAAATACCGCCTGCCATTACTTTTGGATCACCGTTACCAAATTGTGTGATCACTTGGAAGGTTTCAATCATGCCGGTCACCGTACCCAATAGCCCAAGCATCGGCGCAATCGCGGCTAATAACTTCAGCATCGATAAGCCTTTTTCCAAATTCGCTTGTTCATCGACCACCGCTTCCAGCAAGCGCAGCTCCAACGCTTCTACGCTGCGATTTTGCTCTTTGTTATAGACGCTGAGCACACGCCCCAATGGGTTATTACCAATTTTCTGTACATCTTTAAGCTGCGCTTTGATCTTGTGGTGAGTCATCACCAATGCGAAGCCGCGATAGAAAGCGATGATTAAACCAATACCAAGCAGTACCAAAATGATGTTACCGACCGCACCACCCATTTGTAGCCGTTCGGCTAATGTTGGTGTAAGGGCTAGCTGTTCAAGCATGATGCCACGCGAAGGATCGACCACTAAGCTTTCGATTTCTCCCGTATTTAGGCCAGAGAAAATCGGTCCATTGTCCGGTTGTTTCAAATAAGCGGTGGCGGCTTGTTTATCCCCGTTCCATTTGACATAACCTTGCTCTGTCACCAAACCAAAGGTTCCAATACGATAAGCGGCCACATTTTTCGTGACACCGTCACCATTGATAAATGCGATCTGAACGCGGCTTAGCTCACCACTGGCGATGATCTGTTCAACATAGCTGTGCCATAACCCCGTCAGCTGCGGCATCGAGGGTAAAGATTTTGCGGCGACAATTTCTTGTACCCGCGATGTATACTGATGGCGATCAACCGCAGTGATGGAAGATTCCAATTCACTGCTTAATGCTTTGGCATTTTGGCGTACCACACCAAACAGCTCTCCAAGGCTTCCTGTTTCTAAGCGAAGCTGCTCTTCTAAACGTGCTAGTCGGTTTTCATTATTACTGAATTGCGTGCTTAGCTTATCCGCTTGCGCTTGTAAATCTTGGCGCTGAGCTTTTAGCTCTGCTTTGGCGCGGCGTAGCTGCTGTTCGGTTTGTTTAAAACCCGCTTCGCGTTCGATATTGTGCTGCTGCTGCTGTTTGTTTTCCACTTTGGCGTTGCTGACTAATTCCGTAGAAGCAAAGCTGTTGAAAGCCAATAGTGTTAAACAGAGTGATGAGAGAGAGAAAACCATCTTCATTTGTTTTGCTCCTCTACTAACTCAAGTGAAACAGGTATCGTCATTAAGTTTGGTGTAATTAAATTGTTGGCCATTTTGAAAGCGGTATCTAAATCGGCATATAACCCACTATCGACATCGGTCCACTGGTGCGAGTTTTGGCTCCAGCTCCAATACTGTTTGCCATTTAAGCTACGAGCCACCAGCGATAAACGGCCAACGTATAAAATGTCAGCTTCAATGGTTTTGTTTTCATTGAGCACCACTGCGCCTTGATAAACACCCAGTTTAGTCCCGTAATCAATTTCGATTTGGTACGCTTCAAGAATACGGCGGTATTTTTCAGCATCGCTGACATCCGATCGCACCATCATCGATTCCAGCTTTTCTAAACGCTCTAAACGCGTTTCGCGCTTTAATGGTTTGTCGTTTTCGATTAGGGTACGTAGCCCGTCGATCATCTGATACATCAAAGGAACGATGCCTTGGCGAGTCAGTTTTATCTCATCAATTTGTGACGATAGACTTTGCGCTTCCTGATTCTGGTTTTCCACCAGCGATGCCAAGTGATTACGATAAATAGTGAGATTTTTCACTTCTTCTTTTAACTGATCGATGTCAGCTTGCATCAGCAACGCTGATTGAGAACTGTGATTGATGTTCTGTTGGCTGGCGACTGAAGCCGAATTGGTTTTATTTTGGATGGCATTCGCGTCACTGAGTGTAGAAGCATTTACTGCGAACAAACTGGTAGTCGCCACCAAGGACAAGCTGATTTTTAAAAGATTCATAGACGTTATTCATTACCTTCAACGAAGTGTTATCACCTTGTTGATAAAAGCTCTCATTATCATCAAGGATCGCATTCTAACGATTTTTTCCGGTGCAAACAACCACAGTATGCGGCGAACACTCTTTGCTGATGAGTTTTAAAGCCACCTACCCTTTATTTACCTTTGCTGACCCCAAATTGCCAAACAGACTTCATTAAACTTTTGACTTTTATTTTGACCACTCGCCAATGTGTGATGGGCCGTATAGGTGCGGTATTTAGCAGGTGTTGGTAGGTTTTTTCGCTCAAACGCCCCTCTTTGCCGTGTGCAAGAAGCAGTGTTTCTGGGTTGAGCTTGAAGATCCGTTCAAGTGACTGGCGATATTGATTGGGATGGAAAATAGGAAAAGGGGCAATCAACTGCTTTTTCACTTCAACCATTAAATCGGCAACATACACAATGCCTTGTTGTGCATGGTAGACAGACAAATCTCTGTCGGTATGCCCTGGGGTTTCTAAGATTTGCCATTCGTTAAAATGAGGAATAGTGTCGCCATCGTTGAGCTTAATGTCAGGCTTTAAGACACGTGGATACCATAAATTCTGCCGCGGGCGGCCTAGGCGATTCGCCATCCAACGCGCAAGCGCAAGATCGGCTAAATGCATACAAAATCCGTCCAAACCACAATACCAATCATGATCTTTATTGGCAGAGATAATTTTACAACCCGTTAATGCACGCAATTGATGAGCCGCCCCAGCGTGATCTGGATGCATGTGAGTTACCACAACGGTATGAAGATGAGAAAAAGGACGGTTCAGTTCATTCTCAATGAAGTGCTGCAACGTAGGTATGTCTGCTCGACTTGCACCGTCTAGCAGTAATAATCGTTCTGGATATTCAGCCAGATACATATTCTGAATATAGCCTTTGATCGTATGTAGCTTCACCGTTATCCCTACTTGACAGATCAGACCTCCTGCCTGATGTTGGATAAGCATAGCATTAGCGAAAGTGATGTCCAAAGCGCGTCGTCTCTCATTTCCATCAATTTGAAGACAAAATAGAAGGCGCGCGCTATGCTGAGCTGGTTTTAATTGTGTAGAGATAACGCTATGAAGCCTATGATTATTGGCCACCGCGGAGTGGCCGGCCATTACCCTGAAAATACGCAAGTGAGTGTGCAAGCCGCTATTGATTTAGGCCTAAAGTGGGTTGAAGTGGATGTGCAACCGACTCAAGATCACATATTGGTTGTTTGCCACGATCACACCATTGATCGTTGCAGTAATGGTAAAGGGCGCATTGATTCTTACACGCTTGAGCAATTACAACAGTTCGATTTTGGCGGTTGGTTTGATCCTCAATTTGCAGGCGAACCCATCATGACATTAGAGACGTTGCTGACACTCGCAAAGCAGCACAGCCTTGGTTTAAACATTGAAGTCAAAGTGGATAAACACGATGTTGCTCAAGTCGCTGCTCAGCTTAAAGCGCAACTGGATCAATGTGGATTACCGAATGAACAGATTGTTCTCTCCAGTTTTAGCCACGCTATCATGCGCGAGCTTTATCAGCATTGTCCGGGCTATAAATTGGCGGTGTTGAGCGAGCGATTAACGCGTAAAGATAAGCAAGTGTTAGCCGAAATTGACGCCTTTGGCTGTAACCTTAATTATCAATGGATCAGTGCAAAGCACATTGCCGAGTTACATCAAGCGGGTTACCAAATTTGGTGCTACACGGTGAATAATCCGAAAAAGTTCAAACATCTCAACTCGGTTGACGCCATTTTTAGTGACGATCCACAGTGCTTTTTGTAAGCCTGCAAGCGTTTAGCTGACTGGTAGAATCTCTTTATTGAGAATGATTCTTCATAATGCGCCACTCTTCCACTCTTCCACTCTGTCATCACTCAATAATATGGATGATTTCCTAAGGTACTCTCTATGATACTTGACTCATCGTTATGGATTTGGATCCCGCTGCTTTTTGCCGTTATCTTCAGTTTTCAAAAGCAGTTACGTCCAGCATTCGCCTTGCTAGCACTGTCGTTAGTGGGCGGATGGTTCACAGACCGATTATCGTTAATGGCCCTGCTGTATGTCGGCATTGGATTATGTGGTGCTTATTACATTCCACAACTGAAAGGCCGCTGGAAATGGTTTGCTCATGGTGCGTTGCTATTATGGGCAATTGCACTGCTGCTGCATGCTATTCCTGGTTTTAATAATCCTAAAGTGCTGGATAATGTGGTTGCTGGTGCCAATAGTGCCCCCTTTCGTCTCTACTTGAACCTAGATAAACCTATGGTATTTTTTGCTTTGCTACTCGCTTGGCCGCCACTCCTTGGCAACCATCAAACCATTTGTTGGGCCGCGATCGGTAAAGTGTCGATTCCTCTTTTTGCTTTGCTTTTTGTCGCATGGGCGCTTGGCGCGATTAAGCCCGAGTTATCTTTACCAACTTGGTGGTGGCTCTTTGCTCTCAATAATTTGCTTTTAACCTGTGTGGTGGAAGAAGCATTTTTCCGGGGCTATTTACAAAAAGCCGTTAGTGAAAAATTCGGTCTATGGCTCGGTATTGCGCTCGCTAGTACCCTATTTGGTCTTGCGCATTTTTCTGGCGGCGTGACTTTGGTGCTATTTGCCACATTAGCTGGTATTGGCTACGGCGCGATCTATCATCTAAGCGGGCGTTTATGGACGGCTGTACTCTTCCACTTTCTCTTTAATTTTTCCCACCTTATTTTCTTCACTTATCCAGTATGGGTACAGCGTTAAAACCTCTAAGCCAGCTGAAGTTTTCGCTGGCTTTTTTCTTTTTATCAGTCGATGAAATACCTTATTGATAGTTTAGTGACAACCGTTATGAACAACTGAGTATAAAACGAATTGTTCTCATTATTCCTATTTTTGGCCTAGGGTTTATGGTCAACGTCATGTTGATAATAATACTCCAGGGAGGAGAGAATGAACCAGAAACAAACGTTATTGGCGATTGCGCTAGCAGGCTGTTTCAGTACCGCTTATGCAGAAGAAAAGGTGTGGATTTCCATTGGTGGTGACGCGACGCAAACGGCGCTTCGCTCTGGAGCCCAAAGCCTATTACCTGAAAATCTTATCAATCAAACATCAGTATGGGTTGGGCAAGTACCAGTAAGCGAGTTAGCGACGCTTTCACATGAAATGCACGAAAATCATCAGCGATGTGGTGGTTATATGGTGCATCCTTCTGCACAAAGTGCGATGAGTGTCAGCGCAATGCCGCTGAATCTAGACGCTTTCAGTGCACCAGAAATAACTCAGCAAACCACCGTTAATGCTTGGCTGCCATCAGTATCAGCGCAACAAATCACCAGTACCATCACCACCTTAACCCAGTTTAAAAATCGCTTTTATACCACCTCGACTGGTGCTCAAGCATCGAATTGGATTGCAGATCATTGGCGCTCACTCTCTGCGTCACTGCCCGCAAGCAAAGTGGAACAAATCACACATTCAGGCTACAACCAGAAATCGGTAATACTCACAATTACAGGCTCTGAAAAACCTGACGAATGGGTGGTGATTGGCGGGCATTTAGACTCGACACTTGGTTCTCGAACCAACGAAAGCAGTATTGCTCCGGGTGCGGATGACGATGCATCAGGTATCGCGGGCGTGACAGAAATCATCCGTTTGTTGTCTGAGCAAAATTTTCGTCCTAAACGCAGCATCGCTTTCATGGCTTACGCTGCTGAAGAAGTGGGCCTTCGAGGTTCACAAGACTTAGCCAATCGTTTTAAAGCCGAAGGTAAAAAAGTAATGTCTGTGATGCAGTTAGACATGACTAACTACCAAGGTTCACGCGAAGATATTGTCTTCATAACCGATTACACCGACAGTAATTTTACCCAGTATTTGACACAACTATTGGATGAATATTTACCGTCATTAACCTATGGATTTGATACCTGTGGCTATGCCTGCTCTGATCATGCCTCTTGGCATGCGGTTGGTTACCCAGCTGCGATGCCTTTTGAATCCAAATTTAATGATTACAACCCTAATATTCATAGCCCGCAAGACACTCTGCAAAATTCCGACCCAACAGGATTGCATGCGGTGAAATTTACTAAACTTGGATTGGCTTATGTGGTTGAAATGGGTAATGCCTCAACACCGCCTACACCGAGTAATCAACTGAAAAATGGCGTACCTGTGAACGGTTTATCGGCCAGCAGAAATAGCAAAACCTGGTATCAATTTGAACTGCAGGAAGCGAGCAACTTGAGTATTGTATTGTCAGGGGGAAGCGGCGATGCCGATTTATACGTTAAGTATCAAACTGATGCTGATCTACAGCAATACGACTGCCGTCCTTATCGCAGTGGCAATAATGAAACGTGTCAGTTCTCCAATGCTCAACCGGGCCGCTATTCTATTTTGCTGCATGGATACAACAATTACAGCAATGCAAGTTTAGTGGCGAATGCTCAATAAACAGCGCAAAGAAAAGCCAGCCGCAAGGCTGGCTAATCGATTAACTCTCAGCATCGGGCTGGTTTTCTGGTGCGGCGGCAATAAACGCAGGATGAGCACGAAGCTCTGCAGTGATTCGTTTGATGATCGGAAACTGCGCCATATCAAGATTAAAGCGCTCTGCGTTATACACTTGTGGTACTAAACAAACATCCACTAAGCTCAGTTGATCACCAACACAGTATTCTCCTGATACTGTGGCCAATTTCTTTTCCAAGGCATGAAACCCCGTGGCTATCCAATGCCGATACCAGTCTCCTTTTTGACTTTCATCCACGGCCAGTTCACGCGTTAAATATTGTAAAACTCGGAGATTGTTCAGTGGATGAATATCAATAGCAATGTCTTGCGCCAGTGCTTTAATCTGATATTTCTCTTTACCTGATAGCGGAACCAAACGTACTTGGGGATACTGGTCATCCAAATATTCGATGATGGTTAACGACTGAGTAATGCAATGCCCGTTATCTTCTAGTACCGGAATTAACTCACTCGGGTTGAGAGCGCTAAACTCGGCTGAATGTTGCACTCCGCCCTCCTTAACTAAATGGATAGCAATCGACTGGTAATCGAGCGCCTTGAGGTGAAGTGCGATGCGTACTCGGTAAGCGGCTGAAGAGCGCCAATACCCATATAACTTGAGGCTACTCATGACCCTTTCACCACGCGTTGATCGATTAAACCAAACAGGCTGTTCCCTTTATCATCACGCATTTCTAACGTTATCCTGTCACCAAATTTCATAAATTCGGTGCTTGGTTTACCGTCCCGAATGGTTTCAATCATTCGCACTTCTGCAATGCATGAATAGCCGACTCCCCCTTCAGCAATCGCACTGCCAAAATCGGTTCCCTGTTTATTAGAAACTGTACCAGAGCCAATAATAGTGCCCGCGCACAATGGGCGCGTTTTTGCTGCGTGAGCAATTAACTGTGGGAATTCAAACGTCATGTCCACGCCAGCATTGGGGCAACCAAATGGTTTATTGTTATAGGTTGATAGCAATGGCAGGTTGAGTTTTCCGCCGTCCCAATGGCAGCCTAGTTCATCGGGTGTCACAGCGACAGGAGAGAATGCTGAAGACGGTTTGGATTGAAAAAACCCAAATCCTTTAGCAAGCTCTTGAGGGATCAAACCACGCAGCGACACATCGTTAACCAACATCACCAATCGAATCGCTTGCGCCGCTTCACTTGGGGTTGCACCCATTCTGACATCATCGGTGATCACGGCCACTTCGGCTTCAAAATCAATTCCCCATGCTTCATCTTGCATTTGAATATCATCACGCGGTCCAAGAAAAGCATCCGAACCACCTTGATACATTAACGGATCACTCCAGAAGCTTTCAGGGATCTCCGCACCTCGTGCTTTTCGTACTAACTCGACATGGTTGACGTAAGCAGAACCGTCAGCCCATTGATACGCTCTAGGCAGCGGCGAATGACACAAGGTTTGATCAAACGGCATCTCTTGCAGCAATTCGCCTTCATTCAGCGCCGTATAAATTTCGCTGAGCATCGGTGCGGTTTCCTGCCAACGGTCTAAGGCTTGCTGTAAATGCTCGGCAATCTCAGGCACAGCAACGCATTTTGATAAGTCATGGCTGACCACTACCAATAAACCATCTCTTGTGCCGTTTTTTAGCGTAGCTAACTTCATGTCACTTCCTTATTCGCTCTTCCAACTGTAGACGTACTGTTGATTTTCAACCTGCTGCGCCGCCTCACTAAAGTGTAATGCATGCCGCGTATCAATCATCACAGCCACTTCATCGGTAAATTTTTTCTTATGCTCTTGCCCAGCTTGGAACGCTTTCGGATGTGGGCCATGGGTAAACCCGGCAGGATGAAAAGTGACCATGCCAGCTTCAATATTATCGCGGCTAAAGAAATCACCCGCATGGTAGAAGAGCACTTCATCGTAATCATCATTGTTATGATAAAACGGAACCTTTAAAGCGCCGGGGTCACTCTCAATCGGCCGAGGCACAAAGGTGCAGACCACAAAACCTTGGCCAACAAAGGTTGTGTGAGCAGAGGGCGGCAAATGATAGCGATGCGACATCAACGGCCGAATGTCTCGCCAGTTGAGTTTCACCACAGAAAGATCACCGTGCCAACCTACTGCATCCAATGGGTTAAATGGATAAGTAATGACGCTGATTTTCTCATGACGTTTTAAATGAACTTGGGTGGTCTTTTCTGAATACTGCGCTTTAAACTCTGGATTAATCGACGGGACTTGCAAAACCGCAGGATCGAATATGGCGTGGTTCCCTATTAGCCCTTTTTCTGGCAAAGCATACGCCGCATCCGTATTCTCTATCATTAGAATGAACATCGGCTCACTTGGCTCAAGCCGCCAATTGGTTGAGCGCGGGATCAACACATAATCCCCTTGTGAAACGCTCAAATGCCCGTAATCGCAATAAAAATCAGCGCTTCCTTGATGAATAAAAAGTAACTCATCCCCATCGGCGTTACGCACTAAATGATCCATCGCTTGAGCCAGCTTCCATACTCGGACTTTACATTGTGCATTATGCAATAGATGCGGCACGCTCCATGGTGAACTTTGCTTGGCTTGCTCGATCAAATTAAAATTAAAGGCTCTCGGCCTTAACTCACCTTGCCATTCACTCCACCCAGTCGGTGCATGTTGGTGATGGAAATGGGCCGCAGGGCCAAAAAAACCACTGCGCCCTGCTTCTCTTTCATAGATAGCCTCTTGCGGGAAGTCGGCATGAGCTTGGTTTGAACATACCCCTTCCCGATGAGGAAATGTGATCCATTTATGCATCGCTGAGTACTCCTCGCCGAATTTGATCTTCTTCAATCGACTCAAATAACGCTTTGAAATTACCTTCCCCGAACCCTTCATTACCTTTACGTTGAATGATCTCAAAAAAGACTGGGCCAATGACGGTTTGAGTAAATATTTGCAGCAAAATTCCATCTTTCATCGGTGCGCCATCAATCAGGATCCGCAGCGCTTTTAACTGATCAACATCTTCTTGATGCCCTTCAACTCGATCACTGACTTTTTCGTAGTAAGTATCCGGTGTCGGCATGAAATCCATCCCTCGTTCGCGCAGAGTACGTACCGTCTGATAGATATCATCAGTGGATAAAGCGATGTGTTGGATCCCCTCACCATTGTATTCACGAATAAACTCTTCTATTTGTGATTTATCGTCAGACGATTCATTGATTGGGATGCGAATTTTGCCGCAAGGCGCTGTCATTGCGCGGCTAACTAACCCAGTTAGCTTCCCTTCAATATCAAAATAGCGAATTTCACGGAAGTTACCGATCCGCTCATAAAAGCCAGACCAAACGTCCATGTGGCCTTGTTTGACGTTATGCGTTAAGTGGTCAATTTCGAACAGACCAACATTGGCGTGAGTCATTCGTTGATTGGCATCGGCATAGAACTTGAAATCCACATCATAAATGCTCTGGCTACCATAACGATCGACAAAATAAAGCAAGCTATCGCCAATTCCATAAATCGCGGGAATACTCAGCTCCATTGGGCCAATTTGTGTTTTGTATTCTCGCCCGCCATTTGCCTGCACATGCTGCATGGCGACAGATGCATCATGAACGCGAAACGCCATCCCACACACTGAAGGTCCATGTACTTTGGCAAACGCTGCAGCTTGGCTATGGGGTTGAGAGTTAACGATAAAATTGATATCCCCTTGACGATATAACCACGCCTCTTTTGAGCGGTGCTTGGCTATCTCAGCAAAGCCAAGAGAAGTAAACAGCTCTTTTAACTGCGCGATTCCAGCGGGATCAGCCGCGGTGTACTCCACAAATTCAAAACCGTCTGTTCCCAATGGGTTAAATGTTGAGGTCATCTCGCGCTCCTTTTTTGTTAACGCTTGTGTTGAGTATTGCGAACATGGCGTAATTTTCAGCAAAAATGAACCCTATAACGAAAAACGGTTTAGCAGAGAACAAATAGTGTCAATGTAATGAAAATGTTACACAAATCTATTAATGAGCAGTAGGATAGTAAATTAGCGAATTTTACAGAGATAAATTGTTTTTATTTAACTGAATATTAATAACTTTTTCTTAATTGACCACGTTAATCACAAGTCAATCATAACCAGTTGCTCAGTAAGATAAATAGCACGGCGTAACATTTTAGCTACATTTATTAAAAGCCGACGCTACCTCTGGCGAAAAACACACAATCGGGCGAGGTGTTAGGCACACATGATTTTTATATGCCGAGCTACACGAACAAAACATTAGGCCAACACAGGTGAATCATTAAGTTAAAAATAATAGTCATTGGCTATATGTAAGCGAAAAATTCGGTTGTTTTGTCGTGCTTCTTTGATTTATCGCAGAACATCGCGTCATCCACACGCGATATGGTATGGCTTCTGTTTCCTACGAGATAACAAAATGACCATGATAAATGAACAGCGCTTGGTTGAGCACTTTCTACAACTAATTCAAATTGACAGCGAATCGGGTAACGAAAAACAGATTGCAGAAACGCTGTCTGAACAATTGGGTGAGCTTGGTTTTTCAGTCCAAAAACTGCCCGTACCTGAACATGTTTCCAATGGCTTTAACCTTTATGCTCGCCTAGCAGGACAACTCGATGACAGTATCGTACTGAGCTGTCACATGGATACCGTCAAACCGGGGATTGGTATCACACCCGTCATTGAAAATGGCGTCATTCGCTCTAACGGTGAAACCATTTTGGGCGGCGATGACAAATCGGGTATTGCGGCCATTATGGAGGCGATCCGAACGATTAAAGCGCAAAAACAACCTCATAAAACCATTGAAATTGCATTCACCGTCCATGAAGAAGGCGGGCTACAAGGCTCCAAACACTTTGATATGTCTCATATTCAATCGGCTAAGGCGATTGTACTCGACACTGGTGGTCCAATAGGAACCATCGTTAAAGCCGCCCCAGGACAGCAAAAAATCATCGTTAATATCAAAGGCAAACCCGCACACGCAGGCCTTGCTCCTGAAGAAGGTATTAGCGCTATCGCCGTCGCAGCCGATGCGATTACCCAAATGAAATTGCTGCGTATTGATGAGGAAACCACGGCGAATATCGGCCTTGTTCATGGCGGTGGCGCAACGAATATCGTCATGCCTGATCTTAGAATTGTCGCTGAAGCCCGCTCATTGAATGATGATAAGTTGAGCCTACAAGTTGAACATATGGTGTCAACCTTTCAGGCCGCGGCGAACAAGCATGGCGCGCAGGTTGAGATTGAATCTACTCGTGCTTACAACGCCTTTGTATTGGATGAAGAGCATCCGCATATCGCTGCGATCAAAAAGAGCTTTGAATCGGTTGGGATTGCACCAAAAACCAAACGTACTGGTGGAGGCAGTGATGCAAACAACTTTAACGAAAAAGGATTAGTGACCGTCAATTTGTCAACGGGCATGGCGAAAGTTCACACCACCGAAGAGTATATTGCGATCAGTGATATGGTGAAGATTGCAGAATTCCTAACAACGTATTTGACCGAATAAGCCTTACGATAAAACAGGCCTCATTTTCGCGAGGCCTGCTAAAGAAACATTGGTGGGATTTGTATAAATTATAAGCCTATATTTTCCGTTAACGCTTTGATTTGTTCTAAATCCATGCGGTGAACTTGGATCATCTGATCGATTTGGCTAATTCTTGAATTCGCTTCATCTTGCTTATCACATGCGTCTGATTTTGCATCCCACGACTTACCTTCTAAGTAGACATCACAATCGGTTTTGAGCGTTTTGAGCTTCGGTACTAAAGTTTCTTTCTCTTTTTGCAGCGCTTCTAACTCTTGCTTAATTTTCAATTCTCGTTGGAACAGTTCGCGTGAACGTTCAAAAATCGTTGCCTGCATATCGGCTTGCCGATTTAATTTAGAATTTTTGTTCTCAACTTGCGCTAGTGCATTTTCCTGTGTATTGAGTTTCGCTTGCAGCGCTTTATTTTCTGCCATTAACGCTTGGTATTGGCTTTGCGCTTGATCCAGCTCTTGTTGATACTGCTTTTGTTGCTCTTCTAATGCTTGTTGAAGTTTATTTGCTACTTCAGCGTCGACACTGGCGACTTTTAATTGCACTTTTTCAGCTAATTGGCTTTTATCTTGGGTGAGCTGTTCATATTTTTCTTCTAGCTGATGGTATGTTTTTTGCCAGTTATTCGTGGTGATACTTGAACCGATTAAGCCACCTAATGCTAACCCCAACACCCCTGCTAACGCGATGTAGACGTAGGTGCGTTTGTCTCGTTCTTCAATCACTACGACATCGTCTTGTGCATCAATGTCCGTCTGTTTGTTCACTCTTTCGCTCCTATCTATCTCAGCGAGTTAATTCAGTAATCACAATTGAGGCAGCATAAATGACAAAAGCAGTGAGTAAAGAAACCACCACACCTTTTTGCAACTTTTCGTTGGTACGATAACGAATAAAAATAAAAGCAATGGCGATCAATAAAATAATGGTGATGAGTCGTGTCATTAGCCTATCCTCTCACGTAGTGTATATCATTTATAACACGCGATAAGTCAGAAAAAAGTAGAACAATCGACAACAAGCGTAAAGTTTTCACCCCTCATCCTACGTTTACGTCTATAAATGGTTAACAAACCACCAAACGGCAGCAAATTGAGATCAAAAGCACAATTTTTCTTGTCTTGAAAAACGCTTTATGTAACATATCTCGCCTTGATGGTAAGCGCACTTATCATCAGTTCCGATGAAGACTGCAGGAGAGTAGCCTTAGTTTATTCAAAGTATGAGTAAACAGGCTCGCCGAAGAAGTAAATCTTTCAGGTGCTAATGCTCTCTCTTATGAGAGCTGGCGAGGACTGTAGTTGGAGGAACCTCTGGAGAGAACCGTTTAATCGGTCGCCGAAGGAGCAAACCCTATTTGGGGTGAAACTCTCAGGCAAAAGGACAGAGGAGTGGAAAGTTACAATCATAAATAGGTGTGGTTTCTTCACCACTGGCCTGCTGTGATCTTTTTGTGGGATCTTTTCAGATTACTGCCCTTTCCCTCTTCTCCTTAACTGTCGTTTTATTAAGGGGAACTAATGAACAACCTGCAATCTATTCTTGAATCTATAGACAACTTTGTCTGGGGACCACCACTTTTAATTTTATTGGTCGGTACAGGCATCTATTTTACGTTTCGTCTCGGTCTTATCCAATTTCGACATTTACCTACCGCACTTAAGATGGTGTTTAGTAAAGACAAAGACGCCGGTAAACAAGGCGATGTATCAAGCTTTTCCGCCTTATGTACCGCACTTTCCGCGACGATTGGAACCGGTAATATCGTTGGCGTAGCGACAGCGATTAAGCTCGGTGGGCCGGGCGCGCTATTTTGGATGTGGTTAGCCGCGCTGTTTGGTATGGCGACCAAATACGCTGAATGTTTACTGGCAGTAAAGTATCGTCAAGTGGATGACAAAGGCCAAATGGTTGGTGGCCCGATGTATTACCTGCAATATGGCGTGGGCTCGCGAACTTTGGCGGTTTTATTCGCCCTATTTGCCATCGGCGTCGCTTGTTTCGGCATTGGTACATTCCCACAAGTCAACGCGATTTTAGATGCTACTGAAATCTCTTTTGGTGTGTCACGCGAAATATCAGCAGTGGTTCTAACGCTGTTAGTCGCATTTGTCACGGTCGGTGGTATTCAATCAATTGCTAAAGTGGCTGGGAAAGTGGTACCTGCCATGGCCCTTTTTTACATCCTTGCGTGTTTGAGTGTGATCATCAGCAACAGCGATCAATTACTCACGGCCATCAGTTTAGTTATTACTTCTGCCTTCACTTCCACAGCCGCTACTGGTGGTTTCTTAGGAGCGAGCATCATGCTAGCGATTCAATCAGGGATTGCGCGCGGTGTATTTTCTAATGAATCTGGTCTTGGCAGCGCGCCAATGGCCGCGGCGGCAGCGAAAACTGACTCTTGCGTAAAACAAGGGTTGATTTCAATGACTGGTACTTTCTTTGACACCATCATTATTTGCACCATGACCGGGCTTGCGCTGATCTTAACTGGCGCATGGCAAAGTGATTTTTCTGGTGCCGCTATGACAACCTATGCATTTGCCGTGGGCTTAAATGCGGAAACCTTGGGCCCGATGATGGTCTCCATTGGTTTGATGTTTTTTGCTTTTACGACGATTTTAGGCTGGAACTATTACGGTGAGCGCTGCGTGGTATTTTTGTTTGGTACCAAAGCAGTAATGCCTTATAAGCTGATTTTTATCGGTTTGGTGGCATCAGGTGCGTTCTTGCACCTTGATATGATTTGGATTATTGCTGATATCGTTAACGGTTTAATGGCTATCCCTAATCTGATCGGATTAATCGCATTACGTCATATTGTGCTTGAAGAGACCAAGCTATTTTTTGAAAAACAGTCAGCGCCTTTGGCGCGTAATCCTCAAACTCAATACTGAGTAACCACATCGCAGGTAGGCATTAAATCGCCTACCTGCGGTTTGAAGCCTGTCTTTTCCGCTTTTTAATCTGTTTATCCAAACAAGAATACGATAAGTTTAAAACAGCTAAAATGATTATCGAGGTAGGAACACCGTATCCCAAGGCTAATCCTTCCAGAAACAACAAAAAACACACTAAGATAACTGCACAAATAACCAATATATTCAAATTACCCTCAACACGTGATGTCTCGTAATCCATGCAAGGTTTTATATCGTAAATTTAAAGCAGTAACTTCAAAAAAATGTCATTCTAGCTTTGTTCAGAAAACTCCTACAACTAATTGATTAAATTATCTTTTCTCAAGCATTAATTTTAGACCCAGAGCAACTAGAACCACGCCTGTTGTCCCTTCCATCCATTTCATAAACGACGCATTCTTGAGTAAGTTTTTTGCAAAGCTTAATGCGCCCGCTAAACCGCACTGCCAACACATAGCGATAACAAAATGAATGGCAGCCATCAAAAGTGATTGCAACAACGGAGAATATTCTGGGTTAATAAATTGCGGCAAAAATGCGAGATAAAATACTGCCGTTTTAGGGTTCAACACATTGGAAAGAAAGCCTTCACGCAATGACCGCTTCAGCGTAAATTCACTGTGTGAAATCGCCGTAACCTGCATACCTTGGCTATTTTTCAGCAACGCTTTTAAGCTGGATAGTCCCAGCCAAATTAAATACGCCGCACCAATCATTTTAACCACATGAAACAGCTCGGCCGATTGTGCCAAAATCGCCGAAATACCGACGGCGGAAAAGGTCGCATGCACAAATAGCCCCATGCAAATACCCAAACTTGTTATGCTGCCGTCAGTGAACCCAGCTCGTGATGTGTTACGAATCACCAGTGCCGTATCTAGCCCCGGAGTTAGCGTTAATATAGTAATTGCGATCAGAAAGGCTTCAACGTTTTGGATATACATACCCGTCCTTGTATAAAAGAAATGTCATCGTTTGCCTTTTTATACCTGAGCTCTTTTATAAAGTCTTTAACAGTTTTCACTGGATAAGAAAATAATGAAATCCCCTCAGCTTTGTTGGTTTGGGTCACGCTCTTTCACCTTGATTGACTTGGATAGCCTTGGTTAGACACTTAATGGTTGCTACACTTACTTCTCTTTTACGTCACGGAAGGCTAATTCCATGGATGCATTCAATCAATTAGTTCAACACTCTAAGAAAATTTCACATTTCAATCATTTAGCGGCTATTTGTGGCTGGGATCAAGCCGCAGTAATGCCTGCTGGCGGCGCTCAAGCTCGCTCGGAAGCGATGGCGCAATTGTCCGTTCATATTCATAGTTTACATACTCAACCTCAATTGGCTGAATGGTTTGATAAAGCACAAAATGAGCCATTGGACGATGAGCAAAAAGCAACTCTGCGTGAACTTAAACGCCACTGGCAGCAGGCAAACGTACTGCCTGAAGCTTTGGTGCAAGCGAAATCTCTTGCTGGTTCAAAGTGTGAACATGCTTGGCGTACCCAACGCAAAAACAATGATTGGGTCGGTTTTGAGAAAAACTGGGCTGAGGTGGTCACACTCTCACAGCAAGAAGCGCAGATCCGCGCTGATGCTACAGGTTTAACGCCTTATGATGCGATGCTCGATCTTTACGAACCGGGTACAACCACTCAATCATTGGACGCTGTTTTCAGCGATGTTAAAACTTGGCTGCCAACGTTAATCGATCAAGTCATAGAGAAGCAACGCGCCGAAGAGATAATCATACCGACTGGCCATTACCCTGCTGAAAAGCAAAAGGCGCTAGGCTTAGAAGTCATGAAACTGCTTCAGTTTGATTTTGAACACGGTCGCCTTGATGAAAGCGTTCACCCTTTTTGCGGCGGTGTTCCAACCGATGTTCGGATCACCACTCGTTATAATGAGTCGGAGTTTATTCAGTCTCTAATGGGCATTGTCCATGAAACGGGCCACGCACGTTACGAGCAAGGCTTGCCTAAACATCTTGCTGGTACACCAGCAGGAGAAGCGCGTTCGATGGGTATTCATGAATCTCAATCGCTCTTCTTTGAAATGCAGATGGGGCGCAGTGAAACCTTTATTGAGCACTTAGCCACCCTAGCCGCCCGCTATTTTTCAGGTAGTGAAGATAAAGTATTTGCACAAGCGAATTTCCAGAAGATCTACACTCGCGCTGAAAAAGGCTTTATTCGTGTCGATGCCGACGAGTTGACTTATCCAGCGCACGTCATTTTACGTTATGAAATTGAACGTGATTTGATCAATGGTCATATCAAACATACCGATGTGCCTGAGCTATGGGATCACAAAATGCAGGCTTACCTCGGCCTTTCTACCCAAGGAAATGACCAAAACGGCTGTATGCAAGACATCCACTGGACAGATGGCGCTTTCGGATATTTTCCAAGTTATACACTTGGCGCGATGTACGCTGCGCAGTTTATGGCAGCAATGAAGAAAACGGTGGATGTGGATGCCGCCATTCGCAGTGGTGATTTATCACCAATATTTACTTGGCTTGCCGATAATATTTGGCGGAAAGGTAGCTTATTAACAACCGATGAATTGGTGAAACAAGCGACTGGGGATGTGCTTAACGCTCAATATTTCCAAGACCACCTAAAGCATAGATACCTTTAGCGCCAAACTTAAAAAGCAGCTTAAATCGCTGCTTTTTTTACACTTAGTTAACGCTCAATAACACGCAGGAATTCATGATGAACTTTTCATCAATGCATCTTTACGCAAGCGCCATACTGTCAGTAACATCGCCAGTAACGCTAGCACGCTCATGCCAATATAAACCAAGCTAAAACCTTGTGATAATACCTGAGTGGAAACGCCGGCCTGCTCGGCACTGTGTTCAGCAACCATGACTTCGCTTGGCACTCTCAGATAAAAGAGCGCGGAACAGAACGCAACACCGAGTGCACCGCCGAGTTCTCGTCCAAAATTAAATAGTGACATGCCAATGCCGCGATCACGTGCGGGTAAGACACTTTGTACAACAACGCCTAAGGCCGGTAAGGTTAAACCAATACCTATACCCGCAAAACCCAATGCAAATTTCACCCACATATCGTAGTGAACTTGCCACAATGCAGCCATAGCCAAAGCAAAACCGACGATCACTAACATCTTATAACGACCAAACTTCGCGATGAGCTTCCCACCCACATAAGCGCCAGAGGTAATACAGACCATGAAGATCACCATAATGGCACCGCTTTCTGACGGAGTGAGTCCTTTTTGCCATTGAAACTGCAGTGGTAAATAGACCAAAAGCGCAAACATCAGCATTTGCGATCCCATAATAAGAACAATCGCGGTCAGATAATTCGGAAGACGTGCTAAACGCGCCGGTAAAATAGGATCACTCACTCTGCGTTCAACAACCACCAAAGCAACTAAACACGCCAGTAATACAAACGCACCCCAGCCAGTAGGGATAAATGAATGTGAAGAAAGTAATAACAGCAGCAAAGTCGTCGCACTCATGAGTAACGCTGCTCCCACCCAATCAAAGCGACTATCTCTGCGTTTATTGAGATGCTTCAAATAGCGGTTAACCATGTAAAGTGCCACCAACCCTAACGGTAAATTAATACCGAATACCCACCGCCAACTGAGGTAGTCAGCAAAATAGCCGCCAAGCAGTGGCCCTGCAATACTGGACACCGCATAAACCGCTGAAATATAACCTTGGTACTTGCCCACTTCGCGCGCAGGAATTGAATCGGCGATAACGGTAAATGCCAGAGCTATTAAGCCTCCACCGCCAATCCCTTGAATCACACGAGCACCAATTAAACTGGGTAGATCAAAAGCAAAGGTACACAGCGCGGAACCCAACATAAAGATCACGATACTGACATTTAGCATCCGAACTCGTCCGAACAAGTCGCTCAGTTTACCGTAGACGGGCAATACAGCGGTCGATGCTAATAGATAAGCAGTAATCACCCATGTTAATGCTTGTCCTGCCGAGAGATCTTGCCCAATAAGAGCCAATGGTGTGGTAACGATGCTTTTTTCAAGCGAGCCTAAAGCGATGACTAAAGCAACGCTGGCAAAAATAATTTTCGGATTAGCCGAATAAGTTGAATCGGTAGGCATGTGCCCCTCATATGAACTTGATTAGAATGCGCGACCGACACGATAACGTAATAGTGCACATCCTAAAATAGGATAGAATGGGATGGCTTATTGCATAAATGGGATTAATGATGAAACTTGATGATTTATCACTCTTTTTAACGGTAGTGAAATGTGGCAATTTTACGCTGGCAGCAAAACAAAAAGCCTTGTCCACCAGCACGTTGAGCCGCAGAATTCAGCAGTTGGAGCAAGATATTGGCAGCATTCTACTGATCAGAAACAGTAAAGAAGTGGTACTAACGAAAGAAGGCGAGCATTTGTTTGAAACCTATGCCAACCTATTTAGCCAAATAGAAGATAAACAAGCACAAGCTTTAAAAGCCAAACAAGAGTTTAGAGGCGAGATCGTCATTAACGCGCCAATCCTACCCATTCGGCATCAGCTAAGTCCATTAGCACTGGAATTTTGTCAGCAACATCCTAAAGTCAACATTCGTATTCAAGTCGGTGCAGGGCTGGATTATCATACCCAGCACGACCTTGATATAGCGCTACGTTTTGGTCCACAACCTCAATCCGATTGGGTTGCGCGCAAACTAGCTAATAACCCTTCCGTGTTGTGCACAAGCCCTGACTACTCGGCCTCTTTGCTGCTAAAACATCCAGAGCAATTACTTTCTCTGCCACTACTCACTTTAAATACCAAACAAGCGTGGATATTTGAACATCAGCAAAGCAAAGAACGTTTTCAATTTATCCCTCAGGCACGTATTAGCTCTGAGGAAATTGATACGATTTTGCAAGCCACATTCATGAATATGGGTATTGCAAGGTTACCTAAAGGATTAATTGATAAGGAGTTAGAGGAGAAACGATTAGTGCCATTATTGCCTAACTGGCAGATTGAAGGAGCGGATGTTTATTTGCTGCACCCTCAGAGACGTTTTCTTCCTGAGCGAACTCAGGCATTTATTGACTACATCATCAATCACTGGTCGCGCTTTGCTTTCAGTTACTGGCGTACTTGAGAATGTACACCACACCATACTGCTCAAATAAAAAACCACTTCTTGCTACTAACGAGCAAGAAGTGGTTGAAAGCGATTGAGTGACTAGATTAAAGAAAGTGGAAGGTCGCGTTGAATGAAACCGTACCAATATCGTCATCGCCCAGAGTGTAATTCATGTAACTTGCACCAACTGAAATGGGCCCCATCAGGAAGTATTCAGCGCCTACACCGTACATGATGTCAAAACCATCATCTATTTTATTGCTGTTTAATTTTTTATCCCAAGAATGCAAACCACCCTTGGCATACACATGCAGAGGGCCAAAATCAATGCTTGGTTTTACCGCAAAATAAACAGAAGAGGCCGCGATTTCATTCGTGGCAGTGACTTCAAATTTGCCATGGTCGGTGTAACCCGCTTCGAGACCAATCAGAGGAAGAATACCAGTACCGGCATGAATGTTGTACGAAGTACCGCTTTTACCATTCAAATCCGATTGGCCTACCGATGCGCCGCCATAAATCCAAGAGTCAGCAAACGCCATTGAAGATGTACTGATCAGCGCCAGTGCGATTAAAGTCTTTTTCATGATGAACCTTCTTTATTTAATTTGGCAGTGGCCTCAAAACGGCGACCGATTGCCACATAGCGTCAAATTATAGTGAACTGTTGGTTAGATGCAAATCTTATACCTAACAAGCATCAATCGCATTTTTTATACGTTTATCTGAAACTGGATAAGGAGTGCCAAGTTGCTGAGCAAATAAACTCACGCGAAGCTCTTCAATCATCCAACGGATCTCTTTAACATTTTCAGGTACTTCTGCACCACGAGGTATCTTGTTTAGTAGCGCTTTGTAATCATTAGTTACCGCTTCAATTTTCAACATGTGCAAACGATCCTTATTTGGATCAATGGGTAACTTCTCCATCCGACGTTCAATCGCGCGCATGTAACGCAGAATATCCGGCAAACGCTTCCAGCCGCATTCGGTGGCAAAGCCTTTAAAGATCAAACCTTCGATCTGCGCTTTGATATCCGATAACGCAAAAGCCATCGTAAAATCGATTTTCCCTTTCAGCTTTTTATTAATGTTGAATGCCGTGGTAAGAATCGTCTCCACTTGTTGGGCGATATCGACCACAGTATCGCCCAATTCAGCGCGCACAAACTCTTTCAGTGCCTCAAACTGCTCCGGCTCCCACACTAAACCGCCTTGCTGCTCAATTAACTTATCAATCCCACAAGCAATACAGTCATCAATCAGGTCCAATACTTTGCCATACGGGTTAAAGTAGAGCCCCAATTTTGACTTGTTCGGTAAATTGGTGTGCAGATATTTAATCGGTGAAGGAACGTTCAGCAAAATCAGACGCCTTTGCCCTGCTTTCATTGCATTGAGTTGTTCTTGCTCAGTCTCAAAAAGCTTAATTTCAACACTTTCTTTACTATCCACTAACGCTGGATAGGCTTTAACCTCGAAACCGCCGCGCTTTTGTTGGTACACTTTCGGTAATTCACCAAAGCTCCACGTATGCAAACCTTGCTGTTCAATATCATCGTCTGCCACTTGAGAGAGTGTTTCTTGTACTTTCTCTTTCAAACTCTCTTTCAGCTGATATAAATCTTTATGCTCGTTGAGTTTGCGATTTTTATGATCCACCGCGCGAAAAGTGATTTTTAAATGATCCGGAACTTGCTCTAACTTCCAATCTTCACGCTTCACCTCGACGCCCGTCATGCGTCTTAACTCTTTTTCCATCGCATCCAATAAAGGCAATTCCATCGGTGTGACACGAGCTAAAAACGCATCCGCATAGTTAGGTGCCGGTACAAAGTTTTTGCGCAGTGTTTTAGGCAAAGACTTGATGAGGCTGACAACCAATTCATGACGTAACCCGGGGATCTGCCAATCAAACCCTGTCGGCTCAATTTGATTTAGGATCGGCAATGGTAAATGCACCGTGACACCGTCACTATCCACGCCAGGTTCAAATTGATAGCTGAGCTTCAGCTTAATACCGTTTTGATGCCAAAAGTTGGGATAATCTAAATCAGTGATGTGGCTAGCATCACCTTTAAATAGCATCTCTTTTTCAAAGTTGAGTAGATCTGGGGTGGCTTTGCTGGCTTTTCGCCACCACGCATCAAAATGACGCCCAGAGACCACATCAGTTGCGACTCGCTGATCGTAGAACTCGAAAAGCTGTTCATCATCAATCAAAATATCGCGGCGGCGAGATTTATGCTCAAGCTCCTCGACTTCAAGTAATAAGCGACGGTTTTGCTTGAAAAACGCATGTTTGGTTTCCCAATCACCTTCAACTAATGCACTGCGAATGAAAATCTCACGACATAGTGGCTCGTCAATGGTGCTGTAGTTAATCAAACGTTTAGGCACAATAGGAATGCCATATAACATCACTTTTTCATAGGCCATGACGGCGGCTTGTTTTTTTGACCAATGCGGTTCGCTGTAGCTACGCTTGATCAAATGCTGTGCCAGCGGTTCCACCCATTCAGGCTGGATTTTAGCTGCAATACGCCCCCACAGTTTAGAGGTTTCCACCAATTCGGCGACCATCACCCACTTGGGCTGCTTTTTAAACAGACCAGAAGCGGGAAAGATATTAAAGCGGGCGTTACGAGCCCCTTGGTATTCATTTTTCTCTTGGTCTTTGATACCGATGTGCGACAGTAAACCAACCAAAATTGCACTGTGGATACTTTGGTAATTGCCCGGTTCGTCGTTCAATTTGTAATCCATTTCACGCATCGATTGGTGAATTTGGAAGTAGACATCCTGCCATTCGCGTACCCGCAAATAATTGAGGTAATCTTGTTTACACTGCTTACGAAATTGGCTGCTGCTTAACGCTTTTTGCTCAGTTTGAATGTGGTTCCACAAATTCACTAGGCTCAGGAAATCGGACTCTTCATCAAAAAATCGGCGATGTTTCTCATCTGAGGCTTGTTGTTTATCTGATGGGCGTTCACGTGGGTCTTGAATCGAAAGTGCAGCGGCAATCACCATCAGCTCTTTTACGCAGCCAAGCTTTGGCGCTTCGAGCACCATACGCGCCAAACGGGGATCAATCGGCAAGCGTGCTAATTTGCGCCCCATATCCGTCAACTGCTTTTTGCTGTCGTGACCGTGTTTATTGGTATCAGGAACAATCGCACCAAGCTCTTCAAGCAAACGCACACCATCTTGAATGTTGCGTTTATCCGGCGCTTCCACAAATGGGAATGCTTCAATATCACCCAGCCCAAGTGCGGTCATTTGTAAAATAACCGAGGCTAAGTTGGTACGCAGTATTTCCGGATCGGTAAATTCTGGGCGTGAAAGAAAATCCTCTTCGGAATAGAGGCGTATGCAGATCCCTTCTTCAACACGGCCACAACGTCCTTTACGCTGATTTGCACTCGCTTGAGAAATTGGTTCAATCGGCAAACGTTGGACTTTGGTGCGGTAGCTATAACGGCTGATACGCGCCGTACCTGGGTCAATGACATATTTGATCCCCGGAACGGTAAGGGATGTTTCTGCCACGTTGGTGGCTAAAACAATGCGCCGCCCTATATGGGGCTGAAAGATTTTATTCTGCTCACCGGCGGATAATCGTGCATAAAGCGGCACAATTTCAGTATCACGTAAGTTACGTTTACTGAGCGCATCGGCCGTATCACGAATTTCTCGTTCACCATTCATGAAGATCAGAATATCGCCAAGTCCTTCAGCACAGAGTTCATCGACGGCTTCAAAAATACCTTCAAGTTGATCGCGGTCTGCGTCCTCTTCACCAAGCAGTGGTCGATAACGCGTATCGACCGGATAAGTACGACCCGACACTTCAATGATAGGCGCGCCACTAAAATGGTTAGAGAAGCGTTCAGGATCGATGGTGGCCGAAGTAATGATGACTTTGAGATCCGGACGACGCGGCAGCAGTTCTTTCAAATAACCTAAGATAAAATCGATATTTAAGCTGCGCTCATGCGCTTCATCGATAATGATGGTGTCGTACTGATTGAGAAAACGATCATGCTGGATTTCGGCCAACAATATCCCGTCAGTCATCAATTTGATCTGAGTCTGCTCGGAAATTTGATCGTTAAAACGAACTTTATAGCCAACAAAGCCACCCAGTTCTGTTTCCATCTCTTGCGCTATTCGGCTCGCGACCGAACGCGCAGCAAGGCGACGTGGTTGCGTATGGCCAATCAGGCCATATTTACCGCGCCCAAGTTCTGCGCAAATTTTGGGTAACTGAGTCGTTTTGCCTGACCCTGTTTCACCCGCCACAATTACCACTTGGTTTTCAGCAATCGCTTTGGCGATATCATCGCGTTTTTGGCTTACGGGCAATAAATCAGGGTAGTCGATGGTAACGCGGCTGTTGAGACGCTGCTGCGCCACCATCATTGACTGAGCAATATCGAGCGCAATTTGATCAAAAACGGCATGTTTGGCTTGCTCATTTTTTATTTTGCTCGCACCAGAGATGCGTTTACTCAGACGAAAACGATCACGCATCATGCATTCTTTCAATGCATTGCGCAGAGATGCCGCACTGTTGCTGCTAGCGTTCATTGACTTGTGTTGATTGGGCTGTGACGAGGTCAAAGCATTTCCTATTCATTTCATTACATAAAACTGAGCGGATTGTAGCATAATCAACGCGCCTGCAATCAGTTATCCTTTCACAAACGGCGAGCATTTATTCGCTTCCTCCTCGATTCCGGTATGTTTTGCCATCGTTCGTATGATTAAGCGATTTAAAATTGGGTAATCGGATCAGGATTTCTTATGTTTATAAGAAAATCGCCGCTACAATAGCGACATGATTACTGAAACGATAAAACTGTGAAAGCATCTGAACTGAAACACATACTCGATTCACTACCCGATAACACCGATCCAGAATTGGTGATGGGTGAGGCTTGGTTGCCTGAACGTCTTATTGACACACAATTGGACGGCCATTTTCTGTTTCTAGAGTTTGATAATGCGCCCGAGGAAGGTGAAGGAGAGGAAGAAGGTCGCGGTTTTGTTGAACATGAGATTGCCATGATACGGCGACGCTTTGAAGAAATTTTGCTAGAAAAAGCGGACAATAAATCCAAAGCCGATGCCATGTTAGCGCTTTTCCTGATGGGGCATGAATACTCAAGTTCAGAAGTCATTGAAATACTAGAAGACCCTAGCGTTCCTCAAGATCCGAATGATTTTTATCACGAGAACGATGAAGATGAATCTCTTGATATTTAGAATCTCACTTTATTCTGACTTGTGTTTTGCTCAATACGTCACTATTTAAACAATAATGACTCGAAATTTTCAGTAGGTTTTTTTATGTTTAATGCCATTACATCGCTATTCAAGCAACTCTTGGACGGAGAAGATTTAGGCCAGCGTTCCAACACTAACCCCAACCTAGCGATTGCTTGTTTGCTCAGAGAAGTGGCAGGAGCCGATCATCAAATTGACACACGAGAAAATGACGCTAAGTTTCAATTAGTTAAACGACTATTAGCGTTAGATGATACAGAAACCACGGAACTGCTCATTCGGGCAGAACAAAGCGTCAAACAGTCAGCTTCATTGTATGATTTCACTTCACAATTACGCGAGCTCTCGCAAGATACGCGATATGAACTTATCAAGGCGATGTGGCAAGTGGCGCACGCGGACGGTGAGATAGACCCACTCGAAGAGGCGGTGATCCGCAAAGCGGCAGAATTATTGTATGTCGACCACAGTGAATTTATCCGCGCTAAACTTTCCGCTCAAAAATAGAGCGGATTACAACATCGTTAACGCCAATTTCGCAAGGTTGTAGGCATCAACATAAGCGGAGTGCTGTCGCCCTTCCCACTCAATACCTTGCGCTTCTTGTGCGGCGCGGTGACCAATACGTTTTTCTTTCATTCTCTGCTGAATACGGTAGAGCGTTGCTAGGTTGATGAACTCGCTAAAAGGCATAACGATCCCCTTCTGCTCACACTCTTTAGCTAAAATTTGGTCATCACGCCCCCACGAAACATAAATCTTGTTTGGGCCGCCAAAATTCTTGACCATTGATTGAACGACACCTGCAAGTGGTCGCCCCTGTTTTTCAATTTTACGCGGAGTTATCCCGGTTAACTCACTACAAAACAGCGAAATTTCGTCTTGCTCTGGCCTGACATAATATTGAGCGCGCTTCACAATCGTGCCCAATTGCACATCAATTTCAGCTAAACCCACTTCAATGATTTCACCCGTTGTCCCAACCCCATTTTCATTCCAGCAGCACATTTCTAAATCGAAGCAGACAACTCGGTTATAGTTCATTGTTCAGGCGTATCCTTTAAATATAAGTAGTCAAAGAACGTTATCTTACTCGACTCCTCTCAAAAACTCGACTCTCGCCCTTTCGTTCGGACAGTTATTGGGCGATTGAAACTCGGTTGCGACCATTTTCTTTACTTTCGTATAACTTACTGTCTGCCAAATGTAATAAAGACTCTTGATCATAAGTATGATTGATCGCCGCCCCAATACTGAGCGTGCAATACAGCACCTCATCCATGAACTCATATCCGGTTGATTCAACAGCCGCTCGTAACGTTTCTAGATAACACTGCAAAGGTTGAAGTTCTGACAATTCACAAATAATGCAAAATTCGTCCCCACCTAACCGAGCTAAAACATCATTATTTCCCATATGACGTGAAATAACCGTTGCGATATGTATTAGCATCTCATCGCCTGCAATGTGGCTATGGTTGTCATTAATCAGTTTAAAATCATCGACATCAAACATTACCAACGAAAAAGCTTTTTTCTGTAAGACGTTCTCTTGCAGTAAACGTCCGAATGCACGTCGGTTATACAACCCAGTCAAACTATCGTGGTCCGCTAAAAAGCGCAGTTCTTCAGTACGTTCTTCTAGCATCTCGCTAAGATGAAGTTTTTCTCTCATCAACAAATAGACAACATAACCTAACAAGATCGAAATAATTAAACCACCGACGCTGAGCGCCACTAAAATCCACTGTATGTTGCTCGCTATTGGTTCTGAGAACTTAAAATCAATTTTCCAATCACGGTTAGGCAGAGATAAGCGTTTCTCTATTTCTATGCCTTTGATTGAATCCCAATCTGGGCTTTGGAATAGAATCGGATCATCTTCGGCATCAAATCCGAGATCGGTTACTTTCATATACAATCGATGATCGGATGCCGTGCGGCTCACCAATCCATCAAAATAAGTAGAGAGTCGAATAACACCCACTACCACACCAATCATTTCCTGTTTGTTGTAGTTGAAAACGGGATGATATACCAATAGTCCATCCTTTTTGTGGTGTGCTTCTATGCCATCTTGCAATAGGCGGACCTTATCGGATATAGCAGGTAGCCCCGTACTCTCAATATGTGCAGCAATTCTTTGAAAGCGAGGGCGTAGCGAATAGAAACCGAGCAATTCAAGGTTACTTTTGGTTTGAGGATAAATATCACTCAGAACATAAACGGGTTGTTCATTATCTTCAGAAAATCCAATCACCTTTTGAGCCGCTTTAGGTACTGTAAATAACTCAAATTGAGGCAAACGATCCCTCATTAATGTTACAAATTCGTCAGCATCATCTTTTGTTACTTTCGCTAACCATTGCAAACCGATAAGGCTGTAGGATGTTGACATAACCCCATGGGCAAAAACGTCAAATCCTTGCACACTCCCCCCCTCGGTAGCATGCAAAAAATTGGCAGCCGAACCAATAAAACTGACATCATTTGCAACCAACGTGTCTAATATGCTTGCTTGATGCTCGGCGTGGCTATCAAACAACATGACAATATGATTCTTTTGATTAATGTAGAGTAATGAGATGACTGACGCTGTCATCATTAAGGTAATAATTGAAATACATAAAGGATAGATCACCTTTTTGTCGCTCTCGAACATAACAGCCTCTCCGTGGCTCAGGACTCAGGACTCAGGACTCAGGACTCAGGACTCAGGACTCAAATTACTCTTATAAAAGTAGGTAAATCAATAGCCAGTCACCAATTTATTAACCAATTAATCTTAAAGTTGAACCAGAATAGAGAATTAATGATTGATACTGCTCAAAACGCAAGCAATCACTTTAGCTTAAACGTGATGATGCGGACTTTCTATCCTGTATTCGCCTTGAATATGGTAAGCTGCGCCCCTATTTTTAAGTCTATTCACCGTAGGCTCACGAGAATTCCCACGCCTACTTCATTGTGTAAAGAGAATTGTGATGAACTTCGATTTAAATATGATCCCTACCACCTTTGATATGCTGCATGCTGGGCTCAGTGCATCAAGCCTTTTGCTACTTCTCATTGTGGTATCACGCAAATCAAAAGTCGTTGAGAAAGTTGTTGAAAAACCTGTCGAGAAAATTGTCGAAGTCGAAAAGCCGGTTGAAACGATTGTTGAAGTCGAAAAAATCGTAGAAGTAGAAAAAGTGATTGAGCGCGTAGTTGAAGTCGAATCTAAATTAGCGACAGCGCCAACCGATTCCGCCCTACAACTTTTGTCGTTAATGCAGCAAGAAGCTCGTCTGATTGACTTCTTAAATGAAGATGTCACCGCCTTTTCAGATGAGGAAGTTGGAGCCGCGGCGCGCGTGATCCACGCCGGTGGTAAAAAAGTTCTACAAGATTACATTCAGCTCACGCCCATTCGCGGCGAAGATGAAGAGAGTCGAATTACCATTGAAGCTGGTTTCAACCCGCAAGAAGTTCGCTTAACGGGTAATGTGACAGGTTCAGCACCCTTTAATGGCACCTTAGTCCATAAAGGCTGGAAAGCAACAGCTATCACTTTGCCTAAATTGGCTGAACAGTATGATGCTTCAATCATCGCCCCTGCCGAGGTTGAATTGTAATGGAACAGACAGCGCCAAAATTTAGTATTGGTATTGACTTAGGCACAACACATTGCGTGCTCTCTTATGTTGATACACAGGATGAAAACGCTCGCGTTTCAGTAATGAGCATCCCTCAACTTACCGCGCCCGGTACGGTTGAAAGCCGTCATCAATTAGGCTCGTTTTTATACCAGCCTCATGAACATGAGATGAGCCCTGCCGCACGCGTTTTGCCTTGGTCGGCCGAGCCAAAAGCCTTAGTCGGAGCCATTGCGCGCAACCTTGGCAGTAAGACACCGATTCGTTTAGTCGCCAGTGCCAAATCATGGCTATGTCATGGTGGCGTCAATCGACGTGATGCATTTTTACCCGTGGGTAGCAGCGATGAAGTGGAAAAGATCTCGCCATTAAAAGCCACTGAGTGCTATCTAGAGCATTTAAAAAGCGCTTGGGATCACGCTCACCCTGACTTCCCCTTAGCTACACAAGATGTCACGTTAACAGTACCCGCTTCATTTGATCCAGCCGCCCGAGATTTAACCGCTGAAGCAGCACGCAACGTTGGTTTTGAGCAATTAACGCTGCTTGAAGAGCCACAAGCGGCTTTATACAGTTGGATAGATAATAGCCACGATGCGTGGCGCGATGAAGTCAAGGTGGGTGACATTGTTCTCGTGGTTGATATTGGTGGGGGAACCACTGATTTATCCTTAGTGGAAGTGACTGAAGACGCTGGTAACTTAACGCTCAATCGGATTGCGGTTGGTGAGCACATCTTACTTGGCGGCGACAACATGGACCTTGCCCTTGCTTACCGTTTAAAAATGAAATTGGCGCAAGAAGGTAAAGAATTAGCCCCTTGGCAAGTACAAGCGATGACGCACGCTTGCCGAGATGCCAAAGAGGCGCTTCTGAATGACAGTGCCCTACATTCCGTACCGATTGTGGTACCAAGTCGCGGTTCAAAACTACTCGGTACAACGCTTAAAACCGAATTGACTCAACAAGAAGTGCAACAAACCTTGGTCGATGGTTTTTTCCCACAAGTGAATATCACTGATCATCCCGTACAAAAAGCACGTGGCGCATTAACGCAAATGGGCCTTCCCTACGCTCAAGACGCTGGAATTACCCGCCATATCGCCGCGTTCTTGGCAAAACAAGCCCATGCAATGGGTGGCGACATATCCGCTCTAGAAACATCCGCTCTGAATGATAACCCATTTGCTGGCATGCCCGGTATGGGCGAAGCTCCGGAAATGGATTTTATCAAACCGACCGCCATCTTACTAAACGGTGGCGTGTTAAAATCCGATTTATTAGCAAACCGTCTTCTCAGCACTATTAATGCTTGGTTGAGCACTGTGGGAGCACCACAGATGAAGCGCTTAACAGGCTTAGACCTTGATTTAGCCGTCGCATGTGGCGCAGCGTATTACGGCGCAGTTCGTCGTGGACAAGGTGTGCGTATTCGCGGTGGTATTGCCTCGAGTTATTACGTCGGTATTGAAAGTGCTATGCCTGCCATTCCGGGGATCACACCGCCGATGGAAGCCTTGTGCGTCGCTCCATTTGGCATGGAAGAAGGAAGCAGTGTCCGCGTACCAAGCCAAGAGTTTGGATTGGTCATTGGTGAGCCTGTACATTTTCAATTCTTTGGTTCAACAATACGCCGCGATGACGAAGCTGGCATGCACTTAGATTATTGGGCTCCAGAAGAACTTGTAGAGCTGCCCGAGATCCACGTCACCTTGCCTGTTTCTGAAGGACGTCGACAAGGCGAAGTCGTTCCGGTTCACTTAGCCTCAACGATCACAGAGCTCGGGACACTTCACTTAGAAGCCATTGCGACAGACAACGGCCAAACATGGCACGTTGAGTTCGATGTGCGTGAAGATCCTCAAGTCACTCAATAATCCCCACACGGCATCTTCGGATGCCGTTTTTGAAATTCAGGAGCCTCCATGTCTTCTCCTCGCTTTCTCGTCGGTATCGATTTAGGCACCACCAATACTGTGGTGGCATTTTGTGAAATCACCGAATCGTTAGAAGACTCACCCGTGCATCTTTTTGAGGTCGACCAATTGATTGGCCCCGGTGAAGTGGTTCGAAAACCACTCCTTCCGTCATTTCGTTATCACCCAGCCGACGGGCAGATCGCACCTGATGCCCTATCGCTCCCTTGGCAAATTGAACCGGTTATGGGCGATAGCAAAGAAGTAATTATTGGCCAATGGGCAAGAGATTTAGGTGCAAAAGTAGAAGGGCGACAAGTATCCAGCGCGAAAAGTTGGCTCTCCCATCAAGGGGTTGATCGCAAGCAAGCCATCTTACCGTGGGCAGGCGCTCACGATGTGGCGAAAGTTTCCCCTGTCATTGCCAGCGCCAGTTATCTCAATCACATCCGGCAAGCATGGAACTACCGTCATCCAAGTCATCGACTTGAAGATCAAAATGTCATTATCACCGTACCGGCATCATTTGATGAAACGGCTCGTAAGCTCACCATCGAAGCTGCAACGCTGGCGGGGTTAAGCTCAATTGTACTACTTGAAGAGCCACAAGCCGTTTGCTATGACTGGTACGCACGTCACCGCCATTGTGCCTCACAGCAACTGCAATCACTCCCTTTGATCTTGGTTTGTGATGTGGGCGGAGGTACGACAGACCTCAGTTTAATTGAAGCAAAACACAGCGCAGACAACCAACTTTCTCTTGACCGAATTGGCGTGGGCGAGCACTTAATGCTCGGAGGTGACAACCTTGATTTAGCATTAGCTCATCTAGCTGAGCAACGCTTTGACGGTTCGAAAAAATTAACCGCCGCCAGTTTGAGCAAACTAATTCAGCAAACTCGCCAAGTCAAAGAGCAACTCTTATCAAACCAAGCCCCAGAGCAGCTAAAAATTACGCTCCTTGGCAGTGGTTCAAAGCTATTAGGCGCAGCAAAAAGCATTTCCCTGACGAAACAAGAGGTGCATGAGATTGCACTGGAAGGCTTTTTCCCACTTTGCTCGGTACAAGAACGTCCAAATAAACGCCGCAGTGCAGTGGTGGAATTCGGTTTGCCCTACGCAGCCGACCCTGCCGTGAGTAAACATATCGCTGAATTTTTAGCTGAACACCAAGCCGTTTCTCGCCTTGCGCTCAAGCAAGAGTCAAACGCAACGGCCATTCCAGTTGGATTACTACTTAATGGCGGCGTATTTAATAGTGAGCTTATCACAAAGCGCATCACTCAATTATTGACCGATTGGCGAGGTTCGCCGATCACCCTGCTTGATAATCCTCACCCTGATTGGGCAGTCGCACTCGGTGCTGTTGCCTATGGTAAAGCTCGCCAAGGTGCACAGCTTAAAATTGGCGGCGGATCGGCACGCTCTTATTTTTTACACCTGCCTGAAAAAAACAGTGCGGGACATGCTCTGTGTGTCTTGGCTAAAGGCACCGAAGAAGGACAAGAGATACGCTTAACCAGCCGTCGATTTTCACTGACGTTAGGTGAACCAGTACGCTTCAACATCCTGACCTCGACTCACGATATGTTTGCTGATCGCCGCGTTCAAAATGGTCTGTTATTGGCTGTTGAACATGAGCTTTTTACACCACTGCCTCCTTATATAACGGCGTTAAAAGGAAATGATGATGCTCTATTGCATGCTAACCAAAAGCAACGGGTGGAAGTTCAACTGGCTTGTCAATTAACTGAAGTCGGCACGCTCAAGATTGAATGTGTCAGTGTTGAGGACGAAAAAAACCGATGGCAACTTGAGTTTGAAGTTCGCAAGCACAGTGAGTCAGACAGTGAAATCCAACGTCATCCTCGCTTGTCAGAGGCGATTTCGCTCATCACACACCTTTATAGTGGCAATAAAAAAGCCTCTGATAACCAAGCCATAAAAACGCTTGGCAAAGATTTAGATAAGCTTTTAGGGCCACGTGATGAATGGGATTTCACCACGCTACGACCGCTCTTTGATGCATTTTCTCAAGGCCGTAAACGTCGACGTCGCTCAGAGCAACACGAGAAAAACTGGTTGCGTCTGGCTGGGTTTGCCCTGCGACCAGGATTTGGCGACCCAACTGATCCTTGGCGTATGGAACAGATGTGGAATCTGTATCAACAAGGTATTCAATTCCAAAATCATCAAGGCTGGAGCGATTGGTGGGTATTTTGGCGGCGTGTGGCTGGCGGACTGAGTCAAGAGCAACAAGAAACGATTCTAGCGGATATCGCTAAGTATCTTCACCCTAGCGCAATCAAAAATCCAAAATCAGCTCAAGAAGCGCACGACAAAGGGTACGAAGCCATGGTACGGCTTGCCGCTTCGCTGGAACATCTAGAAGTGGAAGATAAAGTATTACTTGCAACGTGGTTTTTGAACAAAGCGATTAATCAAACTCAATGTGAACAAGCACACTGGTGGGCCGTTGGGCGGTTAACCTCTCGGACGCTACTGTATGGTAGTCAACATTCAGTCATCCCAAGAGCGCAAGTGGAACAATGGTTACCGAAGTTGCTTGATCAAAACTGGCAAAAAGAACCGATGATTGCCTTTGCCGCGGTAATGATGTGCCGCAAGACAGGAGATCGTCTTTTTGATATTAGCAATGATGTTCGTCAGCTCGTTTTAGCCAAGATAAAGCAAAGTAAGGTTCCAGAAACTTGGTTTACTTTGGTGAATGAAGTGCATGACCTGTCTGACACAGAATCCAAACGTGTCTTCGGTGATACTCTGCCAAGTGGGTTGATACTGCTTAAAAAATGAATCGACCTAATTTGACCACTCTCGTTGCTATGATGACGAGAGCGGTCAAAGATAACGCTGAATGTAGATTACAATTTCCTAAAAATCGCTTCGCAATCCGTTTGCTGCATGTATTTTGGCGCAGGATAATTCCAAAACGCTTCACGAAAAGCTTGTTTGGCCAATTCTGGAATATGCTCTGGCATGAGCCCCTGTAACTGTGTAGGTATATGCAGTGTGTGATTGAGCTCTTTCACATACCCAATGAAGGCGTCCGCTTTCATTGAATCGGTCAAATGTGGATCGGTTATTTTGAGTACGTCGGCCAGTTTAGCCAGCTTATCTTTCGCCGCCTCTTTGGAGTATTCCAATACATGTGGCAACACAACCGCATTCGCTAAGCCATGCGGGAAATGGTATTTCGCCCCAACCGCATGGGCGATGGCATGTGTATACCCTAAACTGGCTTTGGTAAAAGCAAGTCCAGCGTAATAAGAGGCCAGTGCCATGTTTTGTCTCGCCGTCAAATTTTGGCCAAAGAACGCCGCTTTTTCCAAGTTATCGTGGATCAGTTTAACCGCAGCGATAGCATAGCGATCAGTCTCTGGCGTGGCATTACGTGATATAAAGGCTTCCACTGCATGCGTGAGTGCATCCAACCCCGTTTGCGCAGTAATATGAGTAGGCAGGGCCATCATCAGCATCGGATCTAACGCTGCAATAAGTGGCACAAGTTTCGGGTCAGTAATCGGTGTTTTTTGCTGAGTTTGAGGGTCAGAAACCACCGCAATGACGGTCACTTCAGAGCCCGTACCTGCCGTGGTTGGGATCACAAACAGCGGCGCAGGTGTTTTCCATACTTTTAACAACCCCACTAAACGTTTGATCGACTTGCGGTTAGTAGCACAAGCGGCGATCACTTTTGCACAATCGATTGAAGAGCCGCCACCAATAGCGACAACGCCTTGGCACTTCTCCAATCGATACTGATGGAGGCCGGCTTCAACTTGATCATAAGTAGGATCAGGCAATACATGGTTAAACACCACACAACTGACACCAACGCGCTCAAATTCAAAGGTCAGTTTTTTTACATAACCAAGCTTTTCAATGCCTTGGTCTGTTACGACAAGCACGCGTTCAATACCCATCAAAGAAACCGAATAACAGAGTTGCTTGAGCGATTCTTTACCAATAAACAAGGTTGGCTTGGAGATGGGCAGAATCGCTGCGGCCAATTTGAGCACTTTCATGTATAGCTTATGCTGCCACTGCTGGTACTTGATCTCCATGATTGGTCTCGAGTTGTGAAGTTCTATTAACTAGACTAGGCAATACAACGAGTTATCTCTACCTAGAAAGTCAAATTTTGTAAGATAAGGCAAATAATCGCTGTTCATTATTAGATTTAACGCCAACTTAAGCTCGCATTTTAATGCAAACCTTGTAAAATCCACCTCGCTCACTTTTTATACTTATAATTGAAATCATTAGCTGAGTACTCTGCACATAATTTTATGTGTCATAAAATAATCGACACGTCGTTTGGCTTTCGTCTTTGAGGTACATTCCCTGCACTCAAATGGCATTCAAAAATTGTATTTTATTCAACCAATTACTGTAGAAGTCATGAACGAAGATAAGTTTACCAATGTCTATCGCTTGCCTGGTTCATTGCAAATTCGCATAGCCACATGGCAGCAAACCTTTAAAGGCACTTCTGATTTAGTGCTTCATCAAGTATTAACCGCTAGAAATAATCAGTATAAACAGGCTGACTTTTGGCCTAAGGGCTGGTGTGTGAATCTGTTTGATGAGAGCGATATTTCCATTACGCAGCACGGTACCTACATTCAAACCAGTATGCGAACGATGATTGATCGCAAAATCTCGTATAAGCGCGTTTATCTCTCTCGACTACCTTTAGAAAAAGCCGAGCCCGCCTTGCTTCGCTTTAAGAAAGAGTGGATCCGGAACTACAATAATGTCGCCCAAGAGTATAACAAGAGGAAAAAGAAAGAGTTTATGGCCTTTGCCAGAGAAGAGGTCGAAACACTTTATCCTGCCATTCCTAAAGAACCTTTTGATAAAGCGCTATGGAACCGTTTAGTGGTTTCGATTGTTGGTCACGCTAATAAATTCAACAATCCTTACTTTGTTAAACATGCTGATTTTTAACGTAATAAAATTTAGCGTAATAAAAAAGCCTGAGTGGTTTCACTCAGGCTTTTTTGTCAGACATCGCAAATGCAAAGCACTGGCTGAATAACGTAGAATAGAAGAGCAATTAAGCGTAATTGGCATCCACTAATTCACCAGCAACAACTTTGCTTACTTCAGCACGATTTTCTAACCATTTTACAACCAACGCTTTATCTTCTTCTGTTGCTGAACGGTAGCGATCGGCTGCGCATACAAAGCCGTCAAAGATCTCTAATCCACCACCACCGAAACAAAGGCCGATGCTATCAACGTAATCAATAAACTCATCAACGAAGAGATCGTATTGTTCAAAGTCTTTGATAGACGTTGTACAGCTAACTTCAAAACCGAGGATCGCAAATTCACCTAAAAACAGTTTCTTACGGATACGGCGGTTTTTATTTTCTAGCTTGTCGATTTTCATCATATTTTCTCTCTCTGTTTGAATGCGGCATTTATACACCTTTCAGCACCATTTCCAAAATGATTCTTTATATAAACCGCCACAAGCGGACACTTTCACAACAAATTGTTTCAAGATGTGCCAATGCAAAACAGGTTAAAAAAAGCCGCTCGTCAAGCTTAGTGACGTCAAATTAAAGTCAAGAAAATCATAATTATTGACTGCTTCGCAACTTAATCTAAAAACTTCGCACAACTTTTGAGCCTGCCACCCATGCACATTTTTATTTCATAGTGCATGGTTAAATCAGCTCATTTAGCCCTTGTAAATCGTATTTTTTGAGGTGGATTTATGTTTGATTTAAACGGTGAATGGCGATTGAGCTCACCCGAGTATCCCGATATCCAAATCGCGATGACACTGCCCGGTGACCAGTATCATGCATTACTGCAAGCGGGTTTGATCCCTCATCCCTATTATGCATCCAATGAGTCTCAGGTTCAGTGGGCTGGTTTATGTCATTGGGTATTAACAAAAGCGATCACTTTAAATGCGGCAGACCTTCAGTGCCCAAACCACTTACTGGAGCTGAATAAGGTCGATACGTTTGCTGATCTATGGATCAACGGACAGAAGGTTTTACAGTGCCATAATGCTTTTCAAACCTATACTGTTAATATTCGCCCTTATCTGCAAATTGGTGTAAATCATTTTGAATGGCGATTTGAACCTGCCGCTTCGGTAGCCAAGCAAAGAGCCGATGAGCTGCCCTTTCCCATTCCGTGGGCGCAAGGGAATAATCAACTTCCTCACATGAACACAGTGCGAAAACCTCAATGCCACAGTGGTTGGGATTGGGGTATATGCCTTGCTGTTTGTGGTATTTTTGCACCAATGCAATTAAAAACGGTACAAGAATATTCACTGCTGGGTGTAGATATTGAACAAGTTTGGCATGCTTTAACACACGTTACGCTGCACGTGAGAATACGGCATAGCGAATCGCTCTCCACACCCATCACACTTACTTTTGGCGATCAAACTATTACGATCGATAGTGAGGCATTTTGCAACCAAAGCAGTGTGGATATTGATGTTCACCATCCGCATCTCTGGTGGCCAAACGGTTACGGTGACCCTTATTTATACACACTGTCTATTGCCATGGCACAGCAGCAGATCAATCGCCAAGTTGGCTTAAGACGTCTCACGTTGCGCACTGAGCAAGATTCCATCGGCAGTGAAATGACCTTTATCGTGAATGAGGTCTCGATATCAGTGAAGGGCGCGAATTGGATACCAATGGACGCCATGCCAAGCAAAGTCAATTTTTCCCGTTATCAACAGCTGTTACGAGCCGCACAAGAAGCTCACATGAATATGATTCGTGTGTGGGGAGGGGGTGATTATGAACACGATCATTTCTATCAACTTTGCGACCAACTCGGATTATTAGTCTGGCAAGATCTGATGTTTTCCTGTGCACAATACCCTTCAACACCGAGTTTCTTAGAAGAGGTAAAGCAAGAAGTCACACAACAAATACAACGTTTGAAGCACCATGCTTGTGTTGCCATTTGGTGTGGTGATAATGAGGTGATTGGTTCATTAACTTGGTATCCAGAATCTCGAGAAAACCGTGAAAAATACCTAGTCAATTACGACCGACTCAATCGTTTTTTAGAAATCCTCGTCAATGAACAAGATCCAAGTCGCCGTTTTTGGGCAAGCTCACCTTGCAATGGTGAATTAGATTTTGGTGACGCTTGGCATGATGATAATAAAGGTGACATGCATTTTTGGGATGTGTGGCATTCAGGTAAATCTTTTGACGCTTACCATTCAATATCCCCACGATTTTGTTCAGAATTCGGTTATCAGTCTTGGCCTTCATTTAGTGAAGTGAAGCAGATTATCCCAGAAAGCGACTGGAATATCAGTGCGCCTCATTTTGAACATCACCAAAAGAATGCTCGTGGTAATAGCATCATCACCGAAATGTTTACTCGCTATTTCCGTTTCCCGAATGGCTTCCAGCAGATGCTTTATTTGAGCCAAGTTCAGCAAGCCATGGCGATTAAAACGGCTGTCGAAGCGTGGCGGGCAACCTCACCGATTTGTCGTGGCATATTATATTGGCAACTCAATGACAACTGGCCCGTCGCGTCTTGGTCAAGCATTGAGTATTCTGGACGCTGGAAGCAATTACATTATCACGCCAAACGGTTTTATAACCCGCTTTTGGCCTGTTTTTCTGAAGATGAGAAACACCTATCACTGAGAGCCATTAATGATGCGCCCGGTGAGCAATACCTTGTAGGTGACATATATTGGTTTGGATGGGAAGGAGAATTGCGAAAGCATTGGTCAATCAATGAACGACTGCCCCAAGAGAGTAACCAAATCGTGTGGCAACACACAATAAAAGATTTCACACCAGAAAAAGGCGCGATCTACTTTGTCAGTACAGATGGCCAGCGGGATAATTTTTGGCTGCCGGATATACCCAAACGTTTGCCCTTAAAATCGGCTCGCATATTGTGTGAATATCGTGCGGGCAGTCTCTGTTTGACCACTGACCGACCTGCACTTTACGTTCACCTAGAACATGACAACGTACTACAATTTTCTGACTCCAGCTTCTTTTTGCTCCCCAACCAAATGCGGACAATCGCCTTGAGATCAGACGATAAATCTCACTTAAACTGTACTATTTATCAACTGGCTGAATGAACTGAGTCGAATAAAGACAAACGCTCAGCCTTAAGGAAGGAAACGAAAAAGAGCTGCGCATCAAGCAGCTCTTTGCAAGCTAAACCATTTTTACTAATGCATGTTCAACATTGGCTCATGTCAAACACTGACTAATGTTGAACACCAGATGGATTTTCACCAAATTCAGTCTGTTGATAAATATCTGCAAGGGTTTTTGCACGTTTTGCTGCCTTGCGTCGTTTCGTTGGTTCAAAGTATTGCTCGACCTGCTTCAATGTCTCTTCATGGTCTTGCGCGGATTGGACAAAGTCTGGGTTGGCTAACGCTTCTTGGCGAAGGCGGTTAACTCGTTCTAGCGTTTCCCACAACATATTTCACCTCCAACTTCACTGTGCATACATACAGCTTAGTAAAGAGTGACATAATGTCAAGCGATTAACTGTGGATTTATACAGTTAATTAAAATAAATGCTCATTATTTCAATGAGTCATTAATCTGCGAGGCCTCTTAAGGTGCGCACGTTGATTCTCGAAGCACTAGCTTACCTAGATAGCGATGTATCTTGGCATCATCCGAGCCCTTCCCTTCAGCCAATTGTAGGGCTAAGGCTACTGCGTCCTTCGTCAGTTGCTCAATGGGAAGCGATATTGTTGAGAGATTGGGCACCGAATACGCAGCCGCAGGCTCATCATCAATCCCCATCACAGAGACCTGATTAGGTACCAAAATGGCATGTTCGTAAAGTGCGCGCATTGCTCCTAGTGCCATATCATCGTTACAGGCAAAAATAGCGCTGAACTCACTCTGTTGTTCTAATAACCGTTGAACCGCGACATAACCCGCCAGCATAGAATTATCACCTTCAACAACGAGCGTGTGATTGAGCTTAATACCAGTCTGCTGCAAGCCTGACTGGTAAGCAGCAAATCGCTGTTGTCCTGTATCACTGTCCAAAGGGCTAGTGATGCAAGCAATGCGGCGATGGCCAAGTTCAAGCAAGTGATTAATCGCTAAAGAAGCGGCTTGATGCTGCTCAAAACCAAAACTATGTAAACCGACTTCTTCCAAGGTTCGATTGAGTACTATCAGTGGCACTGAAACATCAGATTGCAATGATGCCAGCTCATGATTCGACAAATGGCGGCTGTAAAGCATGATGGCGTCACAACGCTGAGTGAGCAATGAGCGCACTGCTGCTAATTCGCCTGCCGCGTTATCGTGACTGTCCATGACAAGTAAGGTCTTACGTGCTTGCTCGGCACCTTGTGCTGCTTGATGCAATAAGCTGCCAAAATAACTCCCTTGAAACTGAGGAAGTATCAGCCCAATCGCATTTGCACTGTTTGTGGCTAATGCTTGCGCCAACACATTAGGTTGATAACCCAAGGTGGACATGGCTTGTAAAACGGCTTCTCGCGTACTTGCTTTTACTTGGCCAGTTTGATTGAGTACGCGCGATACGGTGGCTTTAGACACGCCCGCTGCTTTACAAACGTCATTGATTGTCGCCATGGTGACTCCTAATAAAAACCCCCGACTCTTGGAAGCCGAGGGAGTTTACCTAATTTCCTAAGCTGGATGAACGCTCTCAATCAACAATTATTATTGTCATTCCACGTTTATAATTGTTCGCCATTGGTTTTGATCACGGACTGATACCAGTAAAAGCTTTTCTTTTTACTGCGAGCCATTGAACCAGAACCATCATCGTGTTTGTCTACATAAATGAAACCGTAACGTTTTTTATATTCACCAGTGGTGAACGACACACAATCGATGCAGCCCCAAGGGGTGTAGCCCATGACATCAACGCCGTCTATAGCAATGGCCTTCTTCACTTCTCGTATATGTGCTTGTAAATACTCAATCCGATAATCGTCTTGCACTTGGCCTTGCTCATCGACTTCATCGATCGCCCCAAAACCATTTTCGACAATAAAAATCGGTTTCTGGTAGCGTTCATACAATTCAGAAAGCGCGTAGCGAAGCCCTACCGGGTCAATTTGCCATCCCCAATCAGACGCTGTGAGATAAGGGTTTAAGCGACTTTGTTTAAATAAACTGGTTGTTTCACCTTCAGCGTTGCGATCATCCGAGACAATATTCGTCATGTAATAGCTGATCGCAAGGTAGTCGGCACAACCCTTACGCAGTATCGCTTCATCGCCATCGAGCATATCAACGGTTATCGATTTTCGCTCCCATTCACGCCAAATATAGCTTGGATAATAACCACGAACTTGCACATCGCTGAACAAGTATTTCTCTCTCATCATTTCTTGAGAGCGGATCATATCTTCTGGACGACACGACGCGGGATAAAGCGGCATCATATGAATCATGCTACCCATTTGAAATTGAGGGTTGATCTTATGACCGAGATCGACCACTAAAGCACTGGCAATAAATTGGTGATGCATGACTTGGTACATCACCTGCTCTGGGTTGTCATGTTCAGTGAAGATCACCCCTGAGTTACAGTAGCCAAACAGTGGGAATTCCCAATTTCGCTGGTTATTGATCTCATTGAAGGTAATCCAGTATTTCACTTTCTGTTTATAACGCTCCATCACCACTTGGCTAAAGTTAACGAAGAAATCCACAAGCTTGCGATTTGCCCATCCCCCGTATTGTTGTACAAGGTGGAATGGCATCTCAAAATGCGAAAGCGTAATAACTGGCTCAATGCCGTATTTCAGCAATTCATCAAAAAGATCATCATAAAATTGTAGCCCTGCTTCATTGGGCGAGACTTCGTCACCTTGTGGAAAAATACGAGTCCAAGCAATTGAGGTTCTAAAACATTTAAAACCCATCTCAGCAAAAAGTGCAATGTCACCTTTGTAATGACTATAAAAATCAACGGCTTCATGATTAGGATAGAAATAATTTGCATCCACACCGGAGGTCATCACCCTAGGTACTTCATGCGCTCCTTTTGAGAGCACATCGACAATGCTGACTCCTTTTCCACCTTGGTTCCATCCACCTTCAACTTGATGTGCTGCTACAGCCCCACCCCATAAAAAATCTTTTGGAAAACCATTCGTTGCCATCGTCATCTACCTCGTCTTTATTTGCTGACTCAATGTACCCTTATGTCGATCTAATATGCTATTTCACGCCATGTGGACACGTTGTATAGAAATACATCATCGCTTTGCTACTTTGCGTGACATCATAAACGATTATCGTAAAAATGTAACCGGTTTCGGAAACCGGTTACATTGAAATTAATAATTCTAATGTTCTCGGAAGAAAATACGCACTATTTGTTACTGACAAGTGGCAAACAGAGACATTCCGTAGCACTTTTGCTGTGACTACTGTATGCTTGCGCCTTTCCGCAACGTGATGCGGATCACTTCCTTATTTACATATCGAGACATTTTAATGAGTTTTGCCTCTCTGGGTTTATCCCATGCCATCCTGAAAGCCGTTGCTTCTCAAGGTTACGAAACACCATCGCCAATTCAGGCGCAAGCTATTCCAGCCGTTCTTGAAGGCAAAGATGTGATGGCAGCGGCCCAGACAGGTACCGGGAAAACAGCAGGATTTACCCTGCCCATTTTGGATCTATTAGTTAAAGGCCCAAAAGTAGGCCCCAACCAAGTGCGTGCATTAATTCTGACGCCGACACGTGAATTAGCGGCGCAAGTTGCCGACAACGTGGCAACTTACGGACAAAACCTTCCACTACGCTCTGAAGTTATTTTCGGCGGTGTGAAAGTTAACCCACAGATGATGAAAATGCGTCGTGGAGTAGATATTTTGGTCGCGACACCGGGTCGACTGCTGGATTTATACAACCAAAATGCGATTAAATTTAACCAATTAGAAATTTTGGTCTTAGACGAAGCGGATCGCATGTTAGACATGGGCTTCATTCGTGACATTAAAAAGATCCTTGCACTGCTGCCAGCAAAACGTCAAAACCTACTCTTTTCGGCCACTTTCTCTGATGAAATTCGCCAACTTGCGAAAGGGTTAGTTAACAACCCAGTCGAGATTTCGGTTACGCCACGCAATAGTACCGCCAAAACCGTCAAACAGTGGGTGCATCCTGTAGATAAAGCGAAAAAACCAGCGCTATTGATTCAACTAATCAAAGAAAATAATTGGCAACAAGCGTTGGTATTTACACGAACTAAACACGGCGCTAATCGCTTAACCGCACAACTTGAAGGCAGTGGCATCAGCGCCGCCGCTATTCATGGCAACAAAAGTCAAGGCGCACGTACTAAGGCATTGGCCAATTTTAAAAGTGGTGAGATCCGCATTTTAGTAGCAACGGATATTGCCGCTCGCGGCATTGATATTGACCAATTACCACAAGTGGTAAACTTTGAATTGCCTAACGTCCCTGAAGATTATGTTCACCGAATTGGCCGTACAGGCCGCGCAGGCGCTGAAGGCAATGCGATCTCTTTGGTCTGCGCCGATGAAGCAAAAGACATGTTTGCCATTGAGCGCCTTACCCAAAATTTACTAGAACGAATTGAGGTTGAAGGCTTTGCGCCAGTGAACAAATTACCGGCATCTCCTTCGCTACAACCGATTAAAGCGAAAAAGCCGAAAAAGAACAAACCAGAACATAATGACGGACAGCGCTCTGGTGATGTAGCAAAAGGTCACAGCATAAGCGCGAATACCAAAACTAATGACAGAAAGCCGAAAGCGGCCAATTCCACTCGTTCAAACAGCAACAAACCAAGTGCAAACCAACCCACGAGAAGCGGATCGGCTGGACAAAATAGACCTCGTAGAACAAACAAAATCGCGGCGAGCTGATATTACTCACTGACTACGACTCTCTGATTAAAAAGTAAAGGCCACTCTCATCTAGTGGCCTTTTTGCTTTTACGCGCCTTTGGGCGGTGTGAATGCGGTTAGAGGAAGTGGCTCTCCTGTATATTTCTCTATTTTCACAATTGAAGAGTTACCAGCACAGCCATTGGCTAACCTTGAAGTAGGTATGTCAGCGGTCAGTACGTTGCATCCTCCGTTTTTACATAAACCATGAGGTTTATCAAAATCAGGCCATGCCCCTTCATGAATACAGACCGAACCTTGCTTAATTCCATCCGTGATCAGCGCGCCAACTAAGACTTGGCCACGTTGATTATAAGCACGAACAAGATCGCCATCTTTAATCCCTCGAACTTTTGCATCTTCTGGATGAATCCAGATCGGTTCACGGTTTGCTATCGCATATTGCTCGCGTAGTGCCGCGTAGTTTAACTGGCTATGGAGACGATGAGCCGCATGCGATGTCATCAATTGCAGTTCATCGGCTTGAGCATTCCCTACCCACTCCGTTGGCGGCATCCACATAGGATGTGGCGGGCAATCGCTATATTTGAAGCCTTCGATGGTTTTGGAGAAGATCTCAATCTTGCCACTTGGTGTACCAAGAGGGTTCAGGATAGGATCCTCTCTGAAAGAGGAATAACGAACAAACTTCGCGTTCGCTTCGTTCCATTTCATCTCAATGAGCTGATTTTGTTTCCAAAAATAGCTGAAGTTAGGCATTGCAATCCGATTCTGGCGACCGATAGCTTGAGCTCCTTTATAGAAACCAGCCAACCATTCCATTTCGGATTTATTTTCCGTATACACTGCACGTCCGCCCGGTTTTAACAGCTCCGCCATATCAGCAAATACATCAAAATCATTTCGCGCTTCAAATTGAGGCTCAATTGCTTGTTTCATCGGCACTAAATGTTGATTGCTATAATCCCCTGTCATGGTGAGATCATTACGCTCAAATGACGTCGTGATGGGCAGTACAATATCAGCGTGTTTTGCGGCCGCAGTCCAATAAGGCTCAGAGATAACGATGAGTTCCGGCTTTTGCCACGCTTTAATCAAACGGTTGGTATCTTGGTGATGAGTAAAGTTTGCACCGCCCGCCCACCAGATCATTTTGATGTTAGGAAACGTTTTCTCATGCCCGTTGTGTTGATATTGACCGGATGGGTTTTCCAACGCTTCTACAATACGAGCCACAGGAAAACTATTTACTGCTCCAGAAACGGCCCAATCATTACCCGCAGATGAACCACCATCAATGGCCGCTGATATAGCAGGTAAAACACCCGCAGTCCGCGTAGGGTTACCACCATTGGAATAGTGATATGAAAAACCAAACCCACCACCGGGTAAACCGATCTGCCCTAGCATTGCAGCCAGAGTGACAAGCATCCAGTGTTTTTGTTCACCATATTGCTGACGTTGGATTCCCCAACCAGCCATGATCATAGTTCTATTTTTGCTAAAAATATCAGCCAATAGCTCTAGTTGTTTGGCAGGAACGCCACAAATTGCCTCAGCCCATTGTGCTGTCTTTGGCGTGCCATCAGAATGACCTAGCAGATAAGCTTCAAACTTGTCGTAACCAGCGGTGTATTTATTCAAAAATTCGAGGTTATGTTGGCCCTTTTCAACTAATGAGTGGGCGATCCCCAACATCATCGCAACGTCAGTACCAGGATGCGGTGCAATCCACTGAGCGTTTTCACCAAAAAATTCGATGGTTTCCGAACGCATAGGATCGATAGCGATAATGGTTTTTTTAGAATGTTTGAGTTGATTAAAAAACTCAAGCCCCGCGCCGTCGGTACTGCTCCATGCTATTTTCAGTGTATTAATAGGGTTAAGCCCCCAAAGCACCACAACATCACTACTTTCAAGTACAACAGGGTAAGTTGTTTGTTGTTCATACACTTCTATTGAGCCTACAACGTAAGGCATGATGACTTGCGCAGCACCCGTAGAATAATCACCTAAATGACCCGAATAACCTCCCGCCATACTCATATAGCGTTGCAGTAGGGTTTGGGCTTTATGTAAAATCCCACTGGATCGCCAGCCGTAAGAGCCCGCAAAAATTGACTCGGCTCCATAAGCAGTGCGAATACGGGCATGCTGTTGGTGGATTAATTGCAGCGCTTTTTCCCAACTAACGCGGACGAACTCATCGTCTCCTCGTTTACCATCTGGCATATGGGGATTGGCTAGAAAACCTTTACGCACCATCGGGTATTTGACCCGAGCTTGAGTATGCACTTGATCTGGCGCTGAGGTTTGTAGACTATTGGGTACGGTTTGCGGCAATGCATTCTTGGAGGAAATAATTTTCCCATCCTTAACTTCAACCAGCATAGCGCCCCAACGCCCAGCAGTCAGTACACCAGCTCCTCGCGGTGCGGAAGCGAGAACTGGCATGGGTTTAACCGAAAAAATAGCGACCGCACCTGCAGTTGCACCAGCGCTTTTTAGAAAACTTCGACGTGTGAGAGTAGTCATCACTGAATCCTTATTTCATTTTTTATTGGGCAACAACATCTTTCGCATTGTATTGGAAATATTTCGTGAGGATTTCTAGATCCTCTGCGGAAATAGAGGTACGGTCCCCCATACTTTTTGCCACAGAAGGCCACGCGTTAACCGTAAAATGGTTACTCGGAATTTTGGCATGACATGTTGAACAGTAAACATTGTCCAATTGCTCAGCGTATGCCCAAAGCGAATCCATTTTACCCAACACTGGCGTGTCGATGTCCCCGGCAAGTGTTACTTGACGCCACTGATTTCCGTAGGCATCTTCGTTATACTCTTTTACGCTCAATGCTTTTTGCCCTGCTTCAGTTAACATAGCAATCACAGCACGCTTACCTTCACCCATATACAAGACTTGTTCTGCACCTTGCATCTGATAACCACTCAATTCAACGGTGCGTTTGCCATCGCTTTCATTCAATACTTTCAGCGGCGTCGCTGGATTGATCGTTCCGAAATCAGAAATGGGCGTAGATTGCATCGCATAAACAATAGAAGTGCCCACAGGGGTTAACTTAGCCTCTTCGACTAAATGGGCTAATGCTTGGCTGTCCATTTTGACTTCAGGAAGCATGTGCGCCACACCTTTATGGCAATCAATACAGGTTTGATTATTGTCGATACCGTACTGATGCATTTTTTGTGCTTGCACCGTTTGGTCGTAAATCTCCATCGCATCTTCACTGTGACATGAACGACAGGTCGCAGAATCGTTCGCTTTTAATTGCGCCCAGACAGTTTCAGCCATCTCGGCTCGATGCGCTTCATACTTTTCAGGTGTGCTGATCTTCTTGGTAATGAACTCATGATAGATATCTTTGGACGCCCTGATTTTAGTGACTAAATAATCCATAGTATCAGTGGGGATATGGCAATCAGCGCATTCTGCACGGATGCCTTTGGCATTGCTAAAGTGTACCGAGCCTTGATACTCCTGAAAGGGTGCTTGCATAGTATGACAAGAGAGACAAAATTCCGTACTCGACGTTTTTTCTAAGATGACATGAGTCCCTCCAAGGCTTAACCAACCGAGCAGCACCCCAATAGCAAGAACTCCCACTATCATTCTTTTTTTAATATTCATTATTCCTCACAAATCTCAACGGATGTGGTTTTGACAGAACACGTTGCATTTATGTGATGCGCATCGTATTCCATAAGGAAATCATACCCCCAAAGAGGGATGTCAACTTGACAGTAGTCAATTTAGACAAGGAACAGGCGTGACCTATGTCACCTTTCCTATAAATTGATAAAATAGAAAATAAATAGCCACACAAATTATAGAAATTAAAAACACATGAAACATAACTGATTGATATTAAAAACAAAAGACAAAAACCCCAAAGATAGGCAGAGCCTTATCACTGATAATGTTGACTAAAAATGGTTTGAAAAGTAACAAAAAACACGAATAACCTGCTCAGATTCCTAATGCTCAATTATTTTAAAATAAATGCTTTACTTTGATTGAGGACCATGCGATTATGTGTCCGCTCTGTTGAACAGGGTTATTAATGTAACAAGTAAGCCAAAGTTCCCTTTCAGATTCAATTCAAAGTGTCCTCTAGTTTCATGGTCTCATTTAAATAATTCGTCTCAAAGCAACACCTGTATTTTAAAATTTTTTATTTTTATAAGGGACATAACATGTCTAACACTACTACTGGCACTGTAAAATGGTTCAACGAAACTAAAGGTTTTGGTTTCATTTCTCAAAGCAACGGCGGTCCAGATGTATTCGTACACTTCCGCGCTATCGCTTCTGAAGGTTTCAAAACTTTAGCAGAAGGCCAAAAAGTATCTTTTGTTGTAGAACAAGGTGCTAAAGGTCCTCAAGCTGCTAACGTACGTGCTGAATAATTTCGCATGAATGTGTGAGCGTTGGCACCACGCCAGCGCTCTTATTTTTACCTAGATTATAAATTATAGTTATCAACGTTATCGCTCAAACTTCTGCTCCGTTCCCTCTGCTTATCCCGTTCGAACATTCAGCCATTTTTGCATAAACCGTTTTGACAATCCTATTTCTATCTATGTAATATTTTCATTTTTACAAAGGAGATCTACTATGTCTCGTACAACTGGTAGAAAGCGTTTTTGGTTTGCTAAATCTAAAGCAACACAAAAATTACGCTCACTATGAATATTCATTTTAATATTAAACATTGCTCTTGGAATGCGACTATTCATCAACTTAATAGTGACATATTGACACGTCATATATTAAGTCAGATAAATTGCAATTTAGACACTCTTCATCTCAATTTTATTTATGATGAAGAATCTTCTCAAGGACAAATATTGAATGCTGATGACAAGCTTATTGGCCATTTTAATATCATCGATTAATACCCAAACACTTTAATAGCCGCCGTTAAAGTTATTTGGGCATTATTCACTTATCTCAGTTTTGCTAGCACTATTTTCTGATCTAGTTCGTTGTGATAGTCTTTATAATCTAAGCCTACTTCAAAGATGAATTCTGTTACTAAAGTGCGAACACAATCTACCAGCTCTTTTGCATTCCACGGTTTCTCAAAATACCTATTTATACCTGCAGTGTTAATCGCATTGATCGTATCTGTGTGTGTTGCTTGCCCTGTTAACAGAATTTTCTTTGTTTTCTTAAATCTGGAATCTGCTGCGACCTCGGTTAATAATTCGACTCCTGTCTTTCCTGGCATCACATGATCTGACATCAGCAGCGCAATATGCTCACCTTGTTCGTCAAACTCATCCATTAGATCCAATACTTCATAAGCCGATTCACAATCTTCAATATTCAACCAAGAAGTGAGTGGTTGAAGATCTTGCAGTATCGCACTTAATACTTCCCTTTGATCATCGACACAAATGATATTAAGCTTCTCCATAATCGCTCTCCGTGGGTAATTTAATTCTAAATATTGTTCTTTCATTGTCACTTTTGAGTACGACATTTCCACCATACCCAGAAACAATGCGTTTCACTATTGATAACCCTAGTCCCAAACCAAACGACAACCCTCCTTTTTTGGTGGTGAAGCTTGGTTGGAATATTTTCCGTCTAGTGGCTTCGTTAATTTCAGGACCGTTATTAGCAATGATTACCAATATACGTTGTTTACTTAATTTGGTTTGTATCTCTATCATTGGCTCTGCTATGTTAGCCATCGCATCACAGGCATTTTTGATGATGTTTACCCAAATTTGTACCAGCTCTGTCTGAGATCCTTTAAATAAGGGTAACGCAGCAGGCCTAATACGAACACTGACACGTCGTAAATCACTCTGTAATAGCGCCAATGCTCGATTGATCGTATCGTTAATATCGAACTCTTCATCTTGATTAATTTCAGTTCGGCCCAGTTGTTTTACTGATTTAACAATGCCAACAGTATGTTTAGAGGCCAAACGTAAATCATGCAAGTCACGGCCCATTTGCCAATAACGGATAGCTAAATGTGGATTTTTCAGCCAGTGCGAAGATAAGTAGTCTTCTGGAACCGCTTTTGCTAAATCTCTTGCCACATTTTTAGGCAGGGCGTATTGCTTTTCGAAAAGAGCACCTCGCCTTCTAGCTTCGTTTGACGATACTTTCTGACCATACATCAAGCCAAAATCGAAAAAGAGGCTCGCTTCAGGATGAACCTCTTCGAGTAGCTCCATAAACAGTACTTCTAATCGCTCAGATTTGCTACTCACTACCCCGATGGCATTGTTCAATTCATGGGCAATGCCCGCCGCTAACTGGCCCAAGGTCGTCATTTGCTCAGCCGAATATAACCTTTCTAATGCTTTTTCTTTTGCCACTGATTCTTGAGTTGCGCGTCGTTGACGGCGGGATAATTCATTCACAATAACGGGGGTAAACTGGGCGGTTAAAGGTCCATATTGATCTTCTTCTAAAACAGCCGTAGTTCGGTCGATCCAGGCAAGCTCTACCGTAGATTCAGCCACCACTGTTGAAGAAGCTATCCATTCACCAGAAAAAAAACTGTGCACGCCAATAAAAGCACCAGCACCGGCTGAAAAAACTTTTATCGGTTTATCGCCTTTTTCATTGTAATAGCCACTCAATTCTCCCGACCATACGAAATAGAGTCGATCATTATAACCTTCTTGCTCAATGACAATACTTCCCGAAGGCAGTTTCACCATCCGTTCAGGATGGCGAAAATAACGATCAATGAGTGCAACAAGTCTTTTATCCGACATAATGCTACCTAACCGATATGACCAACCGCATGAAGTAACCAAACCATAACAAAACTGAGCAGCACCCCAATCACACCGAGGACAACCCCTACTTTAGCCATTTGGTTACTTTGAACCTGCCCGGTAGCATGCGCCAACGCATTAGGTGGTGTACTGATAGGTAATGACATACCAAGAGATGCAGCAAAGGTAACCACGAGAATCAACGTGATTTCTCCACCTAATGGAGTAAGCGAAGTCATTGAAGCACCAAGCGCGGCCATAATCGGCATTAATAAGTTCGCGGTGGCGGTATGTGACATAAAATTGGCCATAATGAGACACAAAAATGCCGCACCAAATAAAACAACGTAAGGTGAATACTGTGCAAAAGGAATGCTGTTCACCACTAGTTGCGCTAACCCCGTTTTGTCTAATGCAAGTCCTAGCGCAATACCACCAGACACTAACCACAACACATCCCAAGAAATTTTCTTTAGATCTTCTTTGTTGATGATGCCAGTAAGAGAAAAGACAGCCACAGGTATCAGTGCAACAGTATAAGAGTTCATACCATGGGTTGAGCCCATCAACCAAAGAAGAATGGTTAGAGCAAAGGTGACATACACAATGATGGCTTTTGGTGTTTTTAAAAATTTACCTTTAATGGTCAATTCAATTTTTTGTTGCTCTGCTTTAAACATGGCGCTAATCAATACCCACGCGAGTGCCATCATTATGATCACAAACGGCACCCCAAAGGCCATCCATTCACCAAAGGTAATTAAATTTTCACCGACCAGATATTTCAATGCGATCGCATTGGGAGGAGTACCTATTGGCGTACCTATACCGCCAATATTAGCGGCGACCGGAATACACAAAGCAAAAGCAATTCGCCCTGGATCTTTTGGGCCAAACACTGCGATGACTGGCGTTAAGATGGAAAGCATCATCGCTGTTGTTGCGGTATTGGACATAAACATCGAGAAGATGCCAGTAATTAACATCAAGCCTAACATGACATACTTGGGATTCTGGCCAAATGGTTTGAGCAGCACTCGTGCAAGGTTGACATCCAAGCGATACTTAGTGGCGGCCATGGCTAAGAAAAAGCCACCCAAAAACAACATAATAATTGGGCTGGCAAACGTCGCCATGATATCAGTATGTTTTAGCAAGCCACCAAAATGAGCTTCTCCCTCAGCAAGCCTCATAAACCAGATACCTTTATCCGATACCATTAGGAGCTCTAGCACGATCACGACTACCGATGTGGCATAGATTGGGATCGGTTCAAATACCCAACAAAGAGCGGCAAGCAAAAAGATGGCAATCACTCGCTGCTGTATTACGGTCATCCCTTCAAAAGGGAAAGCGGTCATAGGCAACAATAAAATAAGTAATGGAACTAAAATAGGGATGATAAATTTTAAGTAAGGACGCACCATATAAACTCTTCCTGAGTACTCATAGAAACGATAATTAGAGGTGTACTTGAATCTCGAACAACGTTGCCATTATGTTACAGTTACTCAGCAAAAAGTTTGGTGTTAGATCAATGAACAACGATTACCACTAAGGCAAATACTCAGAATGAGGGGTCGCTTGCAAATCCTCTCACCACTCTTAGGTGTTAAACCAATAATCAACCACCCTCACATCATTAAAATTAATCGTTTTATCTTTGCACAATCAAACATCTGCTACTTTAATAGTATAGGTATCGTCAATTTATAGATAACATGATAATATCCGCGACCAATTAGGATGTAGATCACATTGTCGGTAAATGGATGTTGTTCGCTCAAGCGACTTTTGACAAAAACAATCAAAGGTAACTCATTCATGTTTTTAAAAAATCTATCCATCAGACAGAAAATTGCAGGCTCATTTAGCCTCATCGCTTTAATCAACATCCTCTTCGCTTGGTTTTTATATAGCGAACTCCAAGAAGTCAAAAGTCAGTTGGTGAATTTTGCCGACGATACACTGCCTGCACTACAACACGTAGATTCTATGGGAGATAAACTTTCCTATTGGCGTCGTACGCAGTTTGCTTCCTTGCTCACCGATGATATAAACGAAGTGAAACAACGCCTAGTGACTAGCCGTCAATTACAACAAGAGGTTGATGCAGGTTTAAAACAGTATGGTAAAAGTGTTTGGCCAGGCGAAGAAGAGCAGACATTTAGAAAACTGATGAGTAACTGGGATAGTTATATAAACATTGTGACTCAGTTTAATCAGGCTTTAGAAAGCAATAATAAAAGCGATGCCCACAAACTACTGAATCAATCGCTTGAAACTTTCACGAAAATTGAAGCCGACATAAAAACGCTGATTGGCATCTTGCAAAAAGCAATGGATGGCAACAAAAGCTATATTCTTAAAGCAGTTGACACACTGAACACTTCATCAAGTATCAGTAATGTTTCGATTATCGTCGTCATGGTCATTATCACCCTCTTCTTGACTCGCATAATTTGTGGACCTTTACGATTAGTTGTTGACCAAGCAAACGCGATTGCAGAAGGTAACTTAGCAAAACAGATCGATCGTAATGCTATTGGCAATGACGAATTAGGTGAACTTGCCGATGCCTCACAAAAGATGCAGAACAATTTACGTCAACTGATCGAAGAGATCATCTCCGCTGTAACACAACTGAGTAGTGCTGTGGAAGAGATGAGTCAAATCTCCAATATCTCAGCTCAAGGTATGAAAGAGCAGCAATATCAGATCACACAAGTCGCAACAGCGATGACGCAAATGAAAGCCGCAGTGGCCGATGTAGCACGCAACACGGAAGACTCAGCATCACAAGCAAGTAGTGCCAACACTAAAGCCAAAGAGGGTGCGACAGACAATGCCGCGATGGTGAGCTCCATTCAACAAGTGGCTACAATTATTGGTCAGGCTGGCGAAACCGTTGCAAATTTAGAACAACAATCCACACAAATTAACGTGGTACTTGACGTTATTCGTAACATCGCTGAGCAAACAAACCTATTGGCACTGAACGCTGCGATTGAAGCAGCCCGCGCTGGTGAATCTGGCCGAGGCTTTGCTGTTGTTGCCGATGAAGTGCGCACCCTTGCGGGAAGAACTCAAGCTTCAACTGGCGAAATCACAACCATTATTGAAAAATTACAAACCATGGCAGGCGAAGCAAAAGAAGCAACCGAACGTTCGCGCGTCAGCATTGACTCTTGCGTCGTTCAAGGAACCCACTCGCAGCAATTGATGGTTTCAATTGAAAACTCAGTAGCTCAAATTGCGGATATGGGAACACAAATCGCCAGCGCTTGTAGTGAACAAGATTCAGTTGCCGATGAACTAAGCCGCAACATTGAAAATATTCATACGGCGTCACAAGAAGTCGCGCAGGGTTCAGAACAAACGGCGCAAGCTTGCCACGAACTCAGTCAATTATCGGTCACATTGCAAGACGCAATGGGGCGTTTCAAACTTAACTAAAATAGAGTCAGCCCCTAACGGGGCTTTCTTGTTTTTACTTACCTAGGAGATAGAATGAATTTCAAAGCCTCTTTTCTTACACTGTCAATTGCCATGGCTTTACCCTCTTTTTCAGCGACTTCTGCACCTTTAAGCCTTAACGTCAGTGAGCCTTCTATACAAGAAATTCAGCAATCCAATACTTGGCTTGAGATCGATCTTGGCCAATTCAAACAAAATATTGAGCAGTTTAAGAGCCACATCAACAGCCAAACTAAAATTTGCGCCGTGATGAAGGCTGATGCTTACGGCAACGGTATTCGCGGTTTAATGCCAACTATTCTCGCGCAAGGGATCCCTTGTATCGCAATTACCAGTAATGCAGAGGCTAGAGCCGTACGTGAGAGCGGGTTTAAAGGCCAGTTGATGCGTGTTCGCTCTGCGAGCATTGATGAAATCGCACAAAGTGTCGAGTTAGATATCGAAGAGCTAATCGGTAGTAAAATACAAGCTGAGCAACTCGCTCAGCTAAGCCAGCAAAAAGGTAAAACGATAAGAGTACATTTGGCATTAAATGATGGCGGTATGGGACGCAATGGTATCGATATGTCAACCGATGCAGGAAAACAAGAATCGATTGCGATTGCTACTCAAAGTGACATACAAATTGTTGGGATAATGACTCATTTCCCCAATTACAATCCAGACGAAATCCGCAGCAAGTTGGCCAGTTTTAATACCAATTCAGCTTGGTTGATTCAGCAAGCAAACCTAAAACGCGATGAACTGATTTTGCATGTTGCCAACTCCTACACTGCTCTCAATGTACCGGAAGCACAACTCGATATGGTACGTCCTGGCGGCGTCCTGTATGGCGACTTACCAACTAACCCGGAATATCCGTCAATCGTCTCATTCAAAACACGTATTGCGTCATTGCATCATCTTCCTAAAGGAAGCACTGTTGGCTATGACAGTACATACCGCGTAACCAAAGAGAGTGTTTTGGCAAATCTGCCTGTTGGCTATTCAGATGGTTACCCAAGAAAAATGGGCAATCGCGGTGACGTATTGATTAACGGTCAACGAGCAAAGGTGGTTGGAGTAACCTCAATGAACACCACATTGGTTGACGTAACCGATGTGAAAGGCGTCCTTCCTAATCAGGAAGTCACCTTGTTTGGCGCGCAAAAGCAAGGCCGAATCACTGTCAGTGAGCTGGAAGAAAATGCAGAGCTCATATTCCCTGAACTGTATACGATTTGGGGAACGGCAAACCCACGTTTCTACATCCACTAAGCCAAGCCCACTTATTTATCTTTTGGTCCGTGAGTGTTTTGCACTCACGGTATCCCCTTTTAATTCACCGCTCGTTGTTCCTATTAACCCCTTTATTTTTCAGGCATAATCGGCCCGTTCCTTTTATTTCATATGGATGCGCATGCGACCGATTAAATCCCCTATATTCTTGGCTGTGTTAACTCTACTCTTGGCCATGACCACCATTCAATCTGGCGCGTCACTAGCCAAGCAGCTATTTCCTATTGTTGGCCCAGGTGGAACAATTGCACTGCGCGTTGGTCTCTCTGCATTAATACTGTTAATGATTTTTCGCCCATGGCAGTTACGACTTTCTCTTTCACAATGGCGCTCAATGATCATTTACGGAGCAAGCCTAGGTGGCATGCAACTGATGTTCTATTTTGCTATTGAACGAATTCCTCTTGGTATTGGGGTTGCGTTGGAGTTTTCTGGGCCATTACTCATTGCATTTCTCTCATCTAAACGCAAAAAAGATCTGATTTGGGTTGCGCTTGCTATTTTGGGTATTGTTTTTTTATTGCCCGATCTAACGGGTGTCGATGCACTTGATCCGATTGGCGTTGCACTGGCTTTAGCGGCCGGCGGATGCTGGGCAGCCTACATATGGTTTGGTCAAAGGGCGGGGAGTGTCGGTTCTGGAGGCGCAACCGTTGCGATAGGGATGACGATTGCGGCCCTGTTTGCGTTTCCAATCGGCGTTGTATTATCAGAGGCGTCTATTTTTACGTGGTCAATACTGCCTATGGCGTTATCTGTCGCGATTCTTTCAAGCGCGGTACCTTATTGCCTAGAAATGTCGGCTTTAAAGCGTTTGTCTACACAACACTTTAGTGTGTTAATGAGCTTAGAGCCCGCCATCGCCGCATTAGCTGGATTAATTATTCTTCAAGAACAATTAAGCTTAACGCAATGGATCGCCATTACGATGATCATCACTGCCTCAATGGGTAGCACGCTATCGGCGAAGAAATAAGGTGAACCGTTCAAAATAGTTCGGCACTACTGTCCCCCTCTTCGTTTTCAATGAATACACCGCTACGCAACAAGTCTTCATAACATTGTACTTGATTGCGGCCGTGGTTTTTGGCGAAGTAGAGTGCTTTGTCTGCTCTATCTAGAATCGTTGAGAGATATTCTCTTGGCGAGATAGAGCAGATACCAATGCTAAGCGTGATATGTTGAACCTGAGGAAAACGAAACTGCTCTATGTGCTGTCTAAACCTCTCGGTTCTGTTTAGCACGACCTCATACTCACTGGCAGGAAAAATAATGACGAACTCTTCTCCTCCAAACCGAAACAGTTGTTCTTGATTAAGAAAAAAATTCTGCATTTGCTGAGCCACCAAGAGCAAAACTTCATCGCCAATCAGATGGCCAAAATTATCATTGATCCGTTTAAAATGGTCGAGATCAATGATGGCAACCCAAGGCATCACTGAGCCTACTGTCGCCGTTTCAGGAAGCACATCAAAGCTAAGACGCAACCTATCCTCTAACGTCCTTCGATTCAACAACCCTGTCAGCTTGTCACGCTCATTTTCATGCAATAATAAAACGTAATTTTGGTAAATTTTAACAAAGCCTTCAATGAGCATTCGATATTGTTTGGGCGGAACTTTTAGAATCAGAGACAACCTAGCAGAAAAACTATCGTTGATCGCAATAGGGTAAATGCAATGGTATCCGTTTGTACCTAAATCTTCTATTTTGGGCTCGATATCAGAATGGTTATGTCCATAGCTTGGAACCGTCTCGCCCTCATATTCCCAGTTAATTTCAAATTTTCCAGGTATACGGCTACAGATAGTAGCTTTTGCAATGACATAGGAATGAGGTCCAATGTAATGTTCTAAGCAGGCCGATTTCAGAGGCAACATCTCGACTAGAGCGCTGATGACACAATAACCCAATGACACCGCATTTTTCTGCCCCGTAATTTCAACAACAGATTGGAGAATTTTATCGTCCATGCGCCCTCCCGAACATCTCTTATGATCAGTATAGGAAAGAATGGGTAGCGCGATATTACAAAGTTTGTATCAATTAAATAACTTTCGAGTACTGTAGAACGAATAAAAAGCAGCCTAGGCTGCTTTTTATTCGTTTATTCGTTACTTTCTATTACCCAATTTGACTTTGCCATTTGAACCAAACCATAACGCTTGAGCGCGGCGACGCCCCAATAAGATTGGTCCATCATCGTAAAATAAGAAATTTTTCCAGTATTTTTTAAATACCGACCATTGGGTTTCGATAATATTGTACTTTTCATAACAAAAATAAACGGTCACGTCATTTTGCCAATCAATATGGGCCAAAATATCAACGGGTAATGATTCATCGTCACTTTCCCATTCTTTCATCCAACTGATTTCATTGATCCAACTGCCTGCTTTACGAGGCCAATCTTGAGAACTTAACCTCTCTGAATCTGGGCTTTGAGCACTGATATTTTCCAGCCAAAACTGAGCCGCTCTGGCTTGAGACATGGGTTTAATATGCACCAGATCTTGCTCAGGAACTGGCATTGATTGGTGAGTGAAAATCCATTTTCTTTGGTATTGATCCAAAGGCAAATACGACATTGAATTTCCTTAATGTTTTAGCTGGCTTGCGAATATAGCCGCTTTACTTTTAAAACGATAAGCCATTAGCTTGGGCGCCAATCAGCATTAACCAATGCTGTTAGGTTGTGATCTTCCCATTGGCCATCAATGAGCAAATAATTTTTAGCGTGACCTTCGGCCTGAAAGCCCATTTTCATCAACACCGCTTCACTGCGTTTGTTGATTGGCATATAACCAGCCATGATACGGTGTAGGTTTTGTACCTTAAACATGTAGTGGCACGCCATTTTTAATGCACGGCCCATGATGCCTTTACCTTGTGCATTCTTCGCTAACGAATAGCCGAGATTACAAGCATAAAATGGAAAGCGCGAGAGGTTACTAAACGAAATGGTGCCAAGCATGTCACCACTGTTAATATCGATGATGAGCAAATAATAGCCTAATTGCATTTTATGCAGCTCACCGAGTTTAATCAGCCGCTGTGCCCACCCGTGAGCCTCAAAAAACGCCGCTTCTCGCTTAGGTTCCCAAGGCCGTAAATGTTCACGATTACTCGTAAAATAGGCGGCGATCATCTCCGCATCTTCAAGTTTTGCGGTTCGCACTAAAATATCATTGTCCACTTCATATACTTGGGACAAGGTGCTGCATGACTGCATCAATTTTTCCTAATTCCGTAGTCGCGTAGCTTATTGGCGATAGAGGTGTGTGATACGTTTAAACGCTTAGCCAACTTACGGCTTGAAGGGAAAGACTGATATAAACGTTCCAAAATTTGAGATTCATACTCTTTCATGATGTCATCTAATGAGCCATCAAGATTGACATGGGTATTGCCAGTATGAACGGTTTCAAGCTGCGGCAGATGGAAGAGGTCCACTGTTAACTGATTATCAGACATCTCCGTTAGCGCCCTGAGCACCATGTTGTCCAACTGTCGTACGTTGCCTGGCCATTGGTAATGAGAGAGCTGATCCGCCAAATCTTCCGCTAGTAGTGGTTTGACCATACCCATTTTCTTAATGTGTTTCGCCACGAACAGTTCAAGCAATGGCTGAATGTCGTTAGACCGCTCACGCAAAGTAGGAATACGGAGAGTTAACACATTCAGACGATAAAAAAGATCTTCACGAAATGCGCCTGATTCGGCTAAATCTGCCAACTTGTGACGCGTCGAGGCAATCACACGAACATTAACATGAACTTCATGCTCCTCACCAACGCGGCGGAATGTACCATCTTGCAAGAAGCGCAGTAGTTTAATTTGTAAATGAGGGCTCATCTCCCCGATTTCATCGAGAAAAACGGTGCCGCCATTCGCCTGTTCAAAAATACCTTTATGGCCTTGTTGATGATTAAATGACCCTGGTGCATGACCAAACAACTCCGTTTCCGCAACATCATCCGGCATTGAAGCACAACTCAGAACTAAGAAAGGAAAGGAGGCACGGTGAGAGCGATTATGACAAGCCTTGGCCAACATCTCTTTACCCGTTCCGGTTTCGCCTTCTATAAGCAAAGGTTGATCAAGCATTGACAGCTTCTTAGCTTGGCTAATGAGCGCTTTATGGCGGTTAGAAACTCCGACAAAATGTTCAAAACCAAGGTTATTGTGTAAGGGCAAAGCATCATCGACGACGCCGCTAGAGCTTTTAGAACGAATCATCATCATGGTACTCGCCAAGGTGGATTCTTTCGACTCACCCGTAATATAAACAGGCATCATCTCCATCAGATAATCGAGACCATCGTGCACGATCTCCTCACGTTGTCGTGCTTTGTTGCCTTCAAGCCAGCGTGATAGGTTAAAGAAAGGTAATAATGCAGAAATCGGCTGCCCTATCACCTCTTTCTCTGTTTTGTTAAACAGCGATAACGCTGAATAGTTTGCCATATCAACAAACCCTTTCAGATCAATCGCCAGCACCGCATCAGGCACGTTGTTGAGTAATGAAATTAACTCGGTGTTATGCCGCTCCATGGGCATGAATTGAATTTTCCGAACATCTTTTACGCCAGAAATTCGGCGAATTTCAGCCATCAATTCACTGAATGTTTCAAAATCAATGTCAGGGCAGTTGAGGTAAATAATGCCGATGACATCGATTTCAATCCCACGCAAATCAATGTTTCTCGATGCAAGAATATCGAGCAGTTCTCGGGTTAGGCCGAGTCTATCTTCACAAGAGACTTCAAGACGCACTTAAAAATCCTAATAAAAAGTGTCAGGAAAAGTTGACAGTAGTTTCTATCAAGCCTTGTATGGCGTCAAGTTATCTCATGTTTTGAGGTTCACATTCGGGCATATTATTTGATAAATGTTGCTTATTTCACCGTAAGCGCGGCGATTCTTGCGACGATCTGTTTGCGAATCGCCCCTAATTTTACTTTTCTGTCTGGCTGCCATGCCATCGGCCTGAGCAGTGCCATGGTTTTCAAACCAAGACGAGCGGTCAATATTCCCACTCCTAAACCTTGCCCTGCCCGCGCGGATACCTTTCCGGCTAAATCCATAGAAAGGAGATCCATGCTGGCGTCGATGGCGAGTTCGCTGGCACCTGCCGCAGCCATATTAATCAATACGGACTTAAATAAAGAGAGACGAGACCAGTAACCCAATGGCACTCCATACAGTTTTGCCAGTTGATCAATCATAGTGAAATTACGCCATGCCACTAACAACATATCTGCGATGGCTAAAGGGCTAATTGCCACTAGTGCTGCCGCTTCTGTTGAATATTGTGAGACGATTTTGGTTGCTTGTTTATCTTGTTCACTCACCACCATAGCATCGTACATATCGAGTATTTCAGCATCGCTGTGTGAAGCATTGACGCTGTTTAACCATCGATCATAGGCTGGGCTTTCGGTTTTTATGCCACTTTGTTTAGCTAGAGCTTGGCAGAACGCGAGCCCATGACCAACGCTGTCGGTTTGCATAAGCTGTTCGCTTTGCTCTTGAATACTAAAATGATGGCGAAGTGCTCGTAACTTCCACAGCTCTTTGATTAAGGTACTTAAGCCTAACGATGCCAAACCAGCAATAAATCCCGCCCAGCCTAATGCTAACCAGTCCGCTGATTGAATCGCCGTGATAACTGAATCGATAGCTTGCCAACCGATTAAACCTGCAAAGCTTATAACTAATGCCGCAGCTCTCCATCTCCGACCTTGTGGTGGACGAATGATTTGCTCCAACTCTTTTTCCGCAGCACTCTCTTCATTGCTGATCGGCATTGGAATGAAGGCTTCATTATTTTGAAACTGCTGTTGAGCCGTAAGCTCTGGCGTACTCTTCTGTTGTGGTTCTAATTTTTGATTAAAGATTTGCTTGGTTTTTAAATCACTCATTTCAGCTTATCTCCAATTAAATATTCCAACGCTTTATCTAAACGGATATGAGGGCAAGGTTCATCACAGCTAAATGCTCTTGGTTTAAAACTGGTGAATTCAAACCCTTGATGGTGCCAATACTCTTTGTTAGGTAACTTTTTCGGCACATCGCCGGGAAAAATGGTCAAGGTTTCGCCATCGAGAGTCACACCTTGTAAGGCTGGAATGGTGCGCTCACCGCTATCAATAAAACCCGCTTGTGTGGCCTGTATCGATGCCATACTGATGCAACTCATCTCAATATTCTCATAGGCGGCGCTTTGCCAAGCAGGATGAACCATCTGCTGCAGTAACGACACCAGATGCGGGTGTTGTTCAGGGGTGACATGATCCGCTTTGGTTGCGGCAAACAGCACTTTGTCTATCTTGGGTGCAAACAGACGCTTGAGTAAACCATTACGACCATAACGAAAGCTATGCATAATCTGTTCAAGCGCACGACGCATATCCAAAAAGGAGTCGTAGCCGTCATTGAGTGGAGATAAGCAATCGACTAACACAATCTGCCGATCAAACGTGGCAAAATAATTTTTGTAAAAAGCTTTCACAACCTTGTTTTGGTATTCTTCATAGCGTGCTTTTAACATGCTGTAATTACTATTGGGAGCCGGCTTGTCTTCACCGTACGGATTACGGCATGGGAAAAATTGCAGAACAGGCGCACCTTCTAGCTCTCCCGGCAACACAAAACGCCCCGGTTGCACCCAATGCAAACCGGCATTTTTACACGCGTGCAAATACTCCGTAAACAGCATCGACAGTGAAGTAAGCTTTTGCTCATTGGCGTCTTGTGTTACATCAAGTTTAGCTAACCCTTCAAGCCATGGCTCGGCTAATGAGGAACGTAGTTCACTTAGCGCTGAAAACTGCTGTTCTGACCACTGTTCATAGGTCATTTCGAGCAGAGGCAGATCCAACAGCCATTCCCCCGGATAGTCGATGATATCGAGATAAAGTGTGGCCGTGTGACCAAATAATTTTTTACTGCGCTTTTTAGGTTTGTATTTGATCGCTAGGCGAATTTCGCTGACGTCACGAGTGGGCACAGGCCAATGTGGCGGTTCGCTGTGTAACTGTGACATCGCTTCATCGTAAGCAAAGCGTGGAACCATTAAGTTAGTTTGAGGGACACGTTTTGCACCCACAATGCGTCGGTCACGCGTTGCGGAAAATAGCGGTAAATTATCATGGGTAGAGGTGTGCAGTAATTGGTTCACTAAGGAGGTAATAAAAGCCGTTTTCCCCGCTCGCGATAACCCCGTGACAGCAATTCGAACGTGCGAATCTAATCCACGGTTAATTAAATCAGTCATTTCTCGACGAATGTGCTTCATTCACTCACTCCACTTCATTTGATGACGCTATTTTATGTGTATTCATCTTAATCAGAGATGAACAAAAAGCCCCTGACGAGAATCAGAGGCTTAGGCTTTTTTGGCCAAAAAATTCGCTGTTCTGTGTTGAGCCGCTCACATCGGCTCAATCATCTTCTATTAATTTATAAATCACAAACAATGCAGCCTCAAGCATCACCCATAACACGCAGGTGATTGTGACGTACTTATCATCGAAGATGCTGATGCCATGTAGAATAAGGTCATAGCCGAGGAAAACCCCAACCACAATAGCGATAATAATTTGTAATATTTTAATAAAACGAGGCATCTACCCTCCTAGTTTTGCAAATGAGCATTTCAATTATCTACTGATTTATAGACGATAACTGCAGCCTAAGCTGCAGTTATCGTGAGAACGCGATGAGATCAGATTAAGCTTTCTTTTGAGCTTCGGCAATCTTCACTTTCCATGTGTCTGGGCCTATTTGGTGAGCATTCGCGCCACGCGAGTCCACCGCAACCGTGACTGGCATGTCTTCAACTTCGAATTCATAAATGGCTTCCATACCTAAATCTTCGAATGCCACCACGCGTGCTTTCTTAATCGCTTTCGCCACTAAGTAAGCCGCGCCACCCACCGCCATCAAGTAGACCGCTTTGTGGTTTTTGATTGACTCCACCGTCGCAGGTCCACGCTCTGCTTTGCCTATCATCCCCATAATGCCCGTTTCATCAAGCATCATGTCGGTAAATTTGTCCATACGTGTCGATGTGGTCGGGCCTGCTGGACCAACAACTTCATCACCCACCGCATCAACGGGGCCAACGTAGTAGATAAATTTACCTTTAAGATCGACACCTTTAGGCAGCCCTTCGCCATTTTGCAACATTGCTTGGAGTCGTTTATGTGCGGCATCGCGGCCGGTTAAAATCTTACCGGAAAGAAGAAGTGTTTCACCGGTTTTCCACTCTTGAACCTCTTCTTTAGTGACCGCATCAAGGTTGACGCGGCGCGCGCTTGCTCCTGCGTCCCACACAATTTGTGGCCAATCTTCTAGCTTTGGTGGTGTAAGTTCAGCAGGGCCCGTGCCGTCTAGCGTAAAGTGAACATGGCGGGTCGCCGCGCAGTTAGGGATCATACAAACAGGTTTAGACGCGGCGTGAGTCGGCGCTGTTTTGATTTTTACATCCACAACGGTGGTTAAGCCACCAAGCCCTTGCGCACCAATGCCTAAACGGTTCACGCGGTTAAAAATATCTAACCGCAGTTCTTCTTCCGCATTTTGTGGACCACGATCAATCAGTTCTTGAATATCGATATGCTCCATCAGTGATTCTTTAGCAAGCACAGCCGCCTTTTCCGCGGTGCCGCCAATACCAATGCCGAGCATACCCGGAGGACACCAACCCGCCCCCATCAAGGGTACGGTTTTTTCTACCCATTCAGCAATGTCATCGGAAGGATTGAGCATTACCATCTTGGTTTTGTTCTCACTGCCGCCGCCTTTGGCTGCGATTTGGATGTCGACTTTATTTCCTGGCACCATATTGATATGAACGACAGCAGGCGTATTGTCTTTAGTATTAATACGCTTACCAGCAGGATCCATTAATATAGAAGCGCGCAATGGGTTATCTGGATTGGTGTACGCTTGACGAACTCCTTCATCAATCATTTCTTGCACCGTGAGATCAGACTCCCATTGCACATTCATACCAATGTTGACAAAACAGGTTACGATGCCGGTATCTTGGCAAATGGGTCGATGCCCTTCTGCTGACATGCGCGAGTTAATGAGAATTTGTGCGATCGCATCTTTCGCAGCTTGACTCTCTTCTCGATGATAAGCCTTTTCTAGCGCTTGAATGAAATCCAGAGGGTGGTAGTAAGAGATATATTGAAGAGCGTCAGCGACACTGCTGATCACATCCTGCTTGCGAATTACCGTCATTGCGTGCCTCGTTATTGTTATGCTTCCCTTGACTGTTGCGTGTTCCTCATTCAATAAGCGGTAAGCTTCTCAGCAAAAAATCAACTTATTGATGTGATTCAATCAAGTAGCAGCTTTTAATTTGCATTTTATGATACTCTTGCTTTACTCAACACGCCATGCAGTGATCGGTCTCTTTGTCACAAATTACGCAAATGAACAACAACGAATTCAATCATATCCAAGTTAACGCACTGACTTACCATGTCGATCTCGCTCACCAATTGTTTTCTAAAATCGAAGACTGCCCGTGGGCCATGCTGTTGCGCTCCGCCTCTAAGACGCATATAGATAGCCGTTTTGATATTTTAGTCGCTGAACCACTGGTCACCTTAGTGACACAAGGGGATAAAACGACGGTATGCGAACCGCAGTCTCGTTATGACTCTCAGGTAGACCCATTCCAACTGCTCAAACAGTTGCAGCAGCAGTATTTGCCCGATGTTCAAAGCGATATGGACCTTCCTTTCGTGGGCGGTGCACTCGGTTATTTTGCTTATGACTTAGGGCGGCAGATAGAACGAATTCCAACGCTTGCTGAGCACGATCTATCCACACCTGATATGGCGATTGGTCTCTATCAATGGGCTGTGGTCGTTGATCATTTGCACCAAGCCGCCTACGTGGTGGGCAATCATATTGATGAAGCATGGCAATGGCTCAATGCTCAGAACTCCAAAAACAACGGCCATTTTGCATTACGCTCTGATTGGCAATCCAACATGAGTAAAGAGAGCTACCAACGGAAATTTGAGCAAATCCAGCACTATTTGCTCAGTGGTGATTGTTATCAAATCAACCTTGCACAGCGTTTTCAAGCGCATTATGAAGGCAGTGAATGGCAAGCTTATCAAAAACTGGAAGCGTTTAATTGCGCACCATTTTCGGCTTTTATTCGCTTAGAGGAGTCAGCGATTTTGAGTGTCTCTCCCGAACGTTTTATGCAGGTCAAACACAACATCATCGAAACTAAGCCGATAAAAGGCACCCGACCAAGAAGCGATAACCCCAGCATTGACGCCGCTAACGCGGCAGACCTTGCTTGCGCAGAAAAAGATCAAGCAGAAAACTTGATGATCGTTGACCTATTACGAAATGATGTTGGCCGTGTGGCAAAACCGGGGTCTGTACATGTGCCTAAGCTGTTCGATATTGAAAGTTTTCCTGCCGTGCATCACCTTGTGAGTACCATTCGCGCAGAACTTGATTCCGCCTATTGCGCGGCCGATCTATTAAGAGCCAGCTTCCCAGGAGGCTCAATTACTGGCGCACCAAAAGTACGTGCAATGGAAATTATTGAGGAGTTAGAGCCTCACCGCCGTAGCGCTTACTGTGGCAGCATCGGCTATATTAGCCGCCACGGGACAATGGACAGCAGTATTGCTATCCGAACTTTGGTGGCAGAGAAGCAACAACTGCACGTTTGGGCTGGTGGCGGTATTGTTGCCGATAGTCAGTGTGAGCTTGAATATCAAGAGACACTGGATAAACTGAGCCGCATTTTACCTGTGCTTGAACATTCTCGTTAACCTTTCCAAGGTTTATTGAACTAGGCTAAAAAGAGATAGACGCAAAATTCGAGTAGGTAACGAAAATGAAGAGAAACAGCGTACAGACTGCGACCCCCTTGACAAAAGATCGGCTTATCCAGCGCTTTCAGTTGCAACAACCTGTGCCTTATCATGAAGAATCTATCCGTCGTGTGGCACACCTTGCTCCTCAAACCTTACGCAAGGCTTCAGTGTTAATTGGTTTTGTTGAGCGGAAGAATGGTTTAAATGTGGTATTAACCAAGAGAGCTGCGCACCTTAAACATCATCCGGGACAAATCAGTTTTCCTGGCGGGAAATATGAGGAAGTCGATGGCTCGCTGCAGATCACTGCGCTTCGTGAAGTAAGAGAAGAAATTGGAATTTTAGCAAACGACATTACTATTTTTGGGCAACTGCCTGAATTGGTTACCGTCAGTAAATTTGTAGTGACGCCCTTTCTTGCTTTTATCAACCCCAATTACAAGGCCATTATTGATACCAATGAAGTGGACGAAATATTTGAAGTTCCCGCCCACCATCTGTTTGATCGAAACAAACTCTATAGCGAATTATTTCAAGTAAAAAATCAACGACATCGCGTTTTCGCCATCCCTTATCAACATCATTTTATTTGGGGGATGACAGCGCAGATCATCCATGTTTTGCAAAAACAAGTTATTCAACCTCATTAATATTCAAACTATCCAACCATAAGTTTAAATAACACGGATGATTATTTTTCCTTATCCCACCCAAAAGCAAACGTTTGGCATGAATAAATGTTAATCGAAGCATTATATTGATAACTTTTACTAATCCAAATCATTAACATTACTCACATGTAGCACGCCATTTTCGTGATCAAAAATGGGTTTTTGACATATCATTCAATAAGCCAGAACGTTACATGATTTAGATCTAGTTTTCGAATGAGAAAATTATGCAAAATGCGCTCGACTTATTTCCTGTTCCCAAAAATGAGTAATACAATATGAACACAACAACTTCGTCGGCATCTGCCGTACAATCCTCTAGCAAGTGGACTTATAAAGATTTCACTTGGTGTCTTTCACTTTTTGGTACAGCCGTTGGTGCCGGTGTACTTTTCCTTCCAATTAAAGCTGGTGCGGGTGGTTTTTGGCCATTAGTAATGTTAGCCCTAATTGCGGCGCCAATGACTTGGTTCGCACATAAAGGCTTAGCTCGCTTTGTTCTTTCTTCAAAAAATGTTGATTCTGATATTACTGACACAGTAGAAGAGCATTTTGGTAAAACTGGCGCAAACCTTATTACGTTCGCATACTTTTTCGCCATCTACCCTATCGTTCTTATCTACGGCGTTGGTATCACAAACACCGTTGATTCCTTCCTTGTAAACCAAGTTGGCATGGAATCGATTCCTCGTTGGTTACTTTCTGGTGCGCTGATTGTGGCAATGACGGCTGGCGTAGTATTTGGTAAAGAGCTGATGCTAAAAGCAACGTCTGCCATGGTGTATCCATTGGTTTTCATTTTATTAGCACTTTCTTTCTACCTTATTCCAGAGTGGAACACCTCTATGATTGAAGTCGCACCTGATTGGTCTGCGATGCCAACCATCGTTTGGCTTGCAATTCCTATCATTGTGTTTTCATTCAACCACAGCCCAATCATTAGCCAGTTCTCTAAAGAGCAACGCCTACAACATGGTGACAACGCGGTTAAGAAAACCGATATGATCACTGGTGGCTCGGCCATGATGCTGATGGGTTTTGTGATGTTCTTCGTGTTTTCTGTTGTGCTGTCTCTGTCGCCAGAGCAACTCGCGTTAGCAAAAGAGCAAAACATTTCTGTGCTTTCTTACCTAGCAAACATCCATGAATCACCAATCATCTCTTACATGGGTCCTCTTGTTGCCTTTGCAGCGATTACCTCTAGCTACTTTGGTCACTTTTTAGGGGCACATGAAGGCCTAGTTGGTTTGATTAAATCTCGCTCAAATAGCTCAGTAAGCAAGATTGAAAAAATGTCACTGATCTTCATCGTGTTGACAACTTGGATCGTAACGATTGTAAACCCAAGCATCCTAGGCATGATTGAAACCATGGGCGCACCGATGATTGCTGGCATCTTGTTCCTGCTGCCTGTATTTGCAATGCACAAGATCCCTGCAATGGCGAAGTTCAAGACTTCAGCACCAGTACAGATTTTCACAACTATCTGTGGTCTTGCTGCTATTACTTCTGTAATCTACGGCGCTCTTTAATCTGGTGGTTATATCAACCGTCATGAATACTGCATACAGAACATAACTATAATAATGAGCCTCCCTCTTAGCTAGGGGGGCTTACTTTTGAGGTAATCGATATGATTAGTGTATTTGATATCTATAAAATCGGTGTTGGTCCTTCAAGCTCACACACAGTGGGACCGATGAAAGCGGGTAAAGAGTTTATTGATGATTTACGTTCAATGGGAAAATTGCGCGACATCACTAAAATCACCGTGGACGTTTATGGTTCATTATCACTGACAGGGAAAGGTCACCACACAGATATCGCTATCATCATGGGTCTTGCTGGTAATACCCCTGAGAAAGTTGATATCGATGCTATTCCAGGCTTTATCGCACGCGTTGAAGAAACCGAGCGTCTTCCCGTTGGTATGCACTGTCATACCGTATCATTTCCTAAAGAAGGTGGAATGAATTTCCACAAAACGAATTTATCCTTGCACGAAAACGGCATGCAGATCCACGCGTGGATCGATGATGAAGTCGTTTACTCAAAAACCTACTACTCTATCGGCGGTGGTTTTATCGTTGATGAAGAGAACTTTGGTAAAGAAAAAGAGAACCCAATTAAAGTTCCTTATGTCTTCACTAGCGCTGACGAGATGATGAACCAATGCAAAGAGAGTGGTCTTTCCATCAGTACGCTGGTTATGGCTAACGAAAAAGCACTGCATTCTGATGAAGAAGTTCGTACTTACTTTGCCAATATTTGGAAAACCATGCGCGAATGTATGGACCGTGGTATGAATACTGAAGGTATCTTACCAGGGCCTCTTCGTGTTCCACGCCGAGCGGCAGCGCTTCGTCAACAGTTAATGACCTCAGAAAAAACCACCAACGACCCAATGGCGGTCGTTGACTGGGTAAACATGTACGCTTTTGCAGTGAACGAAGAAAATGCCGCGGGTGGGCGTGTGGTGACAGCACCTACTAATGGCGCATGCGGTATTATTCCTGCAGTGTTAGCCTATTACGATAAATTCATTCAGACCGTTACTGAAAAAGACTATATCCGTTACTTTGCCGCCTCTGGAGCTATCGGTGGGCTTTACAAACGTAACGCTTCTATTTCTGGTGCGGAAGTGGGTTGTCAAGGTGAAGTAGGTGTTGCCTGTTCGATGGCAGCCGCGGGCCTTGCAGAACTGATGGGTGGAAGCCCTGAACAAGTTTGCATGGCCGCTGAAATTGCGATGGAACATAACTTGGGCTTAACCTGTGACCCTGTCGCGGGACAAGTACAAGTGCCTTGTATCGAGCGCAATGGTATTGCTGCAGTGAAAGCGATCAACGCAACGCGGATGGCGCTACGCCGCTCATCGGCACCTCGTGTTTCGCTTGATAAAGTGATCGAAACCATGCTTGAGACAGGTAAAGATATGAACGCCAAATATCGTGAAACGTCCCAAGGTGGTTTAGCGATTAAAGTCGTTTGCTAACGAGCACCTACCTATTTAAAAACCTCGTTCATTAAAACTTAACGCCACTCGCTTAACAGCGAGTGGCGCATTTTACGACTTTACCTCACGATCCCGTGAGGAACTTAAAACTGACCGAGATATTCCCAGCTACTGTTGGTTGGATTGGGATCGGTTGGGTAAGGGAAATAACCGTACTTAGTCACTTTCAAGCGGTAATAATGATAGCCGCCACGGAAAGCGTATTGATAAATATCGTTCACTTGACCACGCTGGCCATCACTGCCCCACACACCCATCGCATCTTGTTGATACCACTCCAGTAACGAACGTTCAAAGCTTGCTAAATCACGATTTAATTCCGCAAGATAAGCTTGAATGGTGCTGTCGCTGCCAAGATAAACCCAATCTAGGTTTGACTCTCCAAGCATCGGGAAAGCTTCCCCCTCTCCTGGGCGTTTTTGGATAAAGTAATGGTTTTCACCATCGATTTGCCCAACAAACACCGCATTTTGCGCCTTATCCCAAGTGGTTGAGGTACGCTCATCCCATGTCAATAAGCGAGATACACCAAAATAGCTTTGTACACGCGCTTCAATGCTCACACCAGCCGCTCTATTGAGCTTGATTGGGTTGAAAGCAAAGTTCACATAGCGATCTGCCGAACCGAGGTATTTCCAACCTTGATTACTGGTTTGATCGGCCGGGAACGCGCCAGCATCTACCATACGCATTACAAAGTAATCACGCATGCCCGTTTCTGGGTTCGGGTGGACATACAATGCCCCCGCTCGGCGCTCCGCTTTCGTCACGCCATTGTTTAGAGCGCCACGCCCATAGTGTTCGGCCACAAAAGCATCAAACTCAGCGATCGTTGCAAAATCCGTGTTCAACAGAGTTTCATTCTGTGCGAAGGTTGGTGTCATATCGACCACTTGGCTGTAACCGTACTCTTGGCCAATGATGATTGGGCCTTTGAGCTTATCCAGCGGCGGGTTCTGATCTGGCGTCATTCGAGTCAGTTCTGTTTCACCACCGCGATCCGAACAATGCAAACTCACTTGAGTTGGTACTCCATTCTCCATCGATAAGTTAACGTGGAACTTGTTACTTTCATTGCCAGCGTGGCGAGAAGCACTCAATCGAACTTGTTCGCGGATCCCATCTGCAAATTCAACATCCAACTGACACTGGCCCTGAACCTGGTAAGTAGGACGCAACACTTCATCGCCACGAATGGCATAGCGCCACGTTTGGCCATTTTTATGCATCACACCTGCAACCTGTTCACAGTGATTACCGACGACAAATCCAGCTCCATCGTGATCATTTCCAGACTTATTGAGTGTACATAGGCTCACTTCACCGACATCGACCGTCGGTGTGTAAGTCACCGCTCCGTGGCCATACTTGGAAAGCAATTCATACTCGCCTTGCGCAGAGGTCATGTTCACGTTGATGTTCCATGTCACATCGCGTCCAACAGAACAACGGTCGGTACTGGGTTCAACCCCACCGACAAACTGCGATCTATCGCCATTGGTCGCTTGGAAAGTAAACTTACACAAACGTTGCTGCTCACCATCTATGCGTAATGTTTGCCAAATATCGCTATCGAGCTGTGCCTGAGTCAGGTTCGCCACCGCTTGCCAACCTTCCAACTGATAATCCCCTTGATCTGGCTGTGGCAGCTCAAACACGTTGCCATAATTCGAGTAAATCAGAGGATAGATTTGGCTAGGGTTCTCATTCTGCGGATCGTAAATCCCTAATAAAGTAACTACGGGTACGCCCACTTGCTGCGGTTTCGGTGTATCGGTTTCTACCGCTTCATAACGTTGAGTACTCTGATCCCACTGCACATAACCGCTTGGGCTGTTGCTAGCAAGGTTAAAACCGTTGTTCATCCAACGCTGTGCTTTGCGTGACTGAGCCGGATGCTCCAAGGTAAAGCGGCTGATGGTGCCCACGTACTCTTGTTCACCGCCATTTTGTGCATCACGCAGGAAACGGAACGCATCTTTAAACGGTGGCACAATATCGTCACCTTGCTGTTGGGTGTAGACATCGCCTTTCCAGTGCAGGTTACCGATAAAGCGTTGCTGGAACGCATCCCAACCCCAGCCAGATTCCATATCGTGAATCGACGCCATATATGGGTAGTGGCCAAGCCCATAGTTATGGCCCAGTTCATGGGACCATTCATTGCCGGTAGTATTTTGCAGGGTTACTTTACCGCCACCGCCACTGCCGCCATGAACCACAACTTGAGCTAAATCTGTACCTTCTCTGGTATACACCCCGACGTTGGTGTGTGCGGTAATGTGGTTGTAGCGGCGGTTGTATTGCTGCGAATAACCCGCACTACTCACAATGCCGACGTTGGCGTTGTTAACACCAGTAGAGACCAACGCTTTACCGATCGCTTCACGCATATCGCCGCTGTGCCAACCACCCGTACTCGCGCTCTTATCGGTGTACACCACACCATTTGGCATAGTGACAACAGGAAAATAGGCAGGAGTGTAGTCAGCCATCACCAATTTAGACGCGGGTATTTTTTGGAAATAATCCGCGGCCAAAGTTGGAAGATTTTGAATCATCGTATTGTGGTTACGCGGTTGAGTCAGCATGCCCATGTCGATATTTTGAATCACCAACTCAGGCGCACCACCAAACTGGATGTCTCCTTGGCTGAGCACACCTTCACGGCCTAAGTTGTCGGTCAAGCGCAGTGAGAGCTCCGGCTTCATCCAGTTCCATTGCAGCGGCAGTGACCAAGCGTGATGAGAGAACACCACCTTCATACGACCATTGTCCGGCTGATCCGAGGCTGCTAATGCACTAGGTGGTAGCATCAATGCGCTGTGAACTAATTCGCCATCGAGGAACACTTCGGCGCGAACTTGGTTAATCTCTTCCCCTTGTTGCGCGGTAAACAGCAGCATCGCTTCACGGTTCATGATCACGTCCAAATGACCTTGACCAGTTAACTCATTGCTATTCGGCGCGACTGATGTATGGGTTTGAGTAATGCCCAACCCACCCTCTAAACTGCCTTGCAAATGGTTCGGGGTTGGGATTTCATCGGCAAAACCGACTCGAGCATCTTGAGTAGTAAAGCGCACTACCTTGGGCTCAGCACAATCCACTGGATTACACGAGTTCAACACCATCTCATATGATGTGCCAGGCTTAAGGTCACCGATAAAAAAGCCCGCAGAAACCGAATCATAGCGGCGAACATCCTTCGCATCACTCAAATTGATTAAGGTGAGCTGAGTCTTATCGGCTTCATTTTGCCCAAGCCAGTCAAATGACACACCGACATCAGACAGGCTCGAGACGGTTAACGAGGTAATCTCTGGCTTCACTAACGCACCACAATCAGAGGTTTCGGTACGATAGATGACATCACGTTGCCAAATGTAGCTACCATCGGCGCGCTTAGACCCGTGTGCCGCAGGAATGTATTCCACAAAGCAGCCCTGCTCGTCCGATTCGTAAACACCAAATTCGCGGCTCATCAGATAAAAACCGCCGTCGTACACCATGAATTCCCAGCTCTGATCGACAAAATCGATCACATTGCGATAAGGCGTATCATCGCCACTTTGATAAGGTATAAAGGGGAATTGCAGATCATTTTTGTAACTAAGCCGATAATCGAAGCCTTTATAGTGGATCCAACGCTCACCGTTGCGTTCAAACACCCCTTCTCCACGTTCGGCGGTCGCTTTAATCGATTCTAATCGCTCGACGATTTTTTCCCCGATCTGGATCAAGGTGAGCTCATTTTGCGCCCAAACGGGTGCGCTTCCCAGTAGCCCTGCTACCAGAAGCGTTAATGGTTTCTTATTCATCATTGGATTGCTCATTTTAGTTTATAGTGACGTGCCTGAATTTCAGCAGCAGCAACCCACGAAATCTACGCTGGTTAAGCAACAATCGATTCCGGATATAGACAACTGGGTTACCGATTCATTATTAGTTACCTAATTTCATTTCGATAGAATCACTATGTCCGTAACGAGATAAGGGTTCCAACCCAATGAGGTTGACGTCTTGAAAGTGAGAATTCACGCGAAAAAATGTGCAACAAAAATGCATACAAACAATAAATAATTTTATTAAAATCAATCAGAAACAATGATACTTAAGAATATAACACGCACATGATTACGATTGTTCATGAGCATTGAGAGGATTAAGCGATCAACTTTTTTGGCAATTTTATCGCACAGATATTGACTAAACGGCAGCGTGTCAGTCGCGGTAAGAAAAGAGATTGTATATATGCAGACTGCGTAGGTTTTTATGAACACCTTTTTGCACAGCCTTCTGAACGTGAGATCTCCTGCATAAATAATGAAACATCACATACATAACAAATTAAAATGCGATATAGGTTTAATTTATTGACTGAGCAAATGGTTATCTTAGTTGCGATTTAACTATCCAATGAGAAAATTATGACAACGAAAATTTCATACCTTACCCTACTGGCACTGCTTTGCTCTCCCCTTACCAGTGCGCAGACAGAAAATAGTAACGCTGAGCAACCATCAAGCCATGTGACATGTCGCGCTCACAACCTGACTCTGAATTTAACCACCGATCAATATGCTTCTGAAACAAGTTGGGAAATAAAAAACAGCCTCTCACAGGTTATTTATGCGGGTAATAATTACTCAGACTCCACATCTTATAGCCAAGAAATATGCTTATCGGATGGTGAATATCAATTCACCATCCATGACAGTTATGGTGATGGTATTTGCTGTGGCTCTGGCAATGGCCTTTATTCCTTAGCCAAAGGCTCGGAAATACTGGCCTCTGGTGGAGAATTTCAATACAACCAATCAAACAGCTTATTACTTGGTGAATCAACACCTCCCGCTAACCATGACTATTATCAAGCCGCGATAGGAAAAACAGGTTTTGAACTAAAAACGGCCTTATACAACATCATAAAGAATCATAATAGCCGCGGTTATTCCGCAATTTGGACACTATTACAAAATGCAGACATAGATAACTACTATGAGAATGACGGTTCAATGTTAGATATCTATTCTGAGAAACCTGACAACAACGACAGTGTTAGTTTTACTAAAGTCAGCGATCAGTGTGGTCAGTATCGACGAGAAGGCGATTGTTACAATAGGGAACACTCATTTCCTAAAAGTTGGTTTGGGGGCAGCGTTGAGCCAATGAATTCCGACGGTCACCACTTGTTTGCCACTGATGGTTTTGTTAATGCAAAACGCAGTAACTGGCCATTTGGCGAAGTTGGTCATATCACTTATACCTCAAGTAATGGTTCAAAACTTGGCAGTGCAAGCAATACGCTAGGTTATAATGGCACCGTATTTGAGCCTATTGATGAATTTAAAGGCGATCTAGCGCGCGCCTATTTTTACATAGCAACCCGCTACGAGAACCGTATCGGCAGCTGGCAAGGAAATACTGACAACGCTGATGCCATACTTGATGGTACTAGCACGGTGGTTTTTGAAGCTTGGGCTCTGGCGATGCTAAAGCGTTGGCACCAAGAAGATCCTGTGAGTGCTAAAGAACGCCAGCGCAATGACGCCGTTTATCAATTTCAAGGTAACCGAAATCCCTATATCGATCATCCTGAATATGTAAGCCAAATTTGGGGTTATTAGGCTCTTTATATTGGGTAAGTAGATAGGCGCGGTGATAGTGCCTATCTACTTGTTATTTATTGCTTGTTGTTGGGAATTGTCTGCTGGTATTAGCCTTTATAAATACAACCCGCCGTGCAGGTTTCTTTTATTTCAACTTTGCTGAGCAGTGGTAAGCTTGGCTTTAATTGTTGCCAAATCCATTTCGCAAGCACTTCACTGGTTGGGTTCTCTAACCCTTCAATGTCATTCAAGTAATAGTGATCTAAACGATCATAAATAGGTTTAAATATCGCTTTAATTTCAGAAAAATCAATCACCCAACCAGTATGAGGATCGACCTCACCTTCTACATACAGACGAACTAAAAAAGAGTGCCCATGTAAACGGCCGCACTTATGCCCTGCAGGTACATGAGGTAAACGATGCGCGGCTTCAAACATAAACTCTTTGTATAATTCTGTTTTCATCTTGGTTCTCAAGCTTTTAAAAGAGAGGCAATACTAAGGAATATAGACTCACGAAACAAGTTTCTAGGCAGCTTTGTTTACATTGCAAGACAGATGAAACCGTACAATTTATCACTGTGATACAACGGAAAATCCCACGCCTTTGAGTGATATTTTAAGCATTAATAGGGAATCATGACGTGCCACATCACATTTGTTAAACCTATAGTATGTATAGGGTCACACTCCAAAGACTACAACTTTTGCACTAGTGCATATTAACGCTATATTTACACTGTCACCCTCTCAATAATAATAAAATTATCATGAACTCAACAATTACGTCTAAATTGCTACTTACGCTAATCACCGTTTTTGCTTTTGTATTAACGGTGTCAACGAGCTATCAATATATACAACAACGTGACCTGCTCAATTCGGTGTTGAGCGAGCAGTTACACGATAAAGCGAGTAACTACTTTGATAGCCTCAATATGATGATGTTGACTGGTACCATGGCTCAGAAAGAGACCTTACGCCAAAAGGCACTCGCGCAAGATGGTATTGAACAGGTGCGAGTATTACGTTCAGAGGCGGTCAGTAAACTTTATGGTCCTGGAAAAGAAAATCAACAGCCAATGGACGAGATAGATAAACGCGCACTGGCCGGGGAAACCGTCATTGAACCATTCAATGCTTCCTGGGGGAAAGGATTAGTCGTCGCCTTACCGATGAAATCAAGCCTAGATTACCGAGGCACAAACTGCGTATCTTGTCATATGGCGGAAGAAGGAACCGTTTTAGGAGCTATTCGTCTTGAATATAACCTGAGCCATGTAAACCAAATGATCAGTACTCACACTGTCATTGCCGTTATTATTATGGCTTCCATTGCCTTTATCGGATTTATGATCACGCTTTTTTTGATCCGCAAGATGATTGTTCGCCCTATCCAGCATACGTCACGATTCATGTGTGAAATCAGTAAGAGCAAAGATTTATCAAAACGGCTTATCAGCACCAAAAAAGATGAACTCGGACAACTCGCGGTCTCCATCAACTCTTTAATGGACACGGTTTCGGACAGTTTGGCAAAAGTGCAAGAGACCTCTCATTCGCTTGCCGATTCAGCAAACCAGTTAACCGACGTAGCACAAACAACCAACCAAGCGGCAAAAAATCAGCAGCGTGAAACCTCTGACGTTCAGCTCAATATTGAAGAGATGCAATCTCAACAACAGACGGTTAATCAAGCTACCGTTGATGCATCAAAGCTTATCAAACATACCGCTAATGTCGCTCAACAAAGTGCACAGCAAGCACATACAGCTAGCGCAGATATCAAAGGTTTGGTAAGCGATATCGAGTCCGTGAAAGATAAAATTTCTGAACTTAATAATCAGACAGGGCTGGTTTCCTCCATTCTTGAAACGATTAAAAGTATCGCCGAACAAACTAATTTGCTGGCTTTAAACGCGGCGATTGAAGCAGCACGAGCGGGTGAACAAGGAAGAGGCTTTGCGGTCGTGGCCGATGAAGTGCGAAAACTCGCCTCACGAACAGCAGAAGCGACTGGAAACATTGAGAAAATCATCGCTCAATTCCAACGTGACAGTGAAACATCGCTCGCCTCAGTTGATTTGGTTTGCTCACATGCGCATCAACGTTCAAATGAAGTCGAAGTTTTATCTTCCGCAATGAGTAATGCCGTACAAGAGATGCAGCAGGTGCTTGATCATGCAAACAATATTCAAGATCAAACACGAACGACCACACAAGTCAGCCAAGAAATTCAAGGGAAGATCGAAGTCATTACTCGACATGCTGATGATACGTCTCAATCGGCAACGCAAACCCGAGAAATCAGCGTCAATTTAAAACAGCTATCGCAGCGCTTAGAAACATTGATGAATCAATTTACGCTTTCTGCTAAGAATTCGGCCACGAATCGACAATAAAGGTTGATGCGAACGAATTGACAGGTAATATGTGCCATTGAATTAAAAAGTAATAAGCAACCCAATGTTTCGCTTGTTTTTTGTCCACTTTATATAGTGAGAATACCTTTGAACATTGGGTTGAATTTTTACCTCAATGGAGACTATATCAAACATGACTTACGCGCCTGTAACAGACGTATTGAGCGGTAAGCTGGCCGTTGACAGTGAAGTGACTGTCCGAGGCTGGATTCGTTCTCGTCGTGATTCCAAAGCTGGAATCTCTTTTCTTGCCATTTATGACGGCTCTTGTTTCGACCCGATTCAGGCCGTGGTCCCTAATAATCTGAATAATTACAATGACGAAGTGCTAAAGCTCACTACTGGCTGCTCTGTCGAAGTAACAGGTAAGATTGTTGAGTCCCCTGCTTCTGGTCAAGCATTTGAACTTGCAGCAACTGAGGTGAAGGTTGTTGGCTGGGTTGAAGATGCTGAAACCTACCCAATGGCAAAAACTCGCCATTCAATTGAATATCTTCGTGAAGTGGCGCATCTTCGCCCACGCACCAACGTGATTGGCGCAGTGGCTCGTGTACGCAACTCCCTTTCTCAAGCCATCCACCGCTTTTACCACGAGCAAGGTTATTTCTGGATGTCAGCGCCGCTGATTACCGCTTCTGATGCAGAAGGTGCGGGTGAGATGTTCCGTGTTTCAACGCTGGATTTCGCTAACCTTCCTCGTACTGAGCAAGGCAATGTCGATTTCAATGAAGACTTCTTCGGCAAAGAGACATTTCTTACAGTTTCAGGACAGTTAAATGCCGAAGCGTATGCTTGTGCATTAAGCAAAGTGTACACTTTTGGCCCAACGTTCCGTGCTGAAAATTCAAACACGAGCCGCCACCTTGCAGAATTTTGGATGGTAGAGCCAGAAGTCGCGTTTGCTGATCTAAACGATGTCGCGAAACTGGCTGAAGATATGCTGAAGTACGTCTTCAAAGCCGTTCTTGAAGAACGTCGTGATGACCTTGAGTTTTTTGCTTCGCGTATCGACAAAGAGGCAATTACTCGTCTTGAGCAGTTCGTTAATTCAGATTTTGCGCAAGTAGACTATACCGATGCTGTGAAGATCCTAATCGATTCAGGTCGTAAGTTTGAATTTGATGTTGAATGGGGCATTGATCTTTCTTCTGAACACGAGCGCTTCCTTGCTGAAGAGCACTTCAAAGCGCCTGTGATCGTCAAGAACTACCCTAAAGACATTAAAGCATTTTACATGCGTCTAAACGACGATGGTAAAACTGTCGCTGCAATGGATGTTCTTGCCCCAGGTATTGGTGAAATCATCGGTGGCTCTCAACGTGAAGAACGTTTAGATGTTCTTGATGCGCGTATGATTGAAATGGGCATAGATCCTGAACACATGAGTTGGTATCGCGACTTACGTCGTTACGGTACTGTACCGCACGCGGGTTTCGGCCTTGGCTTTGAGCGCTTAGTATCCTACGTGACTGGTATGGGCAACGTGCGTGATGTGATTCCTTTCCCACGTACACCACGCTCTGCAAACTTCTAAAAATCAAACACGATTTTTGTAAAAACCACCGACGTTAAACTCGGTGGTTTTTTTATTTCCCCAACAATCAGTGCTCACTCTCAATAACAATAGAGTGAATTTCAAATAAACATGAGATCAAAATCACCTCAATTTCATCTTCCTTTGTTACATTTAGTTCAATTACATGATCATGTTCACTCTATTGTGCTATGCAACCGAGTTACATTAACCACGTATTCAGATCGACCCATGGCGAGAACTTATATGAAAAAAAATGATGTAGATAATTTGCAGTACAATGGTGAAACAAACGGTGTTCATGGCTGGATGACCCCTTCTGGTCAACCTTACTACTGGCATCCTGATTGGCTTCATATCGCAGAAGATGCTACTGGCTTAAAGCCTAAACAAGCGTTAGATGTGGCAGAAAATGAGCAAGCAACAAAAAAACATGCCGTGTCGGCTATTTTGAAGCATATCAATCAATGGGCTTCAGAAAAGCTCGCCGAACACCCTGAAATAGAAACCGAAGCCATCGAATCTCAAATTGGCTTAAAAAAGTAACTACTACGACTTGTTGGGAGCGTCTCAACAAGTCGGTTTCAACTAAAAATAAATGAAGATCTGATCTATAAGTGCCTCGATGAAGCTCGTTGCAATATTTCCTGCGCTATTTGATTGAGTGGTAGCACCGAACAAGCACCACCACGTTCGATTGCCTCTTTGGGCATACCAAAAACGATACAGCTTGCTTCATCTTGTGCAACTGTATAGGCACCGCTCTCTTTCAACTCATGCAAACCTCGTGCGCCATCATCTCCCATTCCCGTCAAAATAAAACCGACAGCGTTAGGGCCTACATGCTTTGCCGCTGAGCGAAAAAGTACATCGACTGATGGTTTATGCCTGTTAACTGCGGGGCCATCTTTGATTTCGACTTGATAATGTGCACCACTTCGATTCAGTTGCATGTGACGGCCACCCGGAGCGATCAATGCCAACCCCGGAAGAACTCGGTCGCCATTCTTTGCTTCCCTGACCTCTATTTGACAAAGCCCATTGAGCCGGTCAGCAAACATCGCGGTAAATTTTTCGGGCATATGTTGCACGATAACAATCCCCGGAGAGACTGCTGGCAATGCTGTTAAGATCGCTTCTAAAGCTTGTGTCCCACCTGTAGATGTGCCGATCACGACCACTTTTTGTGTGGTCTTCAATGTTAATGTCGAGTGATTCGGATTCGGCATTGTTTGCTGTACTTTCTTGAGTACATGAGGTTTGGGTTTAACAATATTTTCTAGCTTTGCTTGTGCGGCGGCGCGCACCGCACTTAACATTTCCTGCCGACTTTCTTGTAGAAAATCTTTCAACCCTGCTTTGGGTTTAGTGATAATCGTCAACGCACCCGCTTGCAATGCTTGCATAGTCACTTCCGCACCACGTTCCGTCAGTGTAGAACAAATGATGACAGGCGTCGGATGCTCCGCCATCAGTTGCTTAAGAAACGTAATACCATCCATACGAGGCATTTCTACATCTAAAATAATCACATCTGGCCATTGAACAGCCATTTTTTTTTGAGCGAATATGGGATCAGAAGCGGGAGTCAGCACTTCAATATCAGGTTCATTACTCAACAAAGCGCTGATCACTTGCCGAACAACCGCGGAGTCATCCACGATTAATACTTTTATTTTTTTCATGTAATGCCTCTATAAGTCGACACTCAATGGCTGATTAATAAGCTACCTCTCTTGCAGAAGATCGCCCATATTGAACCCAAACATCACCATTTTGGACATCAAAAAATACTTTACGATAACGCTTTCCACCCACATCATTGCGGCTTACTTGAAAACCGTGCTCTTTCAGTAACTGCATACCCAGTCGCACATTTTGTTGTGCAACATTTATCGAAGCGACTTTGCTGTAGTGACCTGCAAACATAGTGCTACCTCCAAATACTTTAACAACACATTCCTTAGGATTGATTTGATGTCGTCGACACTGAAGGGAAAAGTACGCCACAACATCGCTAGCATAATAGCCTTCAGGTTGTTTGGCCTCTTCACCTAGGGCGGATCGCTGGCTCAACAGATAATGGCACATACCCACTAACTGCGTTTTTGGATGCCATAACGTAATGGCAACGCACGAACCCAGCAGCGTATGAATCCAACCTCTGTGATGACCAAAGAATATCTCGCCAGGCATCAAGTTCAGAGCCTCTGTTTTAGGTAAAAATTCGTTCGCCATTAATCACGAATCCCTCGTTTTTGATAGATAGACGGCTGCAGTAATTGCAAGTCATCGCAGTTGAGTCCGTTTAATGTTTCAGAGTGGCCTATTAATAAAATACCGCCACTTTTTAATCGGTTCGTAACGTTACTGATGACTCTTTGTTTGGTATTTTGATCAAAATAAATCATAACATTACGTAAAAAAATAAGATCAAAGTGACCAAGTTCATCCAACTGATTTTGTAAGTTCGCTAATCCGAATTTTACTTTTTTCCTTAATGAATTAACGATTTTCAATGTGTCATGCTTGGTATCAATGCCTTTTCGGCAATACGTTTTGAGATAGGCTTTCGGTATATGTTCATGGCGTAGCATCGGATAAATACCTTGTGATGCAATTTGCAACACTTGACTATTGATATCGGTACCAACTATTTGCCATTCTCCTTGGTAACGGCTGTCTAATAACATTGCCAGAGAATAAGCCTCTTCACCTGTCGAGCTTGCTGCGCTCCAGCAACGGATCTGTTTTTTACCCCATACAGTGAAGAGATGGTGCTGGATATAAGCAAAATGGGCCTCTTCTCTGAAAAAGTACGTTTCATTGGTGGTCAGCAAATTGATGGCTCGTTGCTGTTCAAGTTTGCGTACTTGCTGATCGCTAAATTTCGTCAAATACTCAAAATACTTCCGATATGAACTTATACCGAGCTCTCTTAAGCGCCCGCTTAAACGCCCAACCACCAACGCTTTCTTACTGGGTGTTAGTGCAATACCTGCAGATTGATATATCCAGCCACGATACAACTCAAAGTCCGCATCACTGATGATGGACATTTGCTCCATGGCTGAATTCCCAAGTTGCTGAGATTTGTGCTTAACTTGCAAGTTCATTCTGCTCTTTGACCTGTTCCATCATGGCCAGCTCTTCAACAGATAGGACTTTATCCTCCGCTAAAATAATGACAAACTCTTCATCGAATTGAGCCATACCACAAATAAATTCGGTCCGGATCTTGGTACCAAAATTAGGGGCAGGTCTCATAAACTTACTTGATATTTCAATGACTTCAGAAACACTGTCAACCATAACACCTAGGTCTTGACGCTGTTCTTCATTCGTCACTTCGATAATGACAACACAAGTCTTTTTATTCACTTCTTGCGGTTTAAGATAAAAACGCCGAGCTAGGTTGACGACAGGTACCACTTCACCACGCAAGTTAATAATGCCTTGAATGTAGTCAGGCATCATTGGCACCTGAGTTACTTTGCCATACTCTAATATTTCCTTAACATGCAAAATCGCAAAGGCGTACATTTCACCATTGAGCTGAAATGTTAAGTACTGTTGATCTTGTGCTAATTCTGTATTGGACTTAGCCAATATCATCGAGTTAGCCTCAACCGGGATAAGATTAGCCACATTCACCTCCAGCCACTAAAAGCGCACATACTCAGGTTCATCGTCCATAGAGACAAACTCAACATCTTTCTTCTGTTTAGGGCGTTGCTGCTCGTGGTGAACTGAAGATTTATTTGCTGCTTCACGGCGATTATTTTCTGTTTTGAAGAAGGTCATTAGTTGCTGGAGCTGCTGTGCTTGGCTACTCATCTCTTCAGAGGTCGACGCAAGCTCTTCTGATGCGGAAGCACTTTGTTGCGTGATACTGTTGAGCTGTTCCATCGCTTGGTTAATTTGTGTTGCTCCGGTTGCTTGTTCCATTGAAGCTGCGTTGATCTCTTGCACTAAATCGGATGTTCTTTGAATAGAAGGCACCATTTCATCCAGCAGTTTTCCGGCTTGTTCCGCTAAACCAACGCTATTTTTAGCGACCTCACCAATTTCTTGAGAAGCAACCTGACTGCGCTCTGCCAATTTTCGGACTTCGGCCGCTACCACTGCAAAACCTTTACCATGCTCGCCAGCTCTAGCAGCTTCGATTGCGGCGTTGAGCGCAAGTAAGTTAGTTTGATAAGCGATATCATCAATAATACCAATTTTCTCAGCTATCGATTTCATCGCTAACACGGTTTTAGCTACCGCTTCTCCACCTTCTTTCGCTTCTTTAGCCGCTTTACCTGCCATGCTATCGGTCACTTTCGCATTTTCAGTGTTTTGCGCGATTGAGGCTGACATCTGCTCTACCGACGAGGTAGTCTGTTCAACACTGGCCGCTTGTTCGCTCGCACCTTGACTTAAGTTCTGAGCGGTAGCTGAAACTTCTTCGGATGCCGAAGCCAATGCATTACTTGAGCTATTCACTTCACCTACGATGTCTGACAACTTGGCCACCATTTTTTGCATGGCTTCAAGCAAGCGACCCAATTCATCGCCTGACGTCGCTTCAATTTTACCTGTTAAATCACCCACAGCGAGTCGGTTAGCCAGCGACACTGCTTGCTCTAAAGGATTACAGATCCCGCGGATCAAGGTAACCGCAAATCCAATACCAAACAGTAGCCCCAATATAATTGATCCAATGGCTATTATTTGTAGGTTGTCATAAAGCTCAACCTCATGGTTATAAACATTCTGTGCTTCATTAGATTGCAGCTGAATTAATGCATTTACTGTTTTTTCAACGGGTGCATAGAGTGGGCGCACTTTATCAACCGCAAGGCGAGTCGCTTCATCAATGTCTAAACGTCGCAAAGCATCAATGGTGGGCTGTAGAGCTTGCTCAACAAAGACTTTATTTTGTTCTTCAAATTGTGTTGCTAATTCAGCCTCCTCCTTGGTTAATTTAGTTAACTTGTATTTGCCCCATTTGTCATCAATCACTTTGAGGTGGTTCTCAACCGTCTCAATCTGAGCACGAATAATATCCGCTTCTGGGTACAGTTGTGAGAAAGCCAGCGCTATACGATTGCTCAGAAGACGAGATTTAATGTCACCGATAGACAGTGCTGGTACGGTTCGGTCATAGTAGACCGTTTCTAGCCCATGCAGTGTTTTTTGCATGCCATAAAGCCCGAGTGATCCGACTACAATGAGTAACAAACTTAAGATGCCAACTAGCATACTTAGTTTGAATTTAACTGAAATATTTTTAAACATAGCCTATTCCTTTCTGACGATGTAATTGAGCCAAGTTAGTGCATTGCCAATAAGCGATGCTTCGACTCTTCCTTCATAATATGTTGCGATAAACTGGCGATATCTAAGATAAGAGCAATATCCCCGCTGCCCAAAATAGTCGAACCGCTGATTCCTTTAACCCGTGAAAAAATCGGCCCAAGTGGCTTAATTACGGTTTGTAATTCCCCCAACAAATTATCCACGATCAAACCAGCACTTTGCCCCGCACTACTGACCACCACCACATTTTGGCGTTTTGAGCGACGCGCAGTGAGGTTAAATTGCACTCTTAAATCAATTAAAGGCAGCACTTGTCCCCTGAGATTAATATAAGGTTTGCCTTGGCCATCTTTGAGCCACTGGTCATCAAGTTCGACGCATTCTTGAACGGCATCCAATGGCACAACGAAGGTTTCGCTACTCACTTCAATTAGGAAACCATCAATGATCGCGAGTGTGAGCGGCAATACAATGCGGATAGTTGTTCCTCGATTAAGTAGGCTGTGAATCTCTACTCGACCTCGCAAATCAGTAATATTTCGCTTCACTACGTCCATACCGACACCGCGTCCTGAAATATTGGAAACCTGCTGGGCCGTTGAAAAGCCGGGCTCAAAAATGAGCTGAAAAATCTCGTCATCGCTCACGAGTTGGTTTTCATCAAGTAGCCCTTTTTCAATCGCTTTTGCGCGCAATTTTTCGCTGTTGAGCCCTTTTCCGTCATCGCTCACATCGATCACTATATTGCCTGAGTCATGGTAAGCATTGAGCGTGATGGTGCCGTGAGAAGGTTTACCATTTGCGACACGCTCTTCCTCTGTTTCAATGCCGTGGTCAATCGCATTGCGCACTAAATGCATTAAAGGATCGCCAATTTTTTCAATCACTGATTTATCTAATTCGGTATCCGCACCGGTAATCGTAAGATGGATACTTTTGTTTAGCTCCTTCGCCATATCACGAACAACGCGTTGAAAACGGGCAAATGTCGCACCGATAGCCACCATTCTAAGCTGCAGTGCCGCGTCTCTGACTTCTTCGAGAAGGCCATTGAGCCGTGCAACAGATTCAATCATTACATTTTCGCCAATTAGCTCCGCCTGTAATGCACTGCCGGCACCTGCGGTGACCAATTCCCCGACTAAATTAATTAAGGTATCTAACTTTTCAGCATCCACTCGCAAGCTTTTTTGCTCTTTGGTTAGCGCCTCTCGAGCTTTACTTTGTTTATCGACCGCCGCATTGAGTACGGGTGCTAATTGAGCATCAGCCTGAGTGATAATTTCGCCTATGGGTATCGCGTCCGAACTCGCTTCTCGCCGCTCACTTTGTTGCTGCAATGCACGCTTCAATTCAGTCTCAGTGAGCGCGCCACAACGAACTAATATTTCGCCAATTCTATAATTTTCATCGGGCATTGATTGAATGTGATCAATGAAGTCACCCACTTTGGCACTGGGTGGAAAGATGCGAACGTCACCTTCTTCACGAATGAATTCAAACACGTCTTCGATTTGTTGTTTAGATGCCGGCGAATAGAAACGCAGTTCAAAACCCAAATAACAACATTCCGGATCAAAGTTGTGCCAATCAGGTAATTTTCGGTCGACCGCCTCGATATAAATAACCTCTCCCAGCGTAGTTAAATAAGAAAGAAAAGAGAGCGGATCCATACCATCTTGGAATGCATGAAGCGGGAAAGTTAAAGAGATATGCCAGCAGAAATTGTCGAGTGCGGTGTGATCAGGTTCAGATTCCGTGGTTGGTGAATGACTTTCTGGTTCAGATTGACCTAAAAACTCAGACAATCGGGCTCCTAAGCGCTGTCCGGTAACGTCATCTTCTGATGACTCTTGCCCCGTTTGAGCATCATCAATCAAGCTCACCATGTGATCGCGGCACTCAAGCAACAAGGAAATATGCTTTTCATGCAACTTAAGTTGTTCTGAGCGCAATAAATCAAGCAAGCTTTCTACTTTATGAGTAAAACGAACGATCTCATTTAAGTTAAATATCCCTGCTGAGCCTTTTACAGTATGCGCTGCTCGGAAAATTGCGTTTAATCGCTCATTTAAGCCATCAAGATTCCCGCTATCCAGTTCAAGAAGGTCAGATTCCATCCCTTCAAGCAACTCCCTACTCTCATTAAAATAAGTTTGGAGCGCCGCAGCCATCATTTCGTCCATAGTATCTCCCTGGGGCTTCGTCATTAGCTTGTCACTTTGTCTTATTGTGAACTCGAAAGAACGATAGGGTCATGAAACCATCCCACTAGCCCCAGTTTACCCAGCACATCCACCACGACTTCACTGTGATGAATCAGTTCACATCCCTGTTCTATTCTTGCTTTTTTAAATGCCATTAATACTTGTACGCAACTGCTGTCCAGAGCAGTGACTTGGGAAAGTTCAATGGCGATCTTCTCGCTATGAGACACAAAAGGGGTCAGCTGCTCAAACAAATTTCGAGCCTCATAAATCGTCAGTTCACCGTCAAGTTTTAACATTAATTGCTCATCGGTTTGGTGTGGAGTCAGCATAATCCCCCCTTAGGCTTGGATCAGTTTTGCTACGGCGGCAAGCATCTGTTCAGGTGCAAAGGGTTTTACAACCCAAGCTTTCGCACCCGCAGCACGACCCTGTTCTTTCTTCGATGCCTCAGATTCAGTTGTGAGCATAATCACCGGCGTAAATTTTGTGTCTGGCCTTTGCTTCAGCTCTTTAAGTAAGGTAATGCCATCCATATTCGGCATATTTACGTCGCTGATGACCAAATGAACACGATTCCCGGCCAATTTGGATAATGCATCTTTACCATCATGAGCTTCGATCGTCTGATAGCCTGCTCCTTTTAAGGTCATACTCACAACCTGCCGAATTGAAGCCGAATCATCTACAACAAGTACCGTTTTGTTCATCACAGAGTTCCTCATTTATTCATTTACGGTTCTCAAAAGAAAGTAATGTCCGTGCTAGTCACCTTGCTTTTCACCTCAGTAACCTTGCCTTTGTGGCTTTCATGTTGTTCTATCATGGTGTAGTTCTTGGTCATTTTTTCCAGCCATTTTTGCGGGGATAATTCGCCCGCGATCGCATGATTGCTGTCTTGTTTGAGCAGCTCTAATGAGTCACTGAGTTCTTTGAGATTGGTGCTGATTTGCTCTAATATTTGGCTTACTCGGTCTTGAAATTGCAATTTCACAATCACACTACTGATTGTTTCCTTCACCGAAAATGCATCTTCTTTTAACCGCTCAGACTGTTGCTGTAAGGTTTGTGCCATATCTTGGAAGTGGTTAATGACATAATCGATACGCTGCTCGGTTTGTTCCATTTGTTCACTCTCAGCCGCAATAGCCATTTCAGCCGTCTTAAATGTAGTATTAATCGCATCACTGACAACGTTCACTTTCTCCGTCATGCTGCTAGCGATCTCCCTTGAACGCTGTGAAAGGTTACGCACTTCATCGGCCACCACTGCAAAACCTCGACCTGCCTCTCCTGCTCTGGCTGACTCAATGGCAGCATTAAGTGCTAATAAGTTGGTTTTTTCAGCAATGCCCACCACATCGGTTGCCATTTTTTTTAAATCGACTGTGTATTGATCAAGGCTGCGCATTTCATCAAGCATATGCTCTCTTGTCTTTTGGCTTTCTCTAAGCTCATCAACCGCTTTAGAAAGCATGGCTCGACAACGCTCAATTTCGCTCATTAAATTGCGCTCATCTTTTAAGGTTGAACCTTGCGAGAAGGAGAGTGCTTGTGAAAGCTGCGTGACAAGATCACCAAATTGCTGGCTCAGTTGAGTAACAGAATCGGTAAGTTGCACATTGGCTAAATCAATATGACGAGACCACACTGGCAGAGATTGAGCAAAGAGAGGCTCTAAAGAATGATATCCATCCAGTTGGATCTCTTGTGTTTGAGAAAGGTGTTCAATCGTCTTTTTTTGAGCTTTGACTTGGGAAATGAAGGATTCGTAATTCCAAATTGCATAGCTAACACTAGCAAAAGTAACAAATAATAGAGCCCAAACACCAAAATGTGTTGGCTGTGGCATAAGAGCAACTATCGACAATAGCACTAAGGGCACGTAAACACGTACCAGCCTAATGAGGAGCATGATTTATTATCCTTTAGCCATAAAACACTGACGAAAGCTATGACGTTATGTAAGAAGTTGTTATGCAACGCCTGGAGCTCATAACTAAAGATAGGAAAGCTTGGAGGAATCTGCAATGTAGTCGGTAGATGTAATTTTACTTTTGTTGTGTTAGGTAATTTTAAACAGTCCACTCTTATCAGCCAGAGTAACGATTGACTTTCGTTAAATTCGGCTCAGTAACGTCATTGGGCCCTCTCCTCTGTTTCTCATAACATGACGCACTGATCGGATCACATGGGCTTTATTTTATTTAGCTATCTTTCCTAGAAATACATCACTAGAATCCATCGCTTTTCTGATCCTCCGCACATCGGTTAATCACGAAAACACAACATCGAACGAATTTAATCACCTAAACTTAAGCATCACATACTGTAATGAAATCAAATTCATGAATAATACCAAGCGAAACAACAGCCAACTCACCGCACTGCTCTACCTCTTAGCTGCGCTGCTATTTGCCACCTATGGCGGACGAATCTGTCCGATGTTGTCCAGTTTAAGCGCATTAGAAATCACCACTCATGTCACGATTAGTGTATTTTGTGCATGGGTAATGCGTCGATATCTCTTTATTCACCATCATTGGGCAAAAACAGAGCAGTATGCGAAGCTCGATAGTGTTTTGTTTTTTCTTGTCAGCATTCCACTATCCCTTTACTACAACCAGTACTATCAATTTACTCTCGATAGCAACGTAAAAGTCCTGTTTGGTTTAACACTGTTTGGTTTCTTTACCGGAAGCTTATTACAACTCATCGCTAAACGAGCTCAATATCGCCAGCACGCAGTACAATTGAATCGTCAACAACTCCAAGGTGAAAGGCATTCGATTGTTAAGCAGATGATCGGGTTAATGATGCTGATGATCATCACTCTGACAGCCACACTCACGATGGTCGCGGTGAAAGATCTTTTTTGGCTTGAACATAACCCTGCCAGTTTAATCAATGGGCATGGCAAGATAAGTATTATTAAAGAGTTTATTTATGTTTCTTTGGTTTTGGGCGGTTATGTGATCGCTATCCTCTGGCAGTGGGGAAAGCTGATGAAGCAAATATTGCACGCTCAAGAGCATTCGTTATGCCAAGTAACTCAAGGTGATATAGCAAAACGCTTACCGATTTTTGAAAATAACGAGTTAGGCTCTGTGGCTTGGTTGACCAATCAAATGTTGGATAGCCTACAAAACTCACAGGATGAAGTAAAAACCACGCGTGATGTCGCCATCGTCAGCCTGGCCGCTTTAGCTGAATCTCGCGATAATGAAACTGGCGCTCATATTTTACGTACTCAAGAATATGTCAAAGTACTCGCGCAATATCTAAGCCAAAAACCGAAATATCAGCCTTTATTAACGCCCACTTATATTGATTTACTCTACAAATCAGCCCCATTACACGACGTTGGCAAAGTCGGTATCCCTGATGCCGTCCTGCTGAAGCCGGGCAAACTCACCGATGATGAGTTCACTATTATGAAGGGACACCCTGAGATCGGCGCACAAGCGCTGTCGATTGCCGAGCAGCACCTTGGCACAAGTTCCTTTTTAGCAATCGCGAAAGAAATCGCCCTCACTCACCATGAAAAATGGGATGGTTCGGGCTATCCAAAACAACTCAAAGGGGAAGAGATTCCACTCTCAGGCCGTTTAATGGCACTGGCTGATGTATATGATGCGCTCATCTCAAAGCGCGTTTACAAACCCGCGTTTTCTCATGATGAAGCAAAAGCCATCATCCTACAGGGCGAAGCGACACATTTTGACCCACAAGTCGTAGAGGCTTTTTTGAGTGTTGAACAACAATTTGTCGCCATTGCCGCTCGCCATCAGGATAAACATTAATCTCTTGTTACAGTGACTCCTCCGCTCAATGGCAAAATATCGTATTTGATGATGAATTTTGCCGTTGAGCTGACTACTTCTCAAAGTAAAACCTATTTAATTTCCCCACATGAAAACGGTGGATGATAGAGTTTTTTTAAAAAAATCGCCTTTTTGTTCATGATTCTTAGCCAACACAAATTATTTTCAGTTTTTCTGTTTTGTGTGTTGTAACGGATATTTCATAAAGGTATAAATACCTTAATTTTATGTTTCTAAAATCCCTTCTAACACTTTACATGGATGATGATTATGTTTGAAAAAGTTGTCGCAGCTCCGGCCGACCCTATTCTTGGTTTAACCGAAGAGTTTAAAAAAGATCCTCGCACTGAAAAAATTAACCTCGGTGTTGGTATCTACAAAAATGAAGCAGGTGAAACACCTGTTCTTGCGACAGTAAAGAAAGCGGAAGCGGCGTTGCTTGAGTCTGAAAAGACCAAATCTTATCTCACCATTGAAGGTACTGCTGAATATGGGCTCGCGGTACAAAAACTCCTGTTTGGCGATGAATCTGAGATTGTGACGCAAAAGCTCGCAAAAACGGCGCAAGCGCCGGGTGGTACTGGTGCACTGCGTGTAGCTGGTGAATTTATTAAGCGTCAAATCGGCGACGTGAAAGTGTGGATCAGCAACCCAACATGGGCAAACCATCACGGTGTTTTTAATGCGGCTGGTTTAGAAACCACGCAGTATTCGTACTACAATGCCGAAACGAAAGATAAAGATTTCGCAGCGATGCTTACCGATCTTGAGCAAGCTCAAGCGGGTGATATTGTTCTTCTACACGGGTGCTGCCACAACCCAACTGGCATTGATCCAACCGATAAAGAGTGGGAAACGTTAGCAAAATTAGTCGCTGATAAAGGGCTTCTTCCTCTGTTTGACTTTGCTTATCAAGGTTTTGCGAAAGGTGTTGAAGAAGACGCACAAGGCCTACGTACTTTTGCGAAATACAATAAAGAGATCTTAGTGGCGAGCTCATTCTCTAAAAACTTCGGTTTGTACAATGAGCGCGTGGGTGCGTTTACCATCGTTGCTGGCTCAACAGATGTCGCTGAAACAGCTTTCTCACAAATCAAAGCGATCATTCGTTCTATTTATTCAAACCCACCAGCGCACGGTGCTGCGGTCGTTACTTATATCCTCAACAACGCCGAACTGCGCGCAGAATGGGAAAACGAAGTGACGGAAATGCGTGAACGTATTCAAGAGATGCGTGAGCTGTTTGTTACCACCCTAAAAGCCGAAGGTGTGAAGGCTGATTTTAGCTTTATTGAACGTCAAAATGGCATGTTCTCTTTTTCTGGTTTGAACAAGGAACAAGTTGCTCGTCTGAAAGATGAATTAGCAATTTACATCGTCGGTTCCGGCCGTATCAGTGTGGCAGGCATGACGAAATCGAATATGGGCCCACTGTGCAAAGGTATTGCAGCGGTTCTATAATCGATAATGATAAGAAATAGACAACAATAGCCGCCACTTGTCGGCTATTTTTTTATCTTCAATTCACTGACATGGCACTTGATTCACATCGAAGCGCGTACACTTTCCCCTCTTGCCTGCAAAGCACGTTCTTTTCATGTACTATAACTCTCTGAATCCTATGTCCAATGCCACCGATGTGACCTGCTCCCTTTGACCAGTTACATCGTTTAGCTGGCTCACGACGTCAGAATCCCACAATATGAACTCCGAAACACAAGGAAGCCTCCATGGAAGCAGAATTAATTGAAATCAAGAACTTCCTTGCTCAGTATCCACCGTTCAATGAACTACCTGAAGAAACACTGATCGAAGTGACGCAGAGCGTAGAAATCTCCTATTTTCGACAAGGTACACCCATCATTCATTTTGGTGATCATATCCAGGACTTGTATTTGATCCGCAGCGGCGTCGTCGAGGTGTACCGTCGCAAAGGCGAATTATACAACCGCCTAACCGAAGGCGGTTTATTTGGTCAAATGGGGCTATTGACCAATAACCGTGTTCGTTTTCCGGTCACAGCGATTGAAGATACGCTGGTTTATTGTATTCCAGAGGCAAGGTTTCAGGATTTATATGACAACTATGATTCCTTTGCTGATTTCGTTGAAGTGCAAGATAACGCACGCCTTCGCCAAGCCGTACTGAGTAAAACAGAACAGAATGATCTCACCACCTCGAAAGTGCGAACCTTACTCAGCCGAGAAGCCCCTTTCGTTTACAAAACAGAAACCATTCAACATGCGGCGATCAAGATGGCGGAAGAGAGTATCTCTTCGCTGCTGGTGATTGACCCTGATATTTTGCAAGAGAGTGACGACGATAACAGCCCGGTAATCGGCATCCTGACTGACCGAGATCTCTGCACGCGTGTATTAGCCGTTGGCATCGATCCTAATCACCTCGTCACGGAAGTGATGACAACGGAGGTTATCTCATTAGATCATAATGCTTATGTCTATGAGGCCATGCTGAAAATGCTTCGGTACAATGTTCATCATCTTCCTATACTCAAAGAAAAAAAGCCGATCGGTATCATTGAAGCGACCGACATTGTTCGCTACGAATCACAAAACTCATTGCTGCTCGTCAGTCGCATCTTCCAGCAACAAAGCGTTGAAGAGTTAGCCACACTGTCGCACCAAGTCAAAGACAGCTTTGTTCGTTTAGTCAATGAAGATGCAAACTCACATATGATCGGCACGGCGATGTCAGTGATTGGCCGTAGCTTTAAACAAAGAATCATTGAACTTGCCGAAGAATTACTAGGCTCGCCGCCTATTCCATACTGCTTTTTAGCCTTGGGTTCTATGGGCCGTGATGAACAGTTAATTGTCACGGACCAAGATAACGCTTTAATTTTGGACGATAGCTATGAAGAAACACAGCATGGTGCTTATTTCGAAGCGTTCGCCAAATTTGTCTGCGACAGCTTAGATCAATGCGGTTACAGCTACTGTACGGGGGACATTATGGCAAGCAACCCGATGTGGCGTATGACTCGTAAAGAATGGGAAGCCTGCTTTGCCGATTGGATAGATAACCCTAACCCTAAGGCGCTATTGAATGCATCCATCTTTTTTGACTTATACGGAGTGTGTGGCAGGACCAAATGGGCAGAACAACTGAATGGGTTTATTGTACGACGAGCACGCAAAAATAATCGATTTCTTGCATGCCTTGCACGAAATGCACTGAACCGCACGCCACCATTGGGGTTTTTCAAAGACTTTGTGATGGAAAAAGATGGACGACACAATAACACCATCAATTTAAAACGTCGCGGCACGGCACCGTTAGCGGATTTAATCCGTGTGCATGCATTGGCTGTCGGTTCACGTTCTACCAACTCGTTTGAACGTTTAGATGACATCATTGAAGCCGGAATTCTACCCAAAGGACGGGCGCAAGATCTGCGTGACGCAATGGAGTTTATCGCGATGGTACGCATTCGCCACCAAGCGGCTGACGTTGAACAAGAAATAGAGCCAGATAACAATATCGAGCCAGAAAATCTATCCGATTTTGAAAGACGCAACTTAAAAGATGCGTTTCAAATCCTAAGCAATGCGCAAAATTTCTTGAAATTCCGTTATCAAGCCAGCAATAACTTTAAGTGAGAGTGATGATTAAACAATGGTTTCAAAAACCGAGCATCGATTGGGTAGCAAAATATGCCAATAAGCAGTCGTTGGTTAACCATCCGTTACTCAAAGATTTTTATTCAAGGCCGATTGCTAAGGGTAGCACGCCAATCGATGAAATAGAGTTTGTCGCTTTAGATTTGGAAACAACGGGTTTAAGTGCGCAGCATGATGACATTATCACCATTGGCTTGGTGCCTTTTACCTTAAACCGTATCTATCTAAACCGCTCTAAACATTGGATAGTTCGGCCACGCCAAGCGTTAAAAGAGGATTCGGTGGTTATCCATGGCATCACACACAACGATATTTTAGATGCGCCAGATTTGGCAGAAGTGCAGGAGTCGATACTGAAGGCCTTATCTGGAAAAATTGTTGTGGTTCATTACCGTCATATTGAACGTAGCTTTCTCAATCAAGCATTAAAAGTGCGATTGGGTGAAGGTATTGAGTTCCCTGTGATCGATACTTTGCAATTGGAGACGGAAATTCAACAACGGTTGCATGGAGGTTTATGGAACCAGTTAAAAGGGCAAAAACCACAATCAGTGCGTTTAGGGCAAGCGCGAGCGCGTTATGGGCTACCAGCGTACACCCCACACCACGCTTTAGTTGATGCTATTGCCACCGCGGAATTATTCCAAGCACAAATCGCTCATCATTTTGATCGGCAGCAAAGTGTCCGAACGTTGTGGCTATAACTTTTTGATTATCCTTTCAAGGGATTCTTTCAAGGTTTAGTACCGTGCTCGACACGAGCAAAAAAGAGGAACCCATGTTAGGTTCCTCTTTTTAATCACATCTCGGCTTTTACGCTTAGAACTTACAGCTTAAAGCGACGAATTTCATTTTCTAACTGATGCGAAAGCTCAGAAAGTTGTGATGCTTGTTCTGCTGCTTCATGCGCTTCTTGTGCAAGATCGTTAGAAACATCGCGGATCCCTTCCGTATTACGAGTAATTTCCGACGTCACAGAAGCTTGCTCTTCAGCGGCCGAGGCAATTTGCGTCGCCATGTCACTGATGCGCTCAACTGAATTATGAATTTGCATCAAACTTGCTGCAGCGGCGTTCGCATCATCTACGCTGGTTCCAGCAAGCATACGGCTATCACCCATAATGCCAACCGCTTTACCCGTCGTTGATTGCAACGTTTCGATCATCTGCTGAATTTCTTTTGTCGAAGCATGTGTACGTTGACTAAGCACACGAACTTCATCGGCAACCACCGCAAAGCCACGACCTTGCTCACCAGCACGCGCCGCTTCAATCGCCGCATTCAATGCTAGCAGGTTAGTTTGCTCTGCTATGTTTTGAATAGTCGCCAGAATCGTATTGATGTGTTTACCGTGTGCTTCCAGCTCAAGGATAACATCAGTGGCCACTTGAACTTCTTGAGCCAGATTTTGAATCGAACCTTGTGTTTGTGAAACTTGATTCGAACCATGTACGCAAGCCGTTACCGCTTCGCCAGAGTTTTGAGCGGTATGATCTGCGTTACCGGCAATCTCTTGTGTAGCTGCGGCCATTTCATTGATGGCCGTAGCCACCATATTAATTTCATCTTGTTGTAAACGGATACGCGCACTACGCTCTTTGGCTTGAGCGGCCGTCTGTTTTGACTGTTCAGACAACGCAGCAGAAACAAAGCTGAGCTTAGAAACCATGGTGTGCATGTTACCGACAAAGATATTGAAGTTTTGTGCTAATTGCCCAACTTCATCATCACTTCTTGGTTCAAGACGTTGAGTTAAATCACCGTCTCCAGAAGCAATTTCCTCTAAGGCTTTGGATACTCGGCTAAGATCTCTAAACAAAAAGCTCACTAACCAAGAGACGATTACAATCACAGCAATAGTAATCACAAGCGCAGTCACAATCAGGCCGGTAAGCAAAGATGTATGCGCTGCTTCTTCCGTTGCACGATCCATTTGGATAGCGAAAATCCAATCGGTTTGCGGCACTTTGGCGAAGTAAAATAGCTTATCAACACCTTGTAATGACGAGTCTTCAACGGTACCTGAAGCCACTGCTTGCTCTATCATGTTCATCGTCAACGTCTTCGACAATGACGACACTGGTTTTAATAAGAAATTTTTATCTGGATGCGCTAAAAAGGTTCCATCTTGCGCATCAATCAACATCGCGTAGGCGTTTTTGCCCGCATCTAAACTGATGACATCTTGGATGAGCTGATCGATTAACACATCGGCACCAACGACGCCGACAAATTGCCCATTGCGACGCACAGGCTCTGCAATTGTCACCAACAGTGCATTGGTGATCGCGTCTTTATAAGCGGGGGTGATAATTTGTTTATTCGCTGAAACGGCATCTTTATACCAAGGGCGTTGGCGAGGATCATAGTCAGCACGGTTACGCTCAGGGTGTGAACGATACATCTCTCCTTGCGGTGTACCAAAGAAAATATCATCAAAGCCACCCGCTTTGCGAGCTTGCTGTAAGAAAGGGACGACATCATCTTGAGCGGTGTAGTCATTAAAAGCAGTTGAGATCTCTTTACGGACCACAATCCAGTCCGAAATGCCTTTCGCAGCGGCAGCTGACAAGCTTTCTGCCCGCGAATATACGCCATTTCGAGTTTGTTCAAAGAGTTGATCAGCGGCTAGCCAAGTCAACGCGCTCGCCATAACGACGACGGCAGAAAGACTGGCACCGATTAGCTTTTGCTTTAGGGTCAATTTCATTGGGTTACAAAATGTATGAAGCGGAAAAGGTGGCGAATATTAACCAGATTTCGCATAAGTTGCACTAATTATGTATCTATTTTTGACACAATATAACCTTTTGCTTTTACTAAAGTTATTAATTAATGTTGTCATGACGACTGTCAAAAAAACAGCAAAAAGGCGACTAAAAGTCGCCTTGATGATTGAACGTCCATACCCTTCCCACTTAAAGCAGCCTTGGGTATATCTGAATTAGTGCTTAGATAATTCGGTTCGCATACCTAACAGTAGGCTCACACACATCAATAGTAAGACGATGGTAAATGGCAGCGCCGTTGATATTGCCGCAGCCTGCAACGCTTCAATAGCATTGGTGCCACCAATCCATAACAAGGCTACGGCGATAGCGCCTTCCATCAACGCCCAGAAAATACGCTGTAGGACAGGGGCATCCACTTTGCCTCCAGCAGTAATACTATCAATGACCAGTGACCCTGAATCTGATGAGGTGATAAAAAATACCAACACTAACACAACCGCAATCACTGAAAGTAAGGTGCCATAAGGCAGTGCATCAAACATTTGGAACATCGCCAGTGGCACTTCGGTCAAACCATTCGCGCCTAATTGACCAACATTGTTGATGACTTGATCAATCGCCAAACCACCAAATACAGACATCCAAATCAAAGTAACAGCAGTAGGTACTAATAATACGGCGGTGAGGAACTCGCGGATAGTACGACCTTTTGATACTCGCGCAATGAACATTCCAACAAATGGTGACCATGAAATCCACCAAGCCCAATAGAACACTGTCCAACCTTGGAACCAAGCCTCGTCAGTTCGACCGTGCGGGTTACTGAGTGGGATGATATTTTCAATATACGCCATTAATGTGGTTGGAATGGATGAAAAGGTTACGGTATAGCCAATCAGTGCAACTAAAATCAACAGCAAGAACGCAACGATCATATTGATGTTACTGATGACTTTGACACCACCATCAATACCACGCACCACGGAGACCACTGCTAATAAAGTAACGACGGTAATCACGACAATTTGTAAGCCCATTCCGGCATCAATGCCAAACACATGATGGATACCACTAGCCGCTTGTTGCGCACCCAGCCCTAATGACGTTGCTAAGCCAAATAATGTTGCTAATACAGCCAGAATATCAATGATATGCCCTGCCCAGCCCCAAGCACGATCGCCAAGCAACGGGTAAAAAATAGAGCGAATAGAAAGCGGAAGCCCTTTGTTGTAAGTAAAGAACGCAAGGGAAAGCGCTACCACACCGTAAATGGCCCAAGGGTGTAGACCCCAATGGTACATGGTTGCACCTAATGCTAGTTTAGCCGCTTCGGGTGTGTTGGCTGCAACACCTAAGGGCGTCTCATACCAACCGGTAAAATACGCCACAGGTTCAGCGACACTCCAGAACATGAGACCAATACCCATCCCTGCGGCAAACAGCATAGAGAGCCAAGAAATAAAAGAGTAGTCTGCTGTCGCCTCTTGGCCACCTAAACGTATTTTACCAAAGGGAGAAACTATCAAGCCTAAGCAAAACAGCACAAAAAGATTACCCGACCAAATAAACAGCCAGTCAAAAGTGCCAATAATTTTCCATTTAACGCCATCAAGCACGCTCTTCGCAACCTCAGGATCAACGACTAAAGCGGCGACTAAAAATAGCGCAATAAATCCGGCGCTAAAGCCAAACACTGGGTTATGAACATCAAACCCCCACTTTTGCACGTTATCTTGCCCGACGGTGTAGTCAGTACTGTCGATACTGTACTTATCAATACCTTTTGTCATTTTACCTCTCTAGAAATCTAGACATGATTTTTCAGTTGAGATTAATAACCATGAGAACGAAACAATTTTAAGACAAAAACCAAAAATAACTTCGTACTCATAGCAATTTATTTTTTCAATATGCTGAATACCCTACCAAAATCACAGAAAAAATCCACTAAAAAGCAACATAAAATGCCATAGAAGGCAAGAAACAAGCTTTAATGGTTAAACTTCAACCAATTTAGGGTGAAAATCGAAAACAAAAACATTCGAGCACTAATCATTTTACATCTCAACTTATACACTCATCATCTTAGACCAAAACAAAAGAGGTCGAATGCTACTTTTCAAGTGAAAAGAACTGCGCTATGGTCCCCGCTTATTAATAACTTTCTTTTTGGGACAATGAGTTTGGAAAAACATGAAGAAGTTTTGATCTCAATTCGACAAATTATTCGCGCAATTGATCTGCACTCTAAAAAACTGAATAGAGACGCAGGGCTTACTGGTCCCCAGCTTATTCTAATGCGTTCAATTCAAACCCTTGGTGAGGTGACTATCCGCACATTGTCGGATCATACGAACATGAGCCAGGCCACTGCCACCACCATTTTGGATAGATTAGAGCGCAACGGATACGTACAGCGAATTCGCAGCAATACCGATAAACGAAAAGTGCACGCCCATTTAACGGACGAAGGTAAGAAGCTGCTAGAAAAGGCACCGCAACCATTGCAAGAAAGCTTTGTCGAACAATTTAGGCAGCTTCAAGAGTGGGAGCAAAGCTTGTTGCTCTCATCAGTACAACGTTTATCTTCTATGATGAATGCCGAAAACATCGATGTCGCACCGATGCTCGAAATTGGCTCTATTACCAAAGAAGAGTAGCTTTGATTGCATTTTAAAATTTGATCGTAAAAAAGCCTCGGGGCTACCGAGGCTAATTCATTCACAACGAACAGCAGATTAAATGGCTTTATAGATAACTTTGTTGCCTGCTAACTGCTCTTTCACTACCAGATTTTCTTCTACTAGTTTCTTGAGTGCGCCAGTGGCCCAAGCGGCAGCTTTCGCATCTTCTTGACCAGCACTTAAGCCGATCGATTTAGGATTCATACCTTCTGCGTGGTTAGCGACGATATCTAAAACCTGTTGCTGTTTTGGCGTTAACGCAACATCCACTTTTTTAGAGTTCGCCGCAGCTTTCTCCACAACTACTTTTGTTGCAGCGGTTTTTGCTACGGTCGATTGCGCTGTTACAGGCTTTGCTGATTGAGAGGCGATCAAGTTTGCAACAGTCGCTTTAATACGCTTTTGCAATTTTGCCTGCACCTTACGCTTATGAGCAAGTCTCATCGAATATTTCTCCATTTCACTGCGTTTCAAGCAGTGGTGAAAATTTGAAGCGCGTTTTATATCAAAAATCGTCCTCGATTTGTAGGGCATAGCACAGATTGAGGGGCAAAAACGCATTTTGATGCGGTAACTGACTACAATTTATACAGGTCGCAACAGCCAACAACGATGCTGTAGCTCGAAGGAGTTTCACTGTTTTATGCACACCCAACATTTGTCTAATACGCGCTTTTCTCTGCAATCACCTGTGGTTAAATGGATCAATACGACTTGTATCATCGCTTCAATTTGCATTGTCATGTTCTCATCCAACATTATTCATGCGCTGCTGTTAGTAAGTGCACTGGCAGTGACTCTAATCACCTTCTATCTTTTGATTTTGAAAGGAAAAGTTAGCTACACCCTAACCGCTACCCATTTTCAGCAGCATCTCTTTAAAGGAGGTTGGGTCGTAAAATGGAACAATATCAGCCGCATTGGGGTATGCAGTTATGAATATCATGGTTGGCACCAACCTTTGCCTTGGATTGGGATCAAACTGAAGGATTATTCACCTTACCTTGAGAGTGTGTGTCCCAGAATCGCTAGTGAGATCTTGCTCAGCCAGCGCGCGCTGCTCTACTTAGGAGCAAAACAACAGCGCAAAGAGACTCAATTTGAAGATTTGGTACTCGACAACGCACCTTACACTGCGCCAAACGGTAATTACTATCATGGTCTTATGGCAATGTTAGCCAATCGGATGCGCTATCAACGGCAATTTTTTGATTATGATATTTTTATCTCAGCGCACGATCTGGATCGTGACGCCGAGGCGTTTGTGGGGCTGATTCGGCGCTACCTCGCGGCGGCCGAACCAGACTAAGACATGGTTTAATGAGCGCAGAAGGAACACTCTGAGCCTAATCAAGATCAATACAGGGGCATTTCATCTGCGACATAAGGGTTATTGGCACGTTCACGGCCAAAAGTCGATTGCGGACCATGGCCGGGCACAAACGTCACATCGTTGCCAAGTGGCCATAGCTTAGTTTTGATCGAGTGAATCAGGGTATTGAAATCACCTTGCGGGAAATCCGTACGGCCGATACTACCGTTAAACAATACATCACCAACAAACGCCAATTTCGCTTGCTGGCTAAACAGCACAACGTGACCGGGCGTGTGGCCGGGCGTGTGCAATACTTGTAGAGTTTGAAGGCCAAACTTCACTTCATCACCGTCATTAAGCCATTGGGTAGGTTCAAAGGCTTCCGTCAGTGGAAAACCAAACATTTTGCTTTGACCTTCGAGGCCTTGTAGCCAGAAGTTGTCCGCTTTGTGTGGTCCAATAATATCGACGCCGCCCAACTGCTGCGCCAACGGTTCGGTTCCACCGACATGATCTAAATGACCATGAGTAAGAACCAAACTGACCACTTTTACCCCGAGTTCATTGATCAACATCACGAGCTGTTTCACATCACCGCCAGGGTCAACCACGATCCCTTCCATGGTGTCATCACACCAAACGATAGAGCAGTTTTGAGAGAAGGAAGTGACGGGCACCACTTGATACTTTAACGACATACTAAAACCTTGTTCGAATTCGCAGTTGGCCGAACTATGACATTGACACTTTCATTTGACAAGTCACGAACAGCCTTATGACCAATGACGTACAGGCCCAGTATCAATGTGCACAAAATCACTGCTAGGATAATAACCAACACCGCCAGCGCCCAATTCGATCGCCGCTTCGCGTACTTGACTCAACTGAACACCATCTAACCGAAAATCAATTGCTTGGCCTAGCATATGGAAACTTTTCTTAGCAACCCCAGAGGAGTGAGTGCGCAACATCTCATTGGTGGCAGGAGATCGATAACCAGAGATGATTTGTACTTCCGCTTGAGTGCCAAGTAGAGATTGAATTTTCGATATTTGGTCAAATAGATTTTTGTCCATTGGATGGACTTCGTTGCGGCGGAAATCACGGCAAATATGGTTGAGCCGATCAAGCTCAGATCGAACATAACGAACACCGTTGAAATAACAGGTTTCAAGTGTTTCACCGGTATGTAAATTATTCATCGCGAGTATGCGAGAGGTTTCAGGGTACGATGCCAATACTATTTGGGGGGCACACGCCGCTACAACTACACCACTACCAGCCAATTTTATAAAGTGACGACGAGAAACTAACAAGGTTTGATACCTTCACAACTGAATTTATTTTCAACAAGCCCGGACACTACCGGACTCCATTGTGAAGATCAAATGCATAAATTGTGCTCGAAATGCTCAAGAGAGAGCCACAGCATCGTTACTCTTTGAACATAAAAGAGATCTTTATTAAGTCATTTTTTGGTAAATTGAGAGACGCATCCCTGCTTACTTAGGTGACCACTGTTTTAGCGGTATCCATTCACCCATTACTGGTACTGAATGCATCATAACGATAGATATCATCTCGGTAGTGCAGTTCCCCACCTTCATACCAAACGGTTTGATAGATAATGTGTACGGGGATGCGCTGCTTTAATGGGATCGTGCCATTCGCAGGCCCTTCTTTTCCCGTTAATTTATCACCATTAATACCTTGGGTTTCTAATATCATCGAAGCAAACTTATCGGCATTTTGTACTCGAATACAACCCGAACTAAAGGCTCGCGACGTATTATTGAATAGGTATTTACTCGGCGTATCATGTAGGTAAATCGCTCTACGATTGGGCGTATTAAATTTATACAGACCTAATGCATTATCTTGCCCCGCTTGCTGACGCATTCGGTAGGGAAAAGAGGCCGGATTCACCGCAGACCAGTTGATGTTGCTTGGGTCAATTTGATCGTTCGAGCGCCAGCTCGAAACAATATCAATATTGTGTTGACGCAAATAGTTTTGATCTTTTTTTACCATCGGCAGAATATCTTCAACCATGATTTTGTGTGGCACATTCCACGTCGGGTTTAGGATCAAAGAATCTAATTTGGTGCTCATGAGTGGCGTTTTGCGTGAAACTCGGCCCACCACCACTTTAGACTGAAAGACTTCTTTACCTAAATACCAGTAGCGCATATCAAAACTGGGAACGTTGACTACGATCTGTGTCTCTTTTGATTCTGGCCACAAACGAGTTCGCTCTGCATTTAATGCCAACATAGACAGGCGTGCCTGCAAAGACAAATTTAACCACTTTAAGGTCTCGGGGCCAATCATGCCATCAGCTTTTAAACCGTGCATCGCTTGAAACTCTTTCACAGGTTTGACCAAGCTGTTGTCATACCAAGTTACGTCGTCACGCACTGTGCTAACATCGATATTAACTAATGATAAGCGGGCAATAAGCACACTACGTTGTGAGAGCTTATCGCCAGGTTTTTTTAACCCTTTTTGGCTGTACAACGAGAGCGCTGCATTTTCAGTACTGAGCAGAAAATCATAGGCGTGTAGCAGTTGATCATAAGCCGCGTTGTTGGGCGCATAACCATTGAGCAGATCGCCGATACTGTTAACTTCCACCGCAACATGAAGAGCGAACAAGGCTTCTTGGCTTGGTGGAGCAATGGCAGAGTTGAGCTTACGCTCAAAGAACCAAGCCATACCGACTTTGGGAGCTTGCTCGGCATAACTCAAATACAAAAGTAAAGTATCGGTCGCCAGCAGATCGTATTCGTTGAACGCTTGCTGATTCCGGTACGCTTTCATTTGCGCTAACTGGCGTGAAAATAAAGGGCTAAACCCCGCTCGGCGAATCACTTCCAATTGATGTTCAAATTGACGAACAATCTGCTCATCTTGCCAAATGCGCCGATTCTCATTCTCTTGGTAAATTCGTTCGACTAAATGCGGATATTGGATAAAAGATTGCAACGAGGCATTCTCTTGCGAGACAGCAAAAGGCTGTACCTTCTCGGCAGAGTAAAGAGAAAAGCTACTAAAAATCAATAATAAAGCAAATAGGATGCTTTTACTCATTCCGATCTATCCAACAACGCTGATTCACGTTTCAGTATGGCAAAAGAAACGGCTATCTGCTAAACGTTGTTGTCGATATCAACAATATATTCATAAACTCTCATGCAATGAGAATCATCATTAAACAAATTTAGTTCGCTTACTCAGCTTTTTTGGCGAGAGTAATCAATGGCAGACCAGTGATTGTCCCATTGGACATTACTACGCATGCGCATTTCAGGTTGAGGATAGGGTGAATTAACGACCAAGCCAGCTCCTGAACTGACTTGGAACTGCTGATCTTGCACTACCACGCCAGAAGCATCCGGCAAAGAGGCCAACTCAACCAGTTGCAGTGTCTCTTTTGACCAAATACCGTAACAGTTACCTCGTGGAGAAGTCGCTAAAATCCATTGGTCGGTCGCCGCAATACTGGCAATGTAATGGTTGAATCTTGCCCATTGTTCAGGCTCTGCAAAGAGCGGAATTAGTTCGCCACCTTGGTGATGTAGCGCTACCAAAGGTGGATACTCTTCCGGCTGACCTCGGTATTGTTGGCCACACAGCACAGTATCTGCACCATCATGAGCAAGATGGCGGATGCTCAAGTGGTGGTCGTTCAATATCCGTTGCTCAAGCACTTCTCCTTGATGAGAAAGGTAGGTCAAGCTTGGCATCATGCTCTCTACGTTGAGTGGCTCGCGGCCGAAGGTATGCACCCCACCCACCCCAATCGCGAGCCTGCCATCTGGCATCACAATGACTTCGTGAGGGCCAATACCAAAACCACTGAACTCAGCCACTTTTTGGTAACTGTGCTGCACATCATACACACCAATAATGCCGCGACTTGTCGCTTTCTCGCCTTCAGTTGCATAAAGCCACGCACCATCATTTGAGTAAACGCCGTGCCCATAAAAATGTCGCGTGGGTTGCGCCAGTTGCAATTTGATGAGTTCTCCATTTTGATAGTTAAACACCATCAAAAACTCACCGGGACGACGGGCAAAAGCGACCGCATGCGTCAAGGTAGGATGGATAGCAACACCGTGTCCCCTTGCAGGCAAAGGTAATTGGTGAATCGCTTGGCCTTGGGCGTCGGCTACAACGGCGCGAAACTGCGAGCCTTTATGAATAGCGCAACCAATCAAAGCGGGTTGTGAGTCGTCACGACGAGTAGTGGCGCACCCCAGCGGCAGCAGAGGCGCTGAAGTGCTCAATAACGCCGCTTTCAGCAGCGTACGTCTTGTTAGATCAGTCACCATCGGTTGCATTAAATCCTATCACTACGCCTAGCTCTACCGCGACTTCGTCATGCAGTAAATAATTGAGTTGTTCGAACTTGTTATAGAGCGCAAGCACCTCACGGTAGCCTGCTTTCGTTTGCAATAAATCAAATAAGCTGGCCGTTTGCGGCCACGTTTCCAACATCAAGGATAAATGTGCTTTTACGCGCTCGGCCATGGCGACTTGATCTCTTTCCCGCAACATCTGATCTAAACCGTCTTTTGCTAAATAGATTGCTTGCATCGCTTGAACATTCTTTTGCAGGTTATTCAAAGAGACTTTGGCGCGCCACGATTCTGAAAAATAAGGGCGTGGCTGGCCGATATTGGCTAAGGGGCGGCTCAGTTTTTTCATGCTGTAATCAAGCTGATTGGAGAGCAGCGCAATGTATTCGGCTTGCCAAGCGCTCAGATCCAGCATCAACCATGGATTCTGTTGCCATTGCTCAGCAATCAAATGAGATTTCGTCGCCAAATTCGCGCTGATCGCTTGTCCAATCATACAGCCAGTTTCTAATGGCTGGTTTTTCAGAAGCGGCGATTGAGCATCGTAGAGTAACCATTCCAATGCACCAATCCCCTGCACTGTGACACTCTGGTTTGCAATCTGCTCCTCACTCAAGTGCTTGCCACTACTCGCTAACAGGCTCATTTTTCGTCCGGTGGTGTCTTTTTTATCTGGCCAAAATTGTACGTTCCAACTTTGCTCGAGTGCTTTAGCTGGCCCTCTCTCTTGCCCTTGTAAAAACATCCACGCCCCAATAGTTTGCTGCCACTGTTCTTTCAGCAAGGGCAATGCGATATCGCCCAGCTGACATTGCTGATCAAATAATTGAGCAAGCTGGTGCGATTGTTGAGCAAAACGCTGCGCCGCAGCAAATTCAACCTCATAAACACCTTGGCTAACATGATTGTTTTTTTGCGGCTCAAGCGCTGATTTCGGCGTGGGTTGACAAGCCGAAAGTACGCTGGTAACCGCTATCGAAAATAACAGAGGAAATTTCATGCTCGCACCCTATAAAGAATTAAGAAAAGCGATCAACGCGTTGCGTTCGCTGGCATTGAATTGACGTACTTTCTCTTTGGCACTTTGCGCTTCACCACCATGCCAAAGTACCGCTTCCATGAGATTACGCGCTCGGCCATCATGTAAAAAATAAGTATGGCCGCTCACCTCTTGCGTATAGCCGATCCCCCACAAAGGCGGGGTACGCCACTCTTGTCCATTAGCTAAGGCTTCTGGACGATTATCGGCTAACCCTTCGCCCATATCATGCAGTAGTAAATCACTGTAAGGATGGATTTCTTGCTCTGACAAGGCTGGGCGATCCATTCTTTTTACCGTTTTAAGGTCAGTGCGGTGGCAACTCTCACAGCCAACTTGTTTGAACAATGATTGACCCAGCTTGACTTGTGAATCGTCGACATTGCGACGCACTGGAACGGCTAAATGCTGAGAATAGAATTCGACAAAATCAAGAATGTTGTCACTGACCTCAGGGTCGCCGCCGTTAGGTAAGGTTTGACAGAGTGTTTGCTTCTCGGTGCAGTTTTCTTTTGGGAATAAACGGCTGGTCAATCCTAAATCGCCGTTAAACGCCGCGGCATTCTGTTGCATTAAACTAGGCTGCCCGGCTTTCCAACCAAAACGCCCGATGGCAAAATCTTTTTTTTCTACATCCCAAACACGGTTCACTTTGCCAGAGATACCATCGCCATCACTATCTTCAGGGTCTGCCATTGCTAATAAGCTGGCATCAGCAATGCTTTCAAGTAGGCCAAGGCCAATCATTGGCGGAGCGACACGCGCCGAAAACTGGGTGTCAGGATGCATATCGCCATAACCAAGTTCAGCAATTTTTAAATTGGGTTTACGTAACATCACTTGGTGGCCATCCGTAAAAGCAACCGCAATCTCTTGATAAGTGATGTGGATTTGTCCTTCTGCTTTTTGATCGGGCAAAGCGAAATCTTGTAACTGTCCACCATAGATGGGTTCGGGGATCCCCCCTTCTTTGGCGTAGATCGCTTTTTGTTCATCCGTCACCGCTGGAATACTCAGGCGAACCAACATCGAAACGGCATGTGTGTCATTTTTTTCTGGCGGATGGCCGCGACCATCTTTGATGTGACAATTTTGGCAACCATTGGTGTTAAAAAGCGGCCCTAAACCATCTCTTGCATCAGTGGATGATGGCGCTGGCACCCAAGGGTTACGAAAGAAACTGTTTCCCACGCTAAAATCGAGCCGTTTACTCATGGGCAAATTGGCCGCAGGAAGCGAGTAAGCATTCGGCCCAGCTTTGGTTGTACTGGTTTTGCCACCCGATTTCACCTCATCGGCATAAACGGGGTTGGCAAGCAAGGTTAGGAGCGCGACGGTAAAAAACGATCTCATTGGGCTTTTCTCAACATCTTTATTCAGTGTAAACGTGGAAAAGGGCTCATCTGAGCCCTTGGATCTTTCATCTTATTATTAGAATTCGTGGTCTGCAGTATCTGGATTAAGGTTATCAATCCCAATCACTGAAGCGGTACGTTCTATCGAAGCGGTTTGAGCCACTAAAGCCATAATGGCTCCATTGACTATCGCGTTGCCTTGAGGATTGTTAGCCGCAATCAATTGATCGAAATGCTGATTATCTTTTTCAGCCGACGTGACTAATTTACCGACTTCAGCGCGCGCACTGTCAAACTGCTTTTGAATCTCTTTGGCTGCTTGTGCATCCTTTTGTGCCACTAAATCATTCAGGCTTGGGCCTGTTAGTACCTTTCCGTCTTGACGCTGGTAAGAACCCGTATAAAGGTTGTAAATACCTTGTTCATTATAGTAATGAGAGTTATGGGTATTATCCGAGAAACAATCGTGCTCATCTTCAGTCGAGTTTGCTTCTAGCGCCACTTTCATACGCTCGCCCGCTAATTCGCCCAGTGATAAAGACCCCATACCAAATAACATCTTACGCAAACCATTGTCTGCTGATTCCGCAAGCAATTCATGACGGTAATTGGCTTTTTCATCCGCAGACCACTGTTTTTCCATCCATGCCAAATCTTGCACGAGCAGTTGAGCAGCCGCTTTTAAGTATTGAGCACGGCGATCACAATGGTTATTGGTACATTCGCTACCCACGACAAAATCCGTGTAAGCACGAGCACCGGCTCCCGCATTGATGCCATTTAAATCTTGGCCCCACAGTAGGAACTCAATGGCATGATAACCTGAAGCGACGTTAGCTTCAGAGCCACCGATTTCGTTTAAGCTGGCAATCAGATCTGGTGTGATAGTGGAGACATCAATCGTTGTCGCACCAATTTTCAACGTTTGGTTGGCAATGATGTTGGCGCTGGCTCCTTCATTGCCCAGTTCATATTGGTAATCAGTAGCGACGTAGTCAATCAGCCCTTCATCAAGAGGCCAAGCATTGAGTTGTCCTTCCCAATCGTCAACAACGGCATTGCCAAAACGGAAGACTTCGGACTGCTGGTAAGGCACTCGCGATGCTAACCACGCTTGTTTCACCTCTTCCAATTTAGCCGCCGAGGGAGTCATCAAGAACTGATCGATTGATTTTTCTAATGATTGAGCGGTCGTCAGCGAATCAGCAAACACGGCATGGGCAATATTGGCATAATGTTCGACCACCTGCTCCTTAGTGACGGTAGCCGCAAATGACGCACTACTTGCGATGGCAAGTGAGGCCGCAATTGACTGAATAAGAAGCGTGTTAACTTTCATGGGAGCATCCTTGTTGAGGCGATTTGAGCGTTATCTTATGGTAGTGCTAATTATTATCATTTGCACTTTTAGTCGCCGATAATACAAATTATCCATTTTTTTGCAAGGTAAAAACGCCAAAAACCTCACCGAAATGAGGTTTTTGGCTATCATCTATAAGTCTGAGTTATAGTTTTAAGTTGTGTTTGCCATGGGAAACTTTGGCCTTGAGGTAATTTTCATTACCCGACTTAATATGTGCCGCGGTATTCACGACCTCTACAATTTCAATACCATGCTCCTTCAACTCACGACTTTTTTTAGGGTTATTAGTGACTAAACGAATCTTGGTCACATTTAACGCTTTCAACATCTGCGCCGCTTCAGTGAAATCACGCAGGTCGTCACCAAAGCCAAGATGATTGTTGGCTTCATAGGTATTCATCCCCGCACTTTGTAAGCGATAGGCATCAATTTTGTTGTACAGACCAATGCCTCGACCTTCTTGACGCAAATAGAGGATAATGCCGCCAACTTCGCCCATTTTATTAATGGTTTCTTCTAATTGTTCACCACAATCACAGCGTGATGAGTGAAAAACATCGCCCGTTAAACACTCTGAATGCATACGGACTAAAGGAGTTTCCTGAGTAACGTCAGCGGATTTAAAAATGACCGCAACATGTTCTTTGTCTGTTTTCAGTCCTCTAAAAGAGAGTATTTCGGCGTCAATATTGCTTTTTAGACCGACTTTGAAATCCACTCTGGCTCGTACTTCCGCCATATCTACACTCACTTGAATAATTGCTTGTTGCAATGCTGAATTGATTTGCATTCGAATTGACCCATTGATGACCTAACTATGGGGATAGATACTCCCCTTTTCAATAAAAAGATCACTTGCTGAGAAATGTTATAATATAACATTTCTCAGCAATCAAAAGAAAAAATCTCACCATTTCACGTTATCTTGTTCAGTTCAAAGACAAAACACGTTGATTATTAGACTATATTCCATAGTCAGGATTCACACTCAACATCCAAAATAAGGAAAAATCATGCTGATAGGTTTCGACATTGGCGGCACCAAAATTGAAATTTGCGTACTGGATAAATCAGGAAACACCCTCTTTAAACACCGAACCCCTACCCCACATGAGTACGAGCTTTTTCTAAGCACCTTATGTCAACTGGTTGCAATGGCCGAAAGCGAAACGCAAACTCACTGCCAAATCGGGATTGGACTTCCCGGAGCCATCAGCCCAGCGACAGGGCTTATCAAAAATGCCAATTGCACTTTTTTAAATGGTCGAGATTTAAAAGCCGATCTGTGCGCTCGCCTGCAGCGCAACGTTGTAATTGCCAATGATGCCAATTGCTTTGCGCTGTCTGAAGCGGTCGATGGAGCCGCCAAAGATGGCAACGTAGTCTTTGGCGCGATTTTGGGCACAGGTTGCGGTGGCGGTATTGTGATCAACAAACAGGTATTGGTCGGTGCGAACGCCGTATGCGGTGAGTGGGGGCACAATCCGCTGCCAAGTTTTACCAGTGAACGTGATGGGCCTACTCGCCACTGTTATTGCGGACGCGATAACTGTATTGAACTCTTTATCTCCGGTTCTGGCTTAACAAAGAGTGCTCAGTTGATTGGTCAACAAGAGTGGAATGCAGCCGAAATTATCACTCGCTACCAGCAGCAAGACCCACAAGCAACAAAGCTTTATCAACAATTGATTGATCAAATGGCGCGCAGCTTTGCTTGCATCGTTAATGTGTTGGATCCTGATGTGATAGTGCTTGGCGGAGGATTATCAAACGTAGCATCGCTGTATGTTGATCTACCTCGGGCAACAGCGAACTACGTTTTTTCTGATAGTGCACAGATTGTGTTTACCCAAGCGAAATATGGTGACAGCAGCGGCATCCGTGGTGCAGCTTGGCTAGGTTTGAACTAGCAGAAAGTGATTAAAGTCACAACTTTAGTCATCGAAAAATTAAGTAAAGCAAGTGTTTTACATATTAAATGACTGATATTTAAAACATACACTCCTAATTCTGTTTATATTTCACATTAACATACAAATACAAATGATAGTAATTACCATTTAGATCCAATATCATTGCGCACAGCTTGAATCTGTTATTGATGAATAAGGTAATAACTCAGATGTACACTAAAACACTACTATCAGCCTCCATATTGCTAGCGCTTTCCCCTGCAGCTCTCGCAGAAGAAGTTTCTCGATTCGATGAGGTTGTTGTTTCGGCAACGCGAACCGAGCAGAGTAAAAAAGATGTATCGTCATCCATTGAAAGTATCTCCTCTTCTGAGATTGCAGAAGTAATGGCTGATAATATTCAGCAAGCTCTAAATTCCACCCCTGGTGTTGAAGCGGAAGGTAATGGCCGCTTTGGAATAGCAGGATTTAATATTCGCGGCATGTATGGAAGCCGTGTAAAAATGATGGTTGATGGTGTACAGCAACCTGTACCTTATAACCCTGGCGCAACTGAACAACGAAAATATCCAAACGCAATAGAGATTGACACTCTACAAGCTATTGAAGTGAACAAAGGTGCGTCATCTACACTGTATGGATCTGACGCTTTAGGTGGTGTGGTATTGCTACGCACTAAAAATCCAGAAGACGTTCTCGTCACAGAAGGAAATGAGCAACGCTTCGGTATCAAGTCTGGTTATACGTCCGCTAACGAGCAATTTAAAACGACATTAACGTGGGCAATGCGTCAAGATAAACTGGAAACCTTACTGATGGCAACTTATGCCAATGGCAGTGAGACCCAAACTCATGGCTCAGGTTCAGAAATCGAAGGCCCTGATCGCGGCGCTCAAAACCCGGCTGACTCCAAACTTGGCAACCTGTTGGCAAAAGCATTTTATCAAGCCAATGATAACCATCGACTTGGGCTAACCGCCGAGTATTACAACAAACGGTATGATGAAGACGAGCTAAACTATAACGGTTATTCCATTATGCCCGGCTTTACCTATACCGATAACTACAACCAAGATACCAATGAGCGTCTTCGTGTCGGTATAGAGCATCAATGGTTGATGAATACCCTGCTTGCTGACTCTTTAGATTGGTCATTGAATTTCCAAGATTCTAGCGCTCTCGCTAAGAACTACGACACAACGCCATCTAATGGCCGCCGGTTACGTGAACGGGAATCATCAGATCAATCGATTCAATTTGATGGACAGCTCTCCAAAGCCGTAGATCTCAATGGCAACCTTCATGAATTTACCTATGGTGCCAGCTACATCAACAACGACTTCGACCTCGATAATACTGACTATAAATTAGATGCAGGTACATCTACCCCGGGTAGCTCTGGCATTCCTGATGCGACTATCGTGCAATGGGGGCTATTCCTACAAGACCAAGCCTACTTCATCCAAGACCGTTTAATATTAACCGCTGGTCTTCGATACGATTCTTTTGAAGCGACACCCAGCGTTGATGCTGGCTACACTCAGTCTTATGAAGCCAATAAAGACAGCGCATTCACTGCTCGATTGGGTTCTGTTTACCACGTCAATCCTAACCTAGCGGTATTTGGTCAAATTAGCCAAGGATTCAAGGCACCAACTGTTTACGACCTTTACTACTTCTATAATCAGGGGGCAATCATTGATGCGAACCCAGATCTTAAAGCAGAGAAAAGTTTGTCCTATGAACTTGGGCTACGTGGTCAAAATGACTCAACTAATTTTGAAATCACCACCTTCTATAACGAGTACACCGATTTTATTACTCAGTCAAAGACAGGCAAACAAGGTGGCAAGGATATCTTTACCAAAGAGAACTTGGATGAAGTCACGATTTATGGTGCGGAATTTAGCTCTCGAATTGATTTAGATAAAGCGTTTAATGCCCCACAAGGGACTTACACCCATCTAGCCATTGCCTATGCAGAGGGAGAAGATAAGAAAACAGGTGATGCTTTAGATTCAGTCGCGCCTCTAACCAGTAATGTAGGCTTAGGGCTGGATCGCGACCAATACGGAGCACTGCTTAATGTTAAGATGGTTGCAAGTAAGACGGACTGGCAATCAAATACAAATGCAGATGCCGCTGGTTATACACTTATCGATTTAACGGCCTACTATAAACCAATGCAAGACCTAACCATCCGCGCTGGTCTATTCAATGCACTCGATAAAAAATATTGGCTGTATAGCGATCTCACGGGCCGAGATGCTACTGGCGAAACCTTTAACATCGATAGCAAATCACAGCCTGGGCGTAACTGGGGTTTAAATGTAGATTATCAATTCTAACGTTCTCTCATCCAAGCCACAAAGCCAAGCTCTACGCTTGGCTTTGTTTTATCTACATTTCTCATACTCGATTAACGATCCCACGAAGTCACAGATAAATCATTAACTCGTAACAACGGTAAATCACGATCAAAAAAGGCTAGATAACTAGCCTTTTCTTACAATGTCCAATGTATCTTGAGCGATTAAGATTACGCGTTGGAAATTTTCTTATGCCCTTCATCAAGGTGCACAAAATCAACCATGTCATCACCAGACACTTGATACGCCTGGCCAAAGCCTTTCACATAAAGACCTTTTTCTACTTTCAACTGGAATAAAGCAAAGTCTTGCAGCTGGCTTAAGCCGTCAATGATCTCGCCAAAACGAGCTTGCATTTGACCAATGACTTGCTGCCATAATGCCGTTTCACGTGGTACGACACTCGCAACGGCGTCAAACGTCAACCGTTGACGGGCAAAAATCTGTTTTGATGAGCTTTCGTCTGCAATCATCATCAAGGAGACGTGCGGGTTCACCTCTAAGTTACGCGCATGACGAGCGATGTGCGAAATCAGCACAAAGTAACCTTCTTGGTTTTGTACAAATGGCGCGTAACTCACATTCGGACGACCTTCCGCGTCCACTGTAGCCAATTGCAATGTACGACGTTCTTGACGAAACTCTTGGATTTCAGGTTCCAATCGTCCTTGTAATCGCTCTTGTTTGATCTGCTGATCCATGACTTTCTCCTCGACCCTTTCGCATTGCGTTCAGGGCTTATCGTTATATCAATATTATTGGTTGGAATGAACGTCTTGTTGTAGTGCTTTAAAACGTGCGACTTGCTCTGCAATCAGTTCGCGCTTTTCATCTCGGCCTAGATAAATTTTAAAAATGTTATCGCCTTGCTCACTAAAGAAACCAAAGTAATGACTTTCACGTCCCATAAAAGGCTTGCTGACTAAAGCAACGTGTTGGATGGATTCCAACTTTAAGTGGCCGTGTAACTCGCCCTCTTTACCCATCAAGTTATAATAGCCACGAGCCAACTTCCCTTTTGGAAAAGGTGCTTTCACTTCAAATATAGAGCCAAAAGAGTGGACAATCGTTGTGACCATTCCCCAATCCGCTAATGATTCCAACAGCGATTGAGCTTGAGCACCATCAACAATCGCAACCATCTCTTTAGGCAATGCCTGCACCACTTCAAATTCAGTCACATTCAACTCTTGCGCCATCGCTGTCGGCAATAAGGTCGGTTGTTGCTCTAATAAAGAGGCCACTTTCTGTTCAAGTAAATCCATATTCATTTCCAGTTCGTTCTTCGCTTTAAATCGCCTTACGCTGGCTCAGTACATCACATTAATCGCCACTAAAAACCCGATCTAGTAAGTAAAATTATGGCAAGGGTGAATTAATTCAGGTTGTTTATGATTGATTGTGGTTGATCGAAAACCCTGTGCTAACAAGGCATTTCTAACCCAGCTTTTAAATTCGTAAAATCATAATTTGATGCAAATGATAATGCAATTGATAATTGATCTTATTTTGATGTTGAGTAATAATCCCTTCATCAGAACGCTTTGTTGTTATATGGAGTACCACGTGAATTTCACTAGATATCTTGTCGCTGGCAGTCTATCTCTCGCGATTCACGCGGCGATCTTGTTCGTTGATGACGAATCAAAAGTGTTTGCCATGCCTGCGGGAAATCAATCCACCTCAGTGTCGATTAACTTTGTGGCTCAACCTCAAGCTCAGGTAGTACAAGAGCAAGCAACAAAAACCCCACCTCCAGAAAAGAGAGCCAACAAGCCCAAACCAGCAAAAAAAGAGCCGCAAAAAGTGGTGCAGAAAAAGAGCCTGTCAAAACCGGTAAAAGACAAACCGGCTCCTAAAATACCGACAAAATCAGCACAAGTGCAAACTCCTGTAAAGGAAGCTGTGACATCCTCTGTAGAGAATGAAAATAGCGCTGAATCGACACCGAAAACCGCCGCCGCCCCAAGCAGCAGCGGCGCAACTAATCAACCGAAATTAGTCGATGCGCCGTCTTTTGTTACTCGCCCAGCCCCTCCTGTTTATCCAAGGCTTGCACAAAAACGAGGAATTGAAGGGGTCGCTATGTATGAGGTGTGGTTAGACGAAAACGGCCGCCAAATCAAACAGGTTCTACTCTCTTCGTCGGGCGCGGCGCTGCTAGATGAATCGGCTCTTAATGCCATCAAACAATGGAAATTCTCTCCTCAAGTGGTGAACGGTGAAAAAATAGCCCACCGAGTGCAAATCCCAGTACGTTTTAAATTGGAAGGATAATGGAACTACTTACTCAACTAGAACAACAACTTGGCCTGATGGCCTGGCCTCTTTTTGTCTGCTCAGCACTTGCGACCATGATCATTACTGAACGGCTTTTCCAAGTACTGCTTAGCCTTGGTGTTGGAAAAGGTGCGATCGGTAGTGCGCTCAACCAAATATCACCGACCAATACAGCGCAAATTGAGGCGTTAGCCAGTGAATTTTCCAGCAAGCGCCCATTGCTTTATAAAGGGGTTGCCATGCTACTTGCTCATCACGATTTCTCTAAAGGATTACGTGAAGATGCGGCGGGCATTTGGTTGCAAGAAAAACGTCATCAACTGCATTCTGGACTGCGTATTTTATCTTTGATTGGTGTGATCAGCCCGCTGCTAGGCTTACTTGGCACTGTGTTAGGTTTGATTGAAATGTTCAAAGGGGTGGCGCTCTCTTCTGGCAATATTACGCCAAACGACCTTGCGGATGGCCTAGGCATTGCGATGCGAACCACGGCTGCAGGTTTGCTGATCGCACTTCCCGCAATTACCGGCGCTCAGCTGCTTGGCGTATGGGCTGACAGAGTGATGGCAAAACTTGAGCACACACTAAATTATGTCAACTTATGGCTCGAAGGTGTTTCTTTACAGCATGATTGCACCACCAAACAAGAGCGGGTAGCTAAGTATGAAGACGTCTCTGACAATGATGTGGTTAATGCATCATGATTAAGACACCGCACTCTCACTCATCCGCATTAATGCCAGATTTAACGCCATTGTTGGATATCATTTTTATTGTCATGGTGTTTTTACTGCTTACAGCCGCAGTTAAATTTGAGTCATTAGACGTTTCACTGCCAACAACCGACTCACCCACCGTGAGTGAAGTGAACAAGCAGTCAATCACAGTGAATCTTCTGGCGCACGAACCTTACTGGGCTATCGATGGCAAGCAGTATATCGATTGGAATAACTTCACATTGGCGTTGTTAGAACAAAGCAAAGCGAGTGATCGCCCCATCGTGATTGGCGCAGACAAAACCGCCGAAGTGCAGCAGTTGGTTAAATTGCTGGCGTTCTTGCAAGACAATGGCATCGCTGCCACTCAGTTATTAACCGACCATCCCCAATAGCCTATTCATACACGCTTTTAAAAACCGTATGATTTTCATGAGTACAACACGATGACACACAAATCTCTTTCTCATTGGCTTGTTGCCATAACGCTCTTCATCTTATCACCTTGGCTCTGCGCGCAAGAACGGATTATCAGTGCGGGCAGCGCGGTGACCGAAATCCTCGTTGCGTTAGGCGCACAAAATAAACTTGTTGCGGTCGATGTCACCAGTGAAATTCCAAACGATCTTGCTCTCCCAAAAATCGGTTATCATCGCCAATTATCCGCAGAAGGATTATTAGCCTTAGCACCAACACAATTGATTGGTTCTAGTGAAATGGGGCCAGAAAGCACATTGCAACAGCTTAAAGGCGCTGGCGTTAACGTCGAGGTGGTGAATGATGAATCCACACCACAGGGGTTGTTGGCACGCATTGACCAAATCGCGACGCTCGCTGATGCAAAGCCTCAAGCTAAAGCGCTCAAACAGCAAGTTCAAAGCACAATAGCGGCGTTAACCCACCATCAATCTACCCACAAGACTCCGAAAAAAGTGCTATTTCTTCTTATCCACGAAGGAAGAGCAGCCAACGTAGCGGGCAGTGACACCACGCCAAACAGCATTATTGAGTTGGCTGGCGCGGTTAACCCAGCCGCTGAACAAGTGACGTCTTATAAACCACTGTCGATGGAAGCGATAATTGAGATGCAACCGGACGTGATTTTAGTCAGTGGCCGCAGTTATGAAAAACTCGGAGGAGCAGACGCCATTTTGCAATCCATACCGACGTTAGTAGCAACTCCGGCTGGGATAAATAAGCAGATCATCACCATCGATGGCCACGCTCTCGTCGGCGGGTTAGGCCTTAAAAGCTTGGCTGAAGCGCAACGTCTAAACGCATTGCTCTATCCTTAAGGAGCTTATTTTGTTACGTCATCTCTCAAAAAATGTGGTGAATGCAACGCTGTTAGTTTTGGTAATCTTAGTGAGCCTCTATTCTGTCACCGTTGGTCCAATGAATATCAGCTTCAGTGACAGCATAAAAAGTCTCGTGCTGCACTCCAATGACATTGCCGCGCACATCAATTTAGTCATCCACGAGATACGCTTTCCGCGGACCCTGCTCTGCTTGTTGGTCGGCGCAATTTTGGCGCTGTGCGGAACGGTGATGCAAGGCTTGTTTCGTAATCCATTAGCTGAGCCTGGCATTATCGGTGTTTCGGCAGGTTCAGCCCTCGGAGCCGCACTTGCGATTGTGCTATTCGCCAATTTAGCGCTGTTTTCCAACCCGTGGATGAGCACTGCGGTGGTACCTATTTTTGCCTTTTTAGGCGGTGCATTGACTACCTTGTTGGTTTACCGATTAGGCACCAGTAAATTTGGTACTTCCGTCACCATCATGCTACTCGCAGGCGTCGCCATCAGCGCGCTATCGGGGGCGGGTATTGGCTATTTGAATTATGTTGCAGACGATCAAATGCTACGCGATCTCTCATTGTGGTCAATGGGATCACTGGCGGGTGCAAACTGGCAAAATATTCTCTTGTGCGCTGTGACCTTACTGCTGCTGCTCGTCTGTTTCTCTCGTCAAGCGATGGCGCTCAACGCATTATTACTTGGCGAGTCTGAAGCGCGTCATCTAGGCATTTCTGTGCAACGGCTTAAACGTTCAATGATTTTACTCAGCGCACTCGGCGTTGGAGTGACCGTCAGCGCGGTGGGTATGATTGGTTTTATCGGTTTAGTCATCCCTCATCTAGGCCGGATGCTGGTTGGCCCCGATCACCGTAGTTTGATCCCCATTTCAGCTTTACTTGGTGCACTCTTACTCACTGTCGCCGATATGTTTGCCCGTATAGCAGTGGCACCTGCGGAGCTGCCTGTCGGGATTGTGACTGCGCTGGTGGGTGCACCTTTCTTCCTTTATCTTCTGTTTCAACAAAAAGGCAAAGTATTTTGAGTACAACGGCAGCGATCCAAGCCAGTAATATATCGGTTACATTTGGCCATCGAACCATTTTGGATAAGATTGATATTGAGATTTTTTCAGGTCAAGTCACGGCGTTACTTGGCCCCAATGGTGCTGGAAAAAGTACCTTGCTGAAAATACTCAGCGGTGAAATCTCATCAACAGGCAAAATGGCTTACTTCGGTGTTCCGCAAGCGCTGTGGCAACCGAATGAGTTAGCAAAGCACTTGGCTATTCTTCCTCAGCAAAGTACGTTGAGCTTTCCTTTTATCGCTCAAGAAGTGGTGGAATTAGGCGCACTGCCATTAAATTTAAGCCACCAACAAGTCAGTGAAGTGGCACTACACTACATGCAACAAACCGATATCAGCGATAGAGCGAACAATCTCTACCCGGCTTTATCGGGTGGTGAAAAACAACGTTTACATCTGGCGCGGGTATTAACTCAACTTCACCACTCCGGTGACAAAAAAATCCTGATGCTGGATGAACCAACGTCAGCATTAGATCTGGCTCACCAGCACAATACACTGCGCATTGCACGTTCATTAGCACACCAAGAACAGTGCGCTGTTGTAGTCGTGCTGCACGATCTCAACCTTGCGGCTCAATATGCAGATCGCATGGTGATGCTGCACAATGGCAAACTGGTTTGTGATGCGCCACCTTGGGAAGCGCTCAATGCAGAAAGGATTGAGCAGGTATATGGCTACTCGTCGCTTGTCGCCGCACATCCAACCATGGATTTCCCAATGGTCTACCCCATCTAATATTGTCCTTAATAATTGTCCGTATTTGTGGGCGCGTCCCTTCGCTATAATGCGCCCCAATTCTTTATATCGTTTTTTAAAAGGTACCCCATGAGTCAGTACGTCGTCTGTGCACTCTATAAGTTTGTTGAACTCAATCACTACCAAGAGCTGCAAGCACCGCTTCTTGAACTAATGGAGGAAAACCAAATTCGTGGCACGCTATTATTAGCCAGTGAAGGAATTAACGGCACCGTGGCATCAACACGCAAAGGGATAGATGTGCTACTGGCTTGGCTTGATGCTGAACCGAACTTGAAAGGTACTGTTTACAAAGAATCACAAGCCTCAGAGCAGCCATTTAACCGTACCAAAGTGAAGCTAAAAAAAGAGATTGTCACTATGGGCGTTGAAGGTATTGACCCTCGTCACGTTGTGGGCACTTACGTGAAACCAGAAAACTGGAATGCGCTAATTTCAGACCCTGATGTGCTGGTTGTCGATACCCGTAATGATTATGAAATCCAAATCGGCACCTTCAAAAATGCGCTTAACCCACACACTGAAACCTTTCGTGAGTTTCCTGATTATGTGAAGAAGAACCTCGCACCAGAGAAACACAAAAAAGTAGCGATGTTTTGTACTGGCGGGATTCGCTGTGAAAAATCCACGGCTTATTTAAAAGAGCAAGGGTTCGATGAGGTGTACCATCTCGAAGGTGGCATTTTGAAATACTTAGAAGAAGTGCCGCAAGAAGAGAGCTTATGGCAAGGTGACTGCTATGTGTTTGATGGCAGAGTGGCTGTAGGGCACGCTTTAAAAGAGAGTCACTACGATGTATGTAACGCTTGCCGTTTGCCGATTACCGATGAAGACAAACAGAGCGAAGTCTACGAGCAAGGCGTCAGTTGCCCATCCTGCTTCGGTACTCACTCTGCGGAACAACTGGCCCGTTTCCGTGAGCGAGAAAAACAAGTTCAGCTCGCAAAACAGCGTGGAGAAGCACACATTGGCGGCGATACCGCATCACTGATCGAGCAAAAGCGTGCGCAAAAATTAGCACGTAAAGCTGAGCAGCGCGGCTCAAAACGCTAATATTTACCCCAATGCTTACTTCAAAGGATTCAACTCCTATTGGAATAGAAAAAGGCCGCAGCGTTAAAACTGCGGCCTTTTTTTTAAAAAAAATCACTGAATACCGTATTTCGCTAAAATGGCATCAAATGTTCCGTCAGCTTTAATCGTAGCTAACCCTTTGTTATACGCATCAATATATTTCTGCGCATTAGGGTTCGCTTTGCCTGAGGTAACATGTAAAGGATTTTTAGACAAAGATGCCGTGGTAAACTGAAAATCACTGCTATTTAAGCCCGCCTCTTTCATGGTCGATAACGCAACCAACTTATCTTCAAGGGTAAGATCAATTCGTTTGGCTTGCAGTTTCTTCAAGTTAGTCGTGAGATCATTAGCGTCTGGTTTGTTGAAATTAGTGGCGGATAAAAAGTCATCCCCATAACCATAGCCCCTAACGATGCCAACTTGTTTGCCACTCAAACTATTTAAACCTGAAAATTCGAAAGTATCGCCTGCTCTTTTAATAAAGCTCAGTTCATTTTCTAAATATGAGTCACTGTAAAGTAAATAAGCCGTTCTCTCCTGCGTATACCAAGTTGCGGGCAACAGATCAATTCTGCCTTTACTCACCTCATCTAATGCTCGTGACCAAGGCATGATTTGAAAATTGACGTCATAGCCCTGTGTTTTCATAGCCGCAACAGCGATTTCTACCGATAGCCCCGGCATGCTTTTATCCGGTGAAATGAACGGTGGCCATGGATCTTGCGCAGCCGTAATAGTAGCAGCAAAGCTACTCGGTAAGGCCATCATCATACTGAAAATAAAGATCAACAGACGCTTCATACTTTCTTCTCCTTGAAGGTGGAACTTATGTTTTGAACTTACGCATATGAGTTTTGATGTTTGAGCTCAGTTGAAGAACTTCTTTCGTTCTCTGAGCATTATCTTGACCACTACTCGACAGCTCATTAGTGGCCTCTGATGCTTCAACAATCGCCTGACTGACTTCATCAATGGCTTGTTTCTGCTCTTCTGTAGCATGCGAAATCTCGCCATTTCTTTCAGAAATTTCAGAGATAGTATTTTTCACCTGCTCAACAGAATGTTGTGACTCTGATACTCGCTTAGCGGTGCTTTCTAACAAATTAGAGATGCGAATAATTTCTTGCTCAACCGATTCTGTTGCACTGCTAAGTGAGCGAATATTGGTTTGGATCTGTTCGGTGGATTGGCTGGTTTTGGTCGAAAGGTTGCGCACTTCGTCAGCCACTACTGCAAAACCACGACCATGCTCACCTGCGCGTGCCGCTTCAATAGCAGCGTTCAGTGCCAGCAAGTTGGTTTGCTCGGAAATGTCATTAATCACCCCGACCACCGTTGATATTTTTCGCCCTTCATCAAGCAGCTTATGCATCTCCGCGTTTACCGAACCCATTTCGGAACGCATGTTTACAATCTCGGCGGCAGAGCGTTCTATTGAGTGGTAAACATTATCGACCAATTGAGAAGCCTCACTTGCTTGCCTTGCGGCGTCATTAGCGGTTTCAGCCACTGTTGCCACCGACTGACTCATCTGTGTGGAAGCGGCAGCGACGGTCGATAAACTGTGTTTTTGTTGATCAATTTGCTGCGCATTTCTCATGGCAACCTGACCACTCATCTCTGCAGTGTCTTTTAACTGCACAGAAGCATTCGTTACTTGTACAACTATCTCCCTTAGCGACTCCGTAAAATGATTAATACTGCGGATGATCTGCGAAAACTCTCTATATTTGGGTTCTGGAATGATGCGACTTAAATCCCCTTCACCGGTTGCAAGATCGGCCACTCGCTCTGTCAAATCGTTGAGCGGGCGAAGGACGGTTTTCGTTAACGCCAAAATTAGGAATACAATCATTACGCTATCTAAAATCAGCAACTCAATCAGGCTATATTGCAGACTTTGTAACAAGGTTTTTTCTAGCCTATCTGTGTTATAGAAAAGCTCTACCTGACCAACTTCATTTTCCTTTTCATACTCAACAAAGGTGAGCTTTTGCACCGAAGAGAGCATGGATTCGTATTGTTTCCCCTCATTGGGTTCCATCTCTTTCACATCTTGAGAGTCGGGTGATGTACTCAGGAAAAGAAGCGGTGTACCACCCGCATCTTTCACTCTAACCGCTTGTATGTCTGGGTTATTTAACTCTGCTGAAATAGTGAGTTTGGCGGCATGTAAATCAAAATCCCAAATTGCTTTAGGTAGGCTGTAGCTCAAACGCTCTTTTGCATTCAAGATTGATGTATCTAGGCTATGCTGCAACTCCGCTTTCTTTGACTGGTAATCAATGTAACTAGAAATGCCCAACACAATGGACACTGCCAGAACAACTTGGGTAACAAAGATCACTTTGACACTTTTCCACATACTTCATTTCGCCTTAATCAATGGTATGAGTTAAGCACTGTGCGTTGACTTCATCGCACCGCATGATAGCCATCTGACTCTTGTGTTTAATGAATAGGACGCAGACCAGAAGAGAGGTCAATATCATCTCTGCTATTGTCTGAACTCATACCGATCATATTGATCTCACTTATCTTTTACTTAAGGATAGACCAAGAAATAAAAAGGTTATTATTTTTTAAGCCGAAAGTTTACTTTCGGCTTAATTTAGAATTGAGTAGCGAATGAAGAAGCGCTGACGGGCTGGATAGGCGAGTATTTGGCCGTAACCAACGCATTTAATAGTGATACCCCTGTCGCCTCTTGTTCGGTAAACACTCTTGCACTCATCACTGCTTTTCCGCCGTTGATGAACACTTCTAATGAAGAATTATCCGCGAGAATCTGCAGCTCAACCTGTTCACACTCTAAGGCCAATTCACGAATCACATCACCTTGACGTATCAAAGTATGGGAACGATCAAAACGTAATACTTTTTGCTGGGCATCCAAACTCAGTTCAACGTATTGCTCACCTTTTTCAAACAAACGTAAGCTTGCCCCCCACGGCAAAGTGATACACATTTCAAAACTTTTGGTGTTGAGAATGGTGCATTTATCGCTTAACTCCAAACTTACCGGCTGGTTACATAACTGCTCTAGCTCCTTTATAGGCCTTTGAATAAGTTGACCATTCTCAACACTCAACTCTCGCAGTGCCGTAAGTTGATGCAGCCAGCCGTTGTCACAACTAGGATGATTAATTTCGTCAGGCAACCCCATCCATGCACACAAGACACGCCGCCCGTCTGCCGTCTGCATTGTTTGAGGAGCATAAAAATCAAAGCCGTGATCCAGTGGTTGCAGATGACAAAAGTGAGGATGATCATTTTCATCCCATAAGACTTTTGCAATACGATTTTGATGGACAACTGTGTGGTTCACGTTATCTGAAATAATCCCTTGAGGGCCAAAAACAAAATAACTTTGGCTCGCGATTTCAAACATATCGGGGCATTCCCACATGTAACCGAGCGGTGCGATTTCTTCACCAAATAGACCATCGAAATGCCACTCTTTAAGATCATGTGAATGATAAATAGCGAGCCGACCTTGCAATTGCGTTGTTTGCGCGCCCAATAACATGAGCCATTTGCCTCGGTGGCGCACTATTTTAGGGTCGCGAATGTGTTCCGTGACACCCGTTGGCAAATTACGGATCACTGGGCCACGTTTTTCAAAACGGAGACCATCTTGCGACACGGCTAAACATTGCGTTGTTTGACGCAATCGCTGGTCACCTAACCGAACATTGCCAGTATAGAAGAGCATCAACTCATCGTTGTGACTTAAAGCATGACCAGAAAAAACTCCGTGGCTGTCATACCAATCTGATGGAGTCAGTGCAATACCTTGCCATTGCCAGTGAATAAGATCAGTACTCGTCAGTTGTACCCAATATTTATCCTTGTGCTCACACCCATAAGGATACCACTGATAAAAAAGATGATATTTTCCTTGGTGATAAATGAAACCGTTTGGGTCATTGAGCAGCCCTTGCGGCGGAGAAATATGCCAAGTAGGACGAAATGGACAATCGTTTGGCGAGGAATAGGCGTACGCATTAAGCCGCAGCTGAGAATCAATCATTCGACCTAAACTGTTGATCAGTTCATCGGCATATTCATTGATGTTATCTTGTTGAATCAAAAATGAAAGCTGCCATTCACCGAGCACTTCTCGCAAGCGCATATGACTCGGCAAAACATTGACTAAAGCTGGATCTCGCAGCGCAATAACGATTTCGCCTCTTGGTGCGAGTACTCGCTGAATATTGGCTGGGCCGCCAACTAATCTCACCATCTCTTCAAATGACATTTTTTCTACTGGCACTGTTTCTAATGACATGACTTACACTCAATTTTTGGGAACGATTGCAAAATATAAAAAAATAAGCCTGCTTGCAAGCATTGGTGAAATATTGCCCTCAATTATGCGGGCTTCCCCTCAGCAAATACCTTCAGCCTTAGCCGGTTTCACGTTCGATATTTTGGAATGTTAACACGACTTTACTCATCTCCTGCCCACGACCAGCAATACGTTCAAGCAACATCTTGGCTGCATTTTCACCTGCTTTATCAAAGGCATAGTTGAATGTTGATAAGCTTGGGTTACTGACAAATGCGAGCTCATCATTGCCAACTCCTAATACTTTTATTTGCGATCCAACCTGAACTCCAGACTCTTGCAGTGCTTTCACCGCTCCAACCGCAATTCTATCGGTTGCGCAAAAAAGACCATCTAATTGTGGGTATTGCGTGATTAATGTTTTAGCTTGTAAGTAACCAGATTCAATCGAAAAATCACCACGCACATGAAACAACAGGGTTAAATTGTTGATACCCAGTGCTTGCTCTAACCCTTGAGAACGCAAGCAATCCACCGCTACATCATCGCTCTGAACACCAATAAACCCAATGTGTTGACAACCTTTTGCTATCAACCGTTTACCCGCTTCGAATCCAACGCGAAGATCATCATGAACAATACTCGGGATATCGTGCAGTGAGCCATCTTGCCCAACCAATACCACCGGGACATTAGATTGTTGGATTGCTTTCACTAATGGCATATCAAGGTGTGTGGCGTAAAGTACAATGCCTTCGACCCTCTTTTGATTAAATATTTGAATATATTCCAATTCTTTAGCGTGATCTTGATGAGTATTGGCAAGCAACACGTGTTTGCCCGCTTGTTCAAATATGGCACTTAAACCATCAACGCCTTGTGCTGTCGCATGCGAAGAGACTCGCGGAACGATGACTCCAATTAAATTGGTTTTTTGTGATTTGAGATCTTTAGCGACTTGGTTGACCATATAGCCGCATTCGGAAATTGCCTTTAACACTTTGATTTTTGTAGACTCTTTAACACCATACTCATCATTTACAACGCGTGAAACCGTCGATTTAGAAACTCCGGCCAGCTTAGCGACATCGTGCAAACTCGACATACATAACCTTACTCATTCTGTTTTGGGATTGTTTGCAAAACTCAGCGCGGCAAACGATCGAATAGTGTGATTCTAACGCTGTTTGTAGAATTATCGATCTCTCTTTTACTGATCTAATTCACAGAATCAATGGTTGGCTTTTGACTACTTTGAATTATTCATCAAAAATGCATTCTGCAAACGTTCCCAAAAATACTTATTTTAATTTTATCCACCATGCTTATCTTAAAGAGATCAAGTCATCTGGATACCAAACAACAACCGGGGTGGGTTATGAACTATCCAGTCATAGCAAAACAATTATTAGAGCAATTAGGTGGCAGAGAAAATATCCAAGCCCTTGCTCACTGTGCAACACGTTTAAGATTAGCGCTAAAAGATGACGCATTGGTTGATGAACAAGCCATTGATTCACTTGAAGGTGTCAAAGGACAATTCAAAGTCGCTGGCCAATATCAAATTATTTTTGGCTCCGGTATCGTGAACCAAGTTTATGCGGAAATGGCCAAGTTGACCGGCCTTGCTGAAATGTCAACCAATGATGTTGCAAGCGCGGGTGCACAAAAGCAGAACCTAGTGCAGCGCGCCGTTAAAGGGTTGTCGGACATTTTTGTCCCTATTATCCCGGCCATCGTTGCTGGCGGTTTATTGATGGGGTTATTTAATGTACTGACAGCCACTGGGCTTTTTATCGAAGGGCAGTCACTGATTGATGCCAACCCGGGCTTGGCTGATCTTGCCAGCATGATCAACACCTTCGCTAACGCCCCTTTTGTTTATCTTCCTGTTTTGTTAGCATTTTCTGCTTCTAAAAAATTTGGCGGCAACCCATTCCTTGGCGCTGCATTAGGTATGTTGATGGTTCACCCAGACCTGCTTAATGGTTGGGGATTTGGCGGCGCGTCTGTCGCAGGCACCATCCCTACTTGGAATATTTTTGGTTTTGAGATCCAGAAAGTCGGCTATCAGGGCTCTGTCTTACCCGTTTTAGTCTCCGCCTTTATTCTTGCAAAAATCGAAAATGGCCTGCGCAAAATTATCCCTTCTGTACTGGATAATTTACTGACGCCTATGCTCTCGATTTTCATTGCAGGCTTTTTAACCTTCACACTGGTAGGCCCGATTACTCGCGATATCGGCTTTCTATTGGGTGATGGGCTGAACTGGCTATACGATTCTGCTGGCTTCATTGGTGGTGCACTGTTTGGCTTTATCTACGCGCCGTTTGTGATTACTGGCATGCACCACAGCTTTATTGCTATCGAAACACAACTATTGGCTGACATCGCCATTACTGGCGGTACGTTTATTTTTCCTATTGCGGCCATGTCAAACGTCGCACAAGGTGCAGCAGCTTTAGCGGTTGGTATGAACACCAAAGATATCAAATTAAAAGGCATTGCGATTCCATCAGGTGTGACCGCCCTTCTGGGCATTACCGAACCCGCTATGTTCGGTGTAAACCTGAAACTTCGCTACCCATTTATTGCTGCGATCATCGGTTCAGCTTGTGCCAGTGCATTCATTACCTTGTTTAATGTCAAAGCACAAGCGTTAGGCGCGGCTGGGCTTCCAGGAGTGATTTCTATTAACCCAGAGAAAATCAGCTACTACATGATTGGTATGCTGATTTCTTTTGTCATTGCCTTTACCTTAACACTTGTTTTGGGTGCCAAAGAGCGCGCAAAGCTTGATAAACAAGCAACAGCGTAACCCCCAAGGCTGTTATGCTCCTAAGCCCGCTCGATGTGAGTGGGCTTATTTCTTCAGCGAATAACACGGATATTGGAAGAAAAAATGAATCGAGTTTGGGTGACAGGCGACGCGGTCGTCGACTTAATTCCTGATGGTGAAGCACACTATCTCAAATGTCCGGGCGGTGCTCCGGCGAATGTGGCTGTTGCCATCGCAAGATTGGGGGGTAATAGCGCCTTTTTTGGCCGTGTGGGTAATGACCCTATGGGGCGCTTTATGCAATCCACATTAACCGAAGAGAAAGTGGACACCCGATATTTGCAGTTGGATGAGCAGCAAAGAACATCAACCGTCGTGGTCGATTTAGACTCGCACGGCGAACGCAGTTTTACCTTTATGGTGAAACCGAGCGCGGATCAATTTGTCCAATGTTCAGACATTCCCACCTTTTTAGCGGGCGAATGGCTGCATTGTTGCTCCATTGCACTGGCCAGTGAACCGAGTCGCAGCACTACCATTGAAGCGATTAAACGCATCAAAACCAACGGGGGATTTGTCAGTTTTGATCCCAATCTACGAGAAGAGGTTTGGCCTAACCCCGAAGAGATGATCCCAGTGGTGATGAGCGTAGTGGCAATGGCGGATGTGGTTAAGTTTTCCGATGACGAACTGCTCTTGCTCACGCAGCGCCCTAGCCTTGAGCAGGGATTAATCTCAGTGAAAGAATTGAACATTCCGCTGATTGTCATTACTCAAGGCGCAAAAGGAGCGCTGGTGATCACAGCAGAGATGCAAACAATGATTACGGGAAAAGCCGTAAAACCTATCGATACAACAGGTGCCGGAGATGCTTTTGTCGGTGGATTACTTTGCCAGTTGTCATTACATAAAGAGTGGTTTACTAAGGGTACTATCATAAACGCAGTGCAATGGGCTAATGGCTGCGGAGCATTAGCCACCACCCAAAAAGGGGCAATGACAGCGCTACCAGATAAACACATGCTTGATCAATGGATTGGCTAAAATGATGGCTTGTACTTACAAAGACGTAAGTCGTGTTGAAGTTCAAGCAAACTGCGAAATAAACGGATGATTTTCAGAGGATATTTGCTACGCTTACTGCATGATTAAACAAATAGCACTCGGACCAGATGCAGACATTTATAAAATATGAACGATGTAGACGGTGGATAGTTAGCTTACTATTTTGCTTACTGCCCATCGTTGTAGCTAGCCCAATTATCGCTTGGCAGACACGAGCTGATTTGAATCATCACATGCAAAACGTTTTGGTAAAAGGTACGGATTACATTAATCTACTGCTAAGAAATGCTCATGTTGCCAATGAACGTGCAGCGCCCTATCTCAATATGGATTGCCTAGATGCTATTCATTATTTACGCGAGCTAGTGGCGACAACTCCCGATATCCGGACCATCAATTTAGCCAAACAAAATACGATTTATTGCAATTCGTTAAACGGTCAAATAAACGATCACTACCAAATCGACAGCTATGTCAGTGGTGAGCTCTATTTAATGGCTGGTAATCGACTCACACCTCTCCGGCCTGTGTTAGCTTTTCACAGAACTTACGAACAGGGTATGGTGATCACTGGAGTTAGTTCCTATTACCTAACTAACATGCTTATTTTACTAGATGGCTATGGCAAATTTTATTTTCACGTTGGCAAAAATCATCTCGACGAGACCGGCGTTGTAACTTCCGAACCGTTATTTCCCACAATCATTAATACTTCAGAACGCTACCCTTATTCACTATCGACCCTATTAACTATTGATGACTACTGGCTTTATTTTAAAAACACCAAACAAACCAGTGCGATGTTAGCTCTCTTAATGGGAATCGGTTTAGGCGGATTTGTTTTTTGGAAACTCGGCCAAGCTTCGTCAATGCAAGGAGAAGTAAAACGCGCTATTCAATCCAACGAATTCGTTCCGTATGTACAACCGATTGTTGATGGTAGTGGTCAGCTCTGCCATATCGAAGTGCTTGCCCGTTGGCAACATCCTGTTCATGGATTAGTGAGGCCCGATCTTTTTATTCCCTTAGCGGAGGAATCTGGGCTAATCATTCCTATTACGACTCAGTTAATGTCCCAAGTAGAGCATGAACTTTCATTACATCAGTCACAATTTCCAGAGCATTTCAGTATTGGATTTAATATTTCAGCCAAGCACTGCGTAGCTTCCAATTTGTTTGATGATTGCAAACATTTCATTGAAACCTTCAACAATCGTAAACATATTTTAACGCTAGAGCTCACTGAGAGAGAGTTGGTTATTGATAGTGATGAAGCAAAAAAGCTCTTCCAGTCATTGGATAAAATAGGTGTGTTGCTAGCAATTGATGATTTTGGTACGGGTCATTCTAGTTTGAACTATTTGCAAGAGTTCAAGTTTGACATTTTAAAAATCGACAGAAGCTTTATTACCATGATCGGTAGTGATGCGATCTCTAGCCATATTGTTGAAAACTTAGTCGATTTGGCTAAGCGACTTGGGTTAAAAACCATCGCCGAAGGTGTGGAAACCCAAGATCAAATTGATTTTTTGAACGAAAGAGAAATTGACTATTTACAAGGCTATTTCTTTTATAAACCTATGCCGCTCAGTGAGTTTATCACTCTGCTTAAAACCACCTAGATCAATCTCTGGCATTCCAATACGATGATAACTAGAACTTCAGTGGTTATTTCTTATGACGAGAGGCCAACTGAGCACGGTAGCGAGCTAAATGAAAACGCTTGCGAACAGGTTGTTGAACAGAAAGTTGTTTTAACACTTTATTAAGCTGTTTCGTGTGATGTGCACTATTATGCTCTGCTGATTGCCCATCTTCTTCAATGAAAAATGAGGCGACACTCGCGGTCAATAAACCGAAAAGTGTAATACCCGTCAACATCAGAAACACGGCAACACCACGCCCAAATGGAGTGATTGGATACATATCGCCGTAACCAACAGTAGTAATCGTGGTCATTGCCCACCAAATCGCATCAGAAAAATCATTGATTGGGCTATCCGTGCCTTTTTCGACCAAATAGACAAAAGCCGCGGAAAGAAGCACTGTCGATAAGCTGGTTAGCCCAATAAAGCTGAGCGTTTTTTGTCTCAGTACCGCCTTTGTTTGACGCCATGCTCTTGGCAAGATCAGTAAAATGCGTAAAAAACGGAGCGGACGTAGGAATGGCATGGCCACAATCAACACGTCAGGCCAATTCTTAATCATATAACGGATAGGATTGGGGCTCAGCAACACTTTAATAAGTAATTCTGTTGCAAACAATGCCCAAATAATCCAAAGCAGATGCTCCAGAAAATCAAGCTCTTCGGGTTGTAAAGGTGCAATATCTGGTAGTAAAGCGACGATCACATACACTACCGATAATAGCAGCATCGGAATTTCAGTTTTATGTTCGATCGCAGACAGTAGTTGTAAACGTGTTTTTAATTTCATGATTCAAATACCTTTTTCCGTTTACCTTAACGCCAAAAGTACCAAGTGAACAGTACAACCATCCCTTTCGGTTACCCAATTAGCACCCAATTCAAAATGGAAATCACTATAAACTAGGTGGTTGAGATGTAAAGAATTGTGACCTTAACAAAGCTTAAAATAACCGTCTTGAGCGTTATTCTAAGCTCTCCACACCCAATATCTCACTCACAAAAATCTCAAAAACACCATAGGAGTCAAGTTTCAATTGTGATACGATGCACAACTTTATGGATATCTCTCTATTTTCATATGGACGTGACCCGATACCCAAGCCACTTAGGATGCTGTCGATGACCAGTAAGTGAGGCCGAAAAAACATCAATAAAATGGTGGAATTGGCGTCAATGAACGTGATCAATACAGCAATACTGCAAGTGGGACAGGTATAACTCCGTTGTTTTACTCCGAGGTCACTTATTACCATGTCTTTTTTAAAAGATTTAGCCATTCGCAAAAAAATTGCGCTTGCCTTTACTATTATCGCGTTAGTCAACATCGCCTTCGGTTATTACCTATATCGTTCATTGAACGAAATACAAGATGACCTACTCAATCTAACGGATGACACACTCCCATCAATGATGATGGTCAATAACGTCAAATACAATATGGCTTCTGTGCGACGTGCTCAAATCAGTTTGCTTTCCGCAACCGATCAAGCCGAAATTACGGAGGATATTCGTTGGATGCAGGAACACTATCAAGCAATTGATAGTGCACTAGCCACCTATGAGCGTGCGGTTTGGACCGATCACGAGCGTTCGATTTTTATGCCAGTTAAAAACCTCTGGCGTGACTACTTGACTGCGCTTGGCTCTTTTAATGACGATATCCTCAATCAAAATATCGTAAAAGCTCAAGGGGATATCTCAGCCTCTTTGGTTACATTTGAACGCCTAGAGAGTGCGATTGACGATCTTCTCAATTTAAACCAAACCTTTGTTGCCAAAAATCGCTCTGAACTGATGACGCTTATTCAAGCTATCACCTCATTTTCCACAGGCAGCATCGTTGCGCTGATAGCGTTTATGGTGTTCATTACACTATTACTTTCTCGCTTAATCTGCCAGCCACTACAGTTGGTTGTACAGCAAGCGAACGCCATTGCTGGAGGTAATTTAAGCCATCGATTAGCACGTCAGCATATTGGGCAAGATGAGCTAGGTGAATTGGCCGATGCGTGTTCAAGTATGCAAGAGAATTTACGCTCAATGGTGGAAGAGATCATCGCCGGAGCGACTCAACTATCTCATGCTGTCGATGAAGTTAGCGCCGTCTCTGAACAGACATCACAGGGCATGCAAGAGCAACAGGTCGAGGTGATGCACATTGCTACGGCCATGACGCAAATGAAATCAACGGTTGCAGAAGTGGCACGAAGCACAGAAGTCGCTTCTGACGCCGCTCGTGAAAGTAACCAACAATCCATCCTTGGATCAAAACAGATGGATTCCGTCGCTAATGCTATCTCTCTTGTGACTCAAGAAATTGATCAAGCAGAACAACGCGTATTAGAACTTGAGCAGCAAGCACAGCAAATTAACGTTGTCGTTGACGTGATAAGCAACATCGCCGACCAAACCAATTTGCTTGCACTTAACGCAGCAATTGAAGCGGCGCGTGCTGGTGAACAAGGGCGTGGTTTTGCGGTTGTGGCTGATGAAGTCCGTGCTTTAGCTGGCAAAACTCAACAATCGACGGGCGACATCGTCAATATTATCCAAAGCCTACAAACATGTGCACTGCGTGCTCGTGAAGCGACGTCACAAAGCAGTGTACTTATGGGACAATGTGTGGAGCAAAGTGGCCAAACTCAAATCGCGATTGACCACATTAGTAATCAAAGCGCGCATATTGCTGATATGACCATTCAAATCGCCAGTGCGTGCGGAGAGCAAGATTCGGTTAGCGAAGAGCTCAGCCGCAATATCGAACGCATTAGTGAATCAGCCAAGCAAGTTGCACAAGGTTCTTCCAGCGCCGCTCAAGCGTGCGTCGAACTTAGCCAGTTAGCGGCGATGTTGCAAAATACCGTGAGTCGTTTTCAGGTATAACCCTCGCATTGTTAGTTAAAAATAACCATGCTCTCATGTTTGAGTGGTCAGTAAGCCTTGCTTCGGCTTACAACGCAAAAAGGGTCGCATTTGATGCGACCCTTTCCTCCTCAACAAACGGTTAAAACTGAGCAGTTAGCTTGATATACACTTCATCTTTGCCTAATTTACTGTCTAATCCATGAGCGTAACCAATCCGTACTGGTAACGTGCCGCCATAAAGTACGATGGTATCGATCTGCATTTCAGCACCAATCCCCGTCAGGGCTTGGTAGTTTTGGTTATCGTTCCAGCTTGATCCTGAGTCGACAAATACAGAACCTGAAATATCCCCCAAGCCAATTGGCCACAAATTCCAGTTTCGTTCAGCGCGATACAATAAGCGACTTAGTTCAACACTTTGTGTCGCGTAAGCTTGCCCTACTTGAGCCGCAGAGCTGTAGCCACGCAACGCTATCTGTTGGCGACCATAGAGCTGCGCGCTGTCGCCTTCGTAACTGCCTAGCTCAAACGCTTTAGCTTTTGAATCTGCATAACCTGCCGCAAGGTGAGTGGTAAGATTGAAGCTCCCCGGGAGGTCCCAATGTGCTTGCCACTGCGCCTGCCATTTTTGTCCAGAGTAATCACCGCCAACATTGGACTCCCATACCAAATCAGCGTAATGACCCCACGCATAACCAGGAACATTCAATAAGCCTTCACGGTTATCCCATTGCAGCGCAGTCCCTGCTAGCCACTCATCACTGGCTTGTGTATAGCGCGTACCTTGAGGCGCTTTGATCAATGACTCTTTCTGCCAATAAGTTCCGATACCAAACGTTAAGTTATCATCGAGGCCATGCCATAAATAATTACGTTGTAACGTCAAGTCATCTTGACGGACAATGCGATCGTCTTTATTGGTCAATGGGTTTAACTTAAACTCATGCTCTCGGCTGAGCGTCGCTTGCCAACGGTTGTCATATTGATATCCCAATTGGTACGTCGCCAACGCATTTTTTGTATCCCAAGCAGCTTGGATTTCATATTGATGTCGCCCTAACACATCTGAGCCACTGGTCGAGAAACCAAGTAACGATTGGTTATCATCCCCTTGCCAAACGGGAACCCAATAACGTGGCGTTAAAGTCGACAACGGTGAGTAGTCGGTAGTGTCACTTTTTTCGACCTGAGATATCGGCGTCGAAGCAACGGATGTCACCTTGGCAAAGGAAGACAACGGAGCCTCATTGAAAGCCGTCACCGCCGGAATGTGGCGCAAATGGTAACCATCATGCTCATAAGCTTGGTAGATAAGCCCTTGCGATTGATTCCATTGCGGAGAAAAAGCACCACCAATTTCATTGGTTAACTGCTCCAACTGCAAACTGGCCAAGTCCATTCGGTAGATCTGATAACGCCCCGTGTAATCGGCGCTGAACAGCAACTCACCCTCTTGGGTAAAACTCAATTGATGCTCGGTTGCTGATGTTTCAGTGACAGCCAACCAGCGCTGCTCTTTGGCGACAAAACGCATGATATTCCAAGCGCTAGACGGCTGCTTCACGGAAGCATAAATGTCGCCTGTCGGAGACAGCGCCATATCACCGATAACCCAACCATATGTGCCTTGCCATAGGCGGGTTTGCTGCCCATCCAGCGTCACCTGCCATAACTCAGGCAACCCTTGTTCATGACGGGTAGCGAAAACACTTTGCCCATCTCGGCTCCAACGTACTTGGGTAAAGCGCTGTTGCTCGGTTAAACGCTGCCACTGCCCATCAACGTAGCGATAAAGATCATTCAACACTCGTCCATCAAGATAACTATTCACTTGTGACACGACGATACCTTGCTGGGGATGAACATCGAGGCTAGTTAAGCTTTTTGTAGTCAATAAACGCTGCCATTGATTTTGCTTACTATCCCACATCGCTAAATTTGCTCGATCAACCCCATCACGACGCCAAGCCAGTAATTGCTCTGATCCACCATTGGCTAATAGATATTCAAACGGCTGGCTATCGAGAGATTGAGCCTCTGAAGGCTGTTCCTTACTTTGCACAATTTGATCTGAAAACTGCGTGATTAGATCGGCACGGAACTCTTGCCAAAGCGCAAAAAAGTCTTTACCAAAAGCACGTTGAGCGCTTCGGTTTAAGAAAACGCCCGGAATTAGGTAGCCACTATAATCGCTTAAAAAATGTTGGAGTGCGTCTTCGCCATACGTTTTGGCTAAATAATCAATAAAATACGCGCCGTAGAGGTAATTACTGCCAAGCGGTAAACGTTTGTTCGCTACCACGATTTGGTTGAGATCAGCTAGTTGTCCGCTCGCCACTTCCATGCGCATTTGCATCGCAAAATGGCTATTGTGCAAACGTCCATAACCTTGTTCATTTTGGCTTTCCATGTAAACCGCTAACCCTTCTAACAGCATCGAGGGTGTCATTGCATGCGGGAAAAGCAGTGTGTGACGGCCAAAAATACGCCGAGCTCCGGTGACCGCACGCTCATTTAATTCCATATGAACAATGTGAGTGTACTCATGGCGGATAAGCATGTGCAACCATTCATCATTGCCTTCCAATCCATTGATATCGCTGGGGGGATTTAAGATCAAGCGAATTTGAGCATAAGGCAGCGGCGTTGCCCAACCGTTGGAATAGTCGTAGTCATCCACCAGCGTTAGGTGCGTTTTTTCAGCTGGCATCTTTGAAAATTGACTGGCAAGGTCTTGATGCACTTTCTCGGCAATATCTAACGAACGCGCCGCGTACTGGGCCAATTCACTGCGAAAGTGCACGATAAAATGTTGCGATTGTTGAGTCTGCCATTGCTGACCAGCTTGATCCCAAGCGACTGACTCAGCCAATACTGTTGGTGTATGCATACCCAAACAAACCATCAAACCCATAATGGGTGAGAGTACAAATTTTGCTGACATCGTTACAACAACCCTTTTCAATAATTAAGTGCGGCGATTGTACGTTGAATGAGAAAAGGATTGGGTATCGAAATGTATGGCTTTGTCAGGATAAGGCCTGACTATCATTTGCTCCCCCATTTAAGGAGATGGCACTTAACATTGCTAAGCAATCTATCTTATATCGCACTCTATTTGACTGATCGGAACGCTCGATTGACCAAAACAGACATAAGCGGTAATTGGTTGATTTACCTTAATTTTCACGTAGCCAGCTTTTACATCATCCTCTCGAAATCGAACCATATTGGACGTTGCTTCTGAACCATCGACATAAATCGCCGTGAAATCATCATTCATCCAAGCAACCACTTTGTCGTAACTCTGTTTGGTCTTAAACACGATCTCGGCGCAGCGAATAGGCGGATTGTCACGAACGCTGTACCCGTCAGAATGTTCAACCGCTTCAGAGCCATTGCTCACATCGTGTAACTGGCTGGAAATCACATCACACTGACTGTCAGCCGCATGGACATTAAATGCAATAAGCATAGGAATCACGTAATAGCTTGGCTTCATCTTCATCATAAACATTACTGACATCATAGGTATTTGTAAAAAATAATAGCTTTACCCTATTCAAAACCACCCAAAAATAACATCACTTAAAAGTAAACGTGGGTTAAATATCACTGAACACTGCAGTGATGCCGTTCTAAATAGAACATTTGTTGTTTTTTTATGTGTATTAATTGGTTCTGGCTATGCGGTACAAACCTAGAATCTAACAGGCTTATCATTGCATCACACCACATCGTTCAATTTACCTTAACCAATAGGTAAGAAAATCAAGATTGACCAAACATCCTCGTAAATCATATCTTTCACCTACACCTTGACGAGAATCAAAAAGCTTGCACTTTTATCGCAAGTCTCTTTTCGCCCTAGGTATCCACATATCATAAAAAAGACAATCAAAAGGTAGTCAGCATGAAACAACCACTCAAGGCGCTGGTGCTCGCAATCAGTTTGTCGTGCGGTGCCATCGGTGCTTACGCAAACTCGTTAGAACCGCTCGACAAAGAGTTCACTTTACAAGTTTTAGGATCGGGAGGGCCAATTTCAGATGATCTGCGCTCTTCTTCAGCGGAAGTAATTTGGTGGAAAGGCAAATCTAAAATCATGATTGATGCTGGCGGCGGCGCGTATCTGCGCTTTGGCCAATCCGGCTCTAAACTGGAAGATTTGGATTTTCTAGGCATTACCCATTTTCACACCGACCACGTTGCAGACTTGCCCGCGCTGCTCAAAGGCGGCTACTTCTTTAAGCGAGAAGACCCGCTAGATATTGCAGGCCCGCAAGCGGGATCGGCCTTCCCTAGCCTATCAGGCTATATGGACGCACTCTTTAATAGCAAAGATGGCGCTTACGCTTATTTAAATGGTTTGTATGATGGCAGCGATGGTTTGTTCCCAGTCACCATCACTGATGTTTCTTACAAAACCACGACACCAACTAAAGTGTATCAACAAGACGGTTTAACCATTTACGCACTCGGTATTCCTCATGGGGACGTGCCATGTTTGGCTTATCGTATTGAAAGTGATCAGGGCGTTATTGTTATTTCTGCCGATCAAAACGGCAGTAACCCAGCATTTCTCGATTTTGCTCAAGGCGCTGACATTTTAGTCATGCCGATGGCTGTTCATGAGTCAGCCGATGAAGTTTCCGCATTTATGCACGCTAAACCTTCAGTGATTGGCGAAATTGCAGCCAAAATCAATCCTAAACTGCTCGTGCTCAACCACTGGATGGGAGTCGGCCTTAAACATAAATCAGAGTCCACCAAGATCATCAAACAGTTTTATCACGGCGAAGTTATTGCCGCCCGTGATCTCTCAAGCTACCCAATGAGTTCCGTGAAGGAGATAACCCATGAATTGTAAAATTGTTTTGTCTATTGCGATGACTTCGGCCATTGCTCTTCATCCTGCAATGAGCGTTGCAGAAACGTCAACGGAAGCACCAGTGAGTGCGCAACCCACCTCTCAAAATGGTGGCAAATGCGCGGCTGGTAAATGTGGTACTGAAAAACGCTTTGAGAAACAGGATTTAAAAAGCGATCCGCAAGGACGTTTAGTACGCGCCAGAGATGGTAAATGCGGCTTAACCGCAGAGGGAATCGCACCTTCCGCTGAAACCATTACTCTAACCAACAGCAAAATCACTGGTGGTGTATGCGGGCAATAGATCGCACTTCAAAAGGCATCGGCTTGCGTAGCGAACACATCGATTTGCTATGCCAGTTGCCTGACCATCCCGACATCGATTTCCTTGAGCTTGCTCCGGAGAACTGGATGAACATGGGCGGACTTAAACGCGAGCAGTTACAGCAGATAGCAAAGCACTATCCTCTGCTTGCACATGGGCTGAGTTTGTCGATTGGCGATTGTCAGCCACTGAACAAAGCGTTTGTGAAAAAGGTAGCGGCATTTTTAGATGAATTTAACATCGACATTTACAGTGAGCATTTGAGCTTTTCGCGTGATGCCCAAGGGTACTTGTATGAACTGCTGCCTATCCCGCGCTATAAAGAGAGCATTGCTTACTTGGTCGATCGCATTCACTGCGTTCAAGATCTTGTGCAACGCCCTTTGGTGCTGGAAAACATCTCCTACTACCACAGTTACGGCAAGGAGATCCCCGAAGGCGAATTTATTGCTGAGATAGTTGAGCGCAGCGGCTGCCAGCTGCTGATTGATATCAATAATGTGTATGTGAATAGCCGTAACCACAATTACTGCCCGTTTGACATGCTGGCCACTTTACCGAGCGAAGCGATCGGCTATTACCACATCGCAGGTCACTTAAAAGAGCGCGAAGATTTCTTGCTCGATACCCATGGCAAACCAGTACAACAAGAGGTGATTGACTTGGCTCGTTATGCTTACGCTCAACAAGGTAGCCGTCCTTTGCTGCTTGAACGTGATCATCATGTGCCTCCTCTGGTGGTTTTGACTGAAGAGTTGCGCACTATCCATCACGATATTATGCAACCAGCGCCATCATTAGTTATCGATGTGGAGCGTAGCCATGCTTAAACCACCAATGAACATGAGTATGTCAATGCACGCACTGACCTGCGTGATCCGCTCTCCTGTCGCGCAAGGCGAACCGCCCTGCCGTTATCGAGAGTTCATTCGAGCGAATATCTACTCTGTCATTAAGCACACTTTTCCTCTGTTTTACGCTCAACTTAACGAGGAAACACTCTACATTTTGACGGACGAATGGCTGGTAATACATGGCGCTATGGAGCCTGAGTTCCATCAGATTGCGACTGAATTTGTTCAGTTTATCCAACAGCAAAATAACCATAACGCCAGTGTTAACCTCAGTGCTGAGCAAATCGCACTGCTTGAATATGAATGGATCGTTTTCAACGCTGAAATGGATAGCGCTCATGTGCCGAATCTCAAAGTATGGTGGGATGATGTTGAAGCTCAACCGGAGGCGTTTTGCATACAGCTTAACCCAACGTTAAAACTGGTCGAAGTGCCTTTTCTTGTCCATCCAGAATCGGTCACTTTTTTGATTCAAGAACAGAAAACGGTCTGTTATGGGGTATTTCGTCATGCATCGCATCAGGTGGTATCACAAAAACTCAGAGAAGTGGATATCGCCCTAATTCAGATGATTCAAAACGCCCCAGCGCAGTCACTAACGCAACTAGAACAACAGATAGCTCAACACCTATCCAACTTCCATTTTTTGGCGTGGGTTCAAACGTTTCAGCAACAAGGACTCATCAGCCTGTATTTATTAGGAGAAACTCTATGATTCACTCAGCCCTCAATTGGTACGATGGCGTGATCGAAAAATTTAAAAAATTCGATTTTATAGTACTACTTGCGATTCGACTTTTTCTCGTGCCGGTGATTTTTGTCGGTGCTCATTCCAAAGTGGTTGGTTTCGCTGGAACCGTTGCTTGGTTTGGCGCCTCAACCGCCGATGGTGGTTTAAATCTACCTTTTCCAGAACTGCTGGCATTTTTAGCTGCCGCGACAGAAGTTCTCGGCTGTATATGCATCGCACTTGGTCTTTTTACTCGCATTATGGCTATCCCTATGATTCTCATGATGAGTGTGGCGAGCGCAATGGTGCACTGGAAACATGGCTGGGACGCGATTGCCACCAGCAGTATGGAAGCGACGGTGCGCTTAAACGGTTTTATTGAATGGTTGGCGGTCAATTTTCCGGGCCGCTACAACTACATCACAGAACTTGGCGACCCTGTGATGCTCAATAACGGGATGGAATTTGCGGCTACTTACTTTGTGATGCTGATGGTTCTTTTCATCTACGGTGGTGGCCGCTACGTCAGCCTCGACTACTGGCTAAAAAAACCATTCACTCGCACGCCTCAAACTGCTTAACACCTAATGATGCCTACTAACTTGAAGTTGCCGCCCGCAGCTTCAAGTGGCAGGTGTTATCAATCACACATTCATCTCTGACTATCTTACCTGCCATTTTGGTGGCGGGAGGGAGACTTTATGCTTACAGATGTGGTGGAACTGTCACGGTTCCAGTTCGCCAGTACGGCGCTTTACCATTTTATTTTTGTTCCGCTGACCATTGGCTTATCGTTTTTACTGGCGATCATGGAATCGCTGTATGTGATGACCGGAAAAACCGTTTACAAAGACATGACTCGTTTTTGGGGCAAGCTGTTTGGCATCAACTTCGCCGTTGGCGTTGCCACCGGTCTCACTATGGAGTTTCAATTTGGCACCAACTGGGCGTACTACTCTCATTATGTGGGTGACATTTTTGGTGCCCCGCTGGCGATTGAAGCTTTGATTGCCTTTTTCCTTGAATCTACCTTAGTTGGGTTATTTTTCTTCGGCTGGGATCGCCTTTCTAAGCGTCAGCATTTAAGCGTGACTTGGTTAACCGCTTTAGGCTCTAACTTTTCTGGATTGTGGATTTTGATGGCCAACGGCTGGATGCAAAACCCCGTCGGTGCCGAGTTTAACTACCAAACCATGCGTATGGAAATGATCAACTTTGCTGAGGTCATTTTTAACCCAGTAACCCAAGTGAAGTTTGTGCATACCGTTGCGGCGGGTTACACCACAGGCGCGCTGTTTATCATGGGTATCAGCGCTTACTACCTATTGAAAAAGCGCGACCTTCCCTTTGCGCGTCGCTCATTTGCTGTGGCTTGCGCTTTTGGCATGGCATCCATTACCGCCACTTTATTGCTAGGTGATGAGTCAGGTTACACCTTAGGTGAAGTGCAACAGGTGAAACTGGCCGCCATTGAAGCCGAGTGGGATACCGAACAAGCCCCTGCCTCTTTTACTCTGTTTGGGCTACCTAACCAAGAAACCATGCACACAGACGCGGCGATTAAAGTCCCTTATTTGATGGGTATTATCGCCACGCGTTCATTGGATGAGCCCGTCATCGGCTTAAAAGATTTGATGGCGCGCAGTGAAGAGCGCATTCGCAATGGCATGCTCGCTTACGGGCTATTAGAAGCCTTACGCAATGGTGACGATTCACTGCAAAACATCGCTCAGTTTGAAACGCTAAAAGAGGATTTGGGGTACGGTTTATTACTCAAAAAATACACCGATAAAGTAACTGATGCGACTGAAAGCCAAATCAAACAAGCCGCGCAAGATACCATTCCGCAAGTTGCACCTCTGTTTTGGAGCTTCCGCATCATGGTGGCCTGCGGTATGGCGATGTTCGCTGTCATTGGGCTCTGTTTCATCCAAATTTGTCGGCGAAAAATCGGCACTCAGCCTTGGTTACTTAAGGCGGCATTATTCGCTATTCCACTTCCCTGGATTGCCAGCGAAGCGGGTTGGTTTGTCGCTGAGTTTGGCCGCCAACCTTGGGCTATCGGTGAAGTGCTTCCGGTTAATATGGCCGTATCTAACCTATCAACCAGCGATTTATGGATTTCACTGGGCCTAGTTTACTTACTCTATAGCGCATTTTTGGTGGTGGAAATGTACCTGATGGTGAAGTTTGCTCGGCGCGGCCCAAGTGCCCTACATACCGGACGTTACCATTTTGAAACGCAAGATGGGCACGGATATCTATCTCACGTACACCATTAAGGGAGAACACAATGTTTGATTACGAAACCTTACGTCTGCTGACTTGGGCGATTGTCGGTGTGCTATTGATTGGTTTTATCATCACCGATGGCTTTGATATGGGCGTTGCAGCGCTACTGCCCATTTTGGGACGCAGTGATGTTGAACAAAGAGTGATGATCAACAGTATCGCGCCTCATTGGGATGGCAACCAAGTGTGGTTGATTACTGCTGGCGGTGCGATTTTCGCTATCTGGCCACTGGTTTACGCCACCGCATTTTCTAGTTTCTATTTAGCGATGATGTTGCTACTTGCTGCGTTATGGCTGCGCCCAATTGGTATGGATTATCGCTCAAAAATCGATAACCCCTCATGGCGCAAGGCGTGCGATAACGCACTGTTCATCAGTGGCGTTGTGCCGCCCCTCATCTTTGGCATTGGTTTTGGTAATTTATTGGTAGGAGTCCCTTTTCAGCTCAATAACTTATTGATGCTCGATTACCAAGGCCATTTTTGGGATCTATTCACACCATTTCCACTACTGTGTGGCCTGCTCAGCCTTGCCATCGTCGTCACTCAAGGCGCAACGTTTTTACAGCTCAAAACTTGTGATGTGTTATGCGAGCGAGCCCATAGCGCGTCGGTCGTCAGTGCCAGCATTGCGGTGGCTTTATTTCTCATCGGCGGATTCTTGGCAGCCAACATGGCGGGTTATATTATCGTGAGCCCAATTGTCACGGATGCCGCTTCAAACCCCTTGCATAAAGAGGTGGTTAGCATCGCTCGTCATTTACTGCATAACTATCAAGCACACGCCATGCTGTGGTTGATCCCTTGCGTGGGCATCGCGAGCTTATTGGCGTGCATATGGGCAAGCCTGAAACGAGCATCTGGCGGGGCATTCTTATTCTCTAGCCTTGCTATTGCATGCATTATTTTTACGGCAGGCGTGGCGCTATTTCCGATGATCATGCCGTCAAGCTTAATGCCATCACACAGTTTGACGATTTGGGATGCCACATCCAGCCAGAAAACACTCAATATCATCACGATTGTCGCCATCTTAGTGGTGCCAGTCATCCTCAGTTACACGGCTTGGGGTTACTACAAAATGTTCGGTCGATTGAGTGATGATTACATTCGCAACCACAGCACATCGCTGTACTAAAGGAGATGACTGATGTGGTATTTCTGTTGGGTTCTTGGCGTATTACTCGCCTGCGCATTTGGTATAATCAATGGATTGTGGCTTGAGCAAGCTGAGCATTTCGATGAATCGTAACTCACTCATATGCAAGCAGATAACCTGTTAAGAAGCGTTAAGATCATCAAGCTTTGAGATAAAAAAATGGCGCTGTTTTTAGCGCCCTTTTTTATCACATCGTAAGAAACGTATTTACTGAAATTTTGGGCCAGCTGCGGCAACAAAAGCCATTTCAACCAGATAGTCAGGGCTTGCCAATTGCGCTTGAACGCAGGCTCGGCTTGGTGCGCATCCTTCTGGAAACCAGCTATCCCACACTTCATTCAAAGCGGCGAAATGAGCAAAATCTGTGACATAAATTGTCACCGATAACACGCGGCTTCTGTCGCTGTCGATCGCCGTCAACTGCTGCTCAGCTTGGGCTAAGATCTGCTCAACCTGCCCTTTCATATCGGCTTTTGTATCGCTATCAGCCACTTCCACAAAGTGGGCAATGCCGTTGAATACGGTAATGTCAGACCAACGTTTACTTGGATTAATACGATGAATAGTCATTAATTTCTCTCTTTATGGTAAAGATAACTCGCAACAGTGCTGTTCGATCACACAGACTGGCGCGCCAACTTTGCAGCTAAAGCCGCTGGCAACCAACCTGCCTGTGGTTTCATCTCGGCGATAACTGGCAATTGTGTGTGAATGTTGGCTAGCAACCAACAACCAATCTCCATCCGCAGACAAAGTAAAGTCACGCGGGAATTGGCCACCGACATCAAATGCGGCAATCCATTGCGGTTGTGGCTGGCATAGTTCAAAAAGAACGATTTTATTTTGCTCTCGGCAGGAAGCATAGAGAAAACGTTCATCGGGCGACAACTTAATTGCCGCAGCCGCTCCACTTTTCGCCTCATTCGGCAAGAGATCGCACTCAGCCTCTATTTGCCATTGTGTCCCGGAAAATACTAAGGTGACCAAAGTCTCCGACAATTCACAGACCACAAAAGCTCGGGTTTCTGCGTGATTAAACACCACATGGCGCGGCCCACTCCCCGCAGGCATCTCTACAGTTTGCGCCAATGAAAATGCCTGATTATCACTGTTGATGGCGAAAAAATGAATTGCATCACTCCCTAAATCGACCACAACCAGTTGCGACGACTGTTTAAGGAAAACCACCTGATGAGCGTGAGGTGAGGTTTGGCGCTCTGCATTTGGCCCCTGACCATCAATCCATAGATCAGCGATGCATAACTCAGGTTTGCCAGTGTCGTCCAAACGAACAATGTTCACATTACCCGACCCATAATGCGCCACAGCGCAATAGCACTGCTTGGCATCAATAGCAAGATGACATGCATAGCTACCCGACAGTGGCATTTGAGAAACCAAACCCTTATTAATGTGTATCAATTGTGGATTGTCGCTCGCTTCTACCTCGTTAAAAGTGTAAAAGCCTTTCGTTGTTTCAAGAAGGTAGGAAGGGTTACGCGTCGCCATCACCTCTTGCAAAACACTAAGTTCACCCGTGATGGTGTTAAGCTCAATCAGCTCAACGCCGTTACTACTGCTTGGTGCATCCGTATAAGTACCAATGTAAAAACGCGCGGCATTGTGTGTACTCATTTTCCACCTATCATCAAAAATAAAACACTATACCCAAATTTCACCTTAATCTGGGATAATTTAATTAAGCTGCCTGTGTGGCAGTGATGAAAACCGCCATACAGTCCAAACTTAAATCCAATCGGGCGATTGCGGAACACAATCAATGAACAACATGCTCGGAATAATGTTTATTTTTCCTAGAGGATAAAATCCATCTTCGCTGTTAAATAATTTTCCGCGATAACGTTGCGTGGGTTTTTCGTATAATACTGATTTGGTATGTCATAGATACAACAAAGCCCGCACGTGGCGGGCTTTGTTTGAATTTGGTGGGTCTTATTGGATTCGAACCAACGACCTTCTGGATGTCGACCAGACGCTCTAACCAACTGAGCTAAAGACCCAAATTTTTGTTCTTGAGCATGATACATGCAACTGAAATGGTGCGTCCGAGTGAACTCGAATCACCGACCCCCACCATGTCAAGGTGGTGCTCTAACCAACTGAGCTACGGACGCATATCTTCAGAACGGAGTGGATATTAACGGCTGTTTTTGCTGTGTGCAAGTCTATTTTCTTTGTTTTTGAGCCAGTTGGCTTATCTATCACCAGCTTGTCTGTTTTTTATTCACAACTCTGGGTTTAAGCACAATAACCGGATCAACAATAGGTGTAAGCTGTCCAATTTATTTCATTGTATAAGTTATGTGAGATTATCCATTGATTCGGACCAATTATCTCGTACTATAAGCTTTATCAATATCTTCGATATGCAATACGGTGACGTAACATGGATGCGCGATTATTCAACCATTCTCATCATTTGAGAGCCTCTGTACTTTGTGGGTTAAGCTTACTGCTAACCGCTATTGCATTTTTCTTCGTCCTATTTAACGTTTTTTACACTTACAGCTACGGGCTAGCAGCATTAGAATTTATCTTCATGTGCTACTCCTATTACGTTTACTTGATTGCAAAACAACAAGCACATTCAGTCACTCACATTCGTGTCTACGTTTATTTTCTGATCTTTATCATCAGTGTAGGAACTTTTATTCAGCCTTTAAGCAATGGCCTATTTTTATGGACAACGTTTTTCCCAGTACTTTTTTACCTATTGCTAGGGGTTAAGCATGGCCGTCTCGCTACAGGCATCGCACTCATTCCGCAACTGTTCAATATCCATTCTCAAGGCTCATGGAATGTGGATTATGACCCAACCCCGTTGATGATTAACCTACTTCTTTGTTATTGCGGGATTTGGACGGTGGCTCATCTTTTTGAATCTAGCCGTAAGAAAACCGAAAACTCGCTGCGCTACCTCGCTTCTCGTGATGCGCTGACGGGCTCTCACAATCGTTTGGCACTCACTCACGCCTTTGCTCACTTCGTGCAAAATAAGGTGGATACGACGTTGTGCCTTTTAGTGATTGACCTTGATTATTTTAAGCAAGTGAATGACACCCATGGGCATGATGCCGGTGACAAGGTGCTGATCGATACGACGCAGGTAATGTCTCAAATTGTGGGCGACGATAACCTCTACCGTATCGGCGGGGAGGAGTTTTGTGTGACTTTGTTTAATAACAGCATCGCGCAAGCCGAACATGTGGGAGAAAAACTGCGCGAGGCGATTAATCAACATTTGTACGCTTATGGATCGAAGCGAATCCAACTGACCTTAAGTGTCGGTATTTGTGAATACCGTGAAGGTGACAAGTTGGATGTACTACTGAAATTAGCCGATGTTGAGCTTTATAAAGCGAAGAAAAATGGACGTAACCAAGTTTGTATTTGCCAAATCAATGACACAGTGGATGATTCGACACTTTGGATTTCTCAGAGCTCTTGATCCTCGCCTACTTCATACACCACATTATAATTTTCAGTATAGGTACACTGTGGTTGACGGCTACACGTAAAGAATCGTCGGCCTTTGAATTCGCCTTGGCTGGCAATTTTTATCACCATTGGGCTGCCACATTTTTTGCAAAAACGCACTTCTTTATCGGTTTCGATCAAATCAATATGCGCGGCCAGTAACCTTCTTAGTTTACTCACTTGATAGCTGTGTTTGATGTTCGCACCAATCAATGGAATGTTGGCAGACTTACACACATGCATCAGCAATTTTTCACGCTCTACCTTGCCTTTATGCAGTTCTTTTCCGTTATCCAACTCAATGATAACTCGCGGCTCTAAGGTTCTTGCATCACACACCACAAAATCAAAATAGTTTTTGGCGATTCGGTTATTGGCGATGAACCACTGCTTTTTATTCAAGTTCGCCGCTGGGGTAACCACGTTGGCCATTGAAACTTTAGCCAACACCACACCGTGTTCCCCTACTGCAGATTTCAGTGCGTTATGAAAGGCGCCTTCAGACATATTGAGTAACGCCCCTTTCTTCTTATAAGCGTAATCTTTGGTATCGTCGTGTTTGATCACGTACTTTTGGATAAAGACAAAAAACAGCACCAGCAGTGCAACAATGATAAAAATGTTGGTCATACGATAAAAACCATTTTGAAGTAATTAGCTAACTCGCTAATTAATAAACGAAGTACCGCCCAAAGGCCAGTTTATTACTATGGATTTGTTGAAGAGGGTGACCTAATCCACATGGCAGCAGGCTCTCTTGTAAGCTGAATCTAGAATGTGTACCAGAGTGTCATTCAGGTTGATAAGCTACGCCAATGAGTGAAATGTCGCAACTTGTGTTTTCTGTCAATGGACAATGACCAAACGAGAGGCTCATTAATGAGAGCCTTGGTAGGAAAAAGTAGAGAAAGAAAAAGCTCGCCGCAGCGAGCTTTCATTGCTTTAACGATTAGTCCAGTCGAAGTAAGCGGCCAGTTAAAGACGGAACGATGATTGTCGTTGTACCGATTTGCGTGGCGATCGTCTCTTCAGTCATTAAATCCTTCAATTGAGTCGCAGCTTTTACGCTTCCCATATCAAGAGATAATCTCCGCTCCGCAGTGCTGGTGTTCAGCACATAGAGGATCTGCTCATCACCGTACACTTTGAGATCCGCGTACAAACTCTCGTCAATCCACACATTACGCCGCTCCCCTTTAGCCAGTGACGGGTATTGGCTGCGCAGTAGCATTAATTGACTGACGCTGTTTTTCAGCGCTTGCTGTTGTGGTGACAAGCTTGAAGCATCTACTTTGCCACTAGAACGAGCAACGTGATCATCACACAAACCAACAGCGGCACAATTTTGTGTCACTTGCGCTGCAAAGTTTTCGACTTCATCCCCAATCTCTTCACCATAGTAAAGCGTGATTGGCCCAGAATAAGCAGCAAGAAAACTGAACGCGGCAAGATGTCGCGCATAATAATCACCTAAATTACCTCGTTGGATCAGGTCACCAAAGCGAACCAAATCATGATTACCTAACATTAGATTTGGCATGGCGTGATAAGGCGATTTCGCTCGGTTATTCCAACTGGCTTCTAGACTCAGAGCGCTACCGCTTGCGCCAGATTCTTCCACTGCTAGTGCTTGCATCACACCATAGCGTAAAGGAAAGTTGAAGGCAGAGGAGAGCGCTGGGTTTGTATCACTGCCATACGCAGTTAGGGTAATGTCATCAGCCCCTTGCCACACTTCACCGACCATATAACCTAATGTGCCCCATGATTTCCCTGCATTGAGGTTATCTTGCGATGCTTGTTCAACCGCCGCGCGCAGCGAACGCCAGCTCTCAAGCGGAACTTGATACGCTTGGTCTAAACGCCAGCCATCAATGCCAAACTCACGGATCCAGTAGCTGGCAACTTCAGTGAAAAATGCCTCACTCGCTTGGCTAGGATAAGTGACCAACTTGCCCGGATAACCACTTTCTCCGTCACGAAGCTGAGGTAACTTGCCGCTCGGTGACGCTTTCACGCCAACAGAGCTGGTGTGGCCAAATACGCCATCCAATAACACGTACAGCCCTTTGTCATGCGCACTATCAATCAGCTCTTTTAGTTTAGCGTTGCTGCCAAAGTTAGGATCTACGTTGAAATAATCACACGCAAAATAGCCAGTAGCGTCAAGCTTATCATCGCCATTTTGACCCGCACAGGAATCAAATACTGGCGTTAACCACAACGCATTAACGTTCAAGCTAGCAATATAATCCAAGCTATTGATGATGCCTTGCAAATCACCACGGTGGTGCGAGTTGCCGTAACCAACGCCGTAATCAGCGTTTGAATCTCCATCAACAAAGGATTCCACCATCACTTGATAAATTCGCAAATCACAAGCGGGGTTATTGTCTTGATAACACGCGTAGTCAACACCCGTATCCACAACGCCAACCACCAGTTGCGATGTGTTGGATGCATCCAGTGTGAACTTCCAAACACCTTGCTCTGTTACGGTAAGCTTGATATTGCCATTTCCTGCATTTTCCAATGTCGCGGAACCGCTAGCGATACTAAAGCCACCAAAACCAAGGTTTAGTGTGCTCCAATCTTCAGAAGCAATTTTGAATTCATACACTCCGGGAGTCAGATAACCTTCAAACGTGTAGAGACCATTTTGCTGATAGGATAATGGATTTGAAACTCCCCAACCGTTCATCGAACCACGCACGTACACCGTGGTTGAACCATAAGGTGCAACATCAATTGGTGGCGCATCAATGCTTAAGCCAGCACCCTGCTCGCCCTGCTGCGGCATCACAAACACTGCCGCCGTTAAGGCTGGAACGGTAAAGCGGCCATTGTTAAACTGGCTCGATTTAACACGCACATCTTGTGCTGTGCGTAAAACAGGATGTAATTCAAAGCGCTGCGCATTCGGGATCACCACACTTTGCTCAACGCTATTGGCGTTGATGGCGACAACGATGGCCTCAACGTTAGGGTCGAGATCCGCACCAGCTGAAATACCATCATTCACCGACATCACTATCATGCCAGGTTGCGCATTTGGCCCCGTATTATGGAAACGAACACGGTTTAACACTTCTTGCTCAGAGATTAGCTTGAGCAACGGTGTTTGCGCACGAATTGCCAGCAAAGCTTTGAAGGCATTATCTGTCCATACAATATCTTGCGCGGAAGCCACCGTATTGGGGTTGGCTATCACACTTTGAATCGCACTCCAGTTAGCCTGATCTTTATCTGCTCTTGGCAAGCCGACATTCCAGTTGTTGGTCTGCTTGCTAAAGTCAACACGGTTGTACCAATCACCACTGTCGTAACTGTCGCGCGCCATCGATTTTGAGCGAAGTAGTTCTGAACCCATATGGAAGAAAGGAACACCTTGCCCAAGCATTACTGGCGCAAGACCAATGATCTGCATGCGCGCTCTATCCGCTGAGCTGGTTTCTGCTTTTGCTTTATATTGGTTGAAGTCCCACAGGGTTTGATTGTCGTGTTTAGAGACGTAGTTAATCGACTCTTGTGGGTCAAGTGTATAGGCCGCGCCTTGACCACCGTATTGGAAATCACGGCCAAGCACTGTCATGCCGCTGGCGGTTTGCAATGGATAGGTTTGTAAATTGCCAGCCATGCCATAGCGAATTAAGTCCATTTTCGATTTCAGCTCATCACTAAATCGATCACCTGCATTAGCAAAACCCGGAGTGGTTAATAGCGCCTCACCGCTATCAAATGGACCACCGCCACGCACACCGTCACGTAAGCGATCGTTATAAGTCCCTATTCCCGTTCCAGCCATTGGCCATTGGGTGGCATTTTCACCTCTGGCACCGTTGGCGACTTCACCAAAGTTCCAGCCTTCACCATAGAACCAAGTGTCAGGATCAACCGTTTTCGCCGCCTCATAAATCTTGAGCATGCTTGATTTCATCAGGTGTCCCATAAGATCGAAACGGAAACCGTCGATTTTGTAATCTTGCGCCCACATCGTGACGCTATCGGCCACCAGTTTCTCGAACATACGGTTTTCTGAAGCGGTATTGTCACAGCAGCTAGAATTTTCAACCGCACCTGTGATGGGGTTCAAGCGGTGGTAATAACCGGGCACGGTTTTATCCAGTACTGATTTGTCATACAAACCTGACGAGTAGGTATGGTTGTAGACCACATCTTGCACGACTCGAAAACCAAGCTGATGCAGTTTTTGTACCATTTGGCGGTACTCTTTCACCCGTGACACACCATCACTTTGCACCGCATAACTGCCTTCTGGCGCGCTGTAATGGAATGGATCATAACCCCAGTTGAAGCTGTCAAGCGGCCGCACATCCGCAAGTAATGCTTGTGCTTGCGGTGTATTCGGGTCGGTTTTTTCCAACAAAGAAAGTATGGTCGCGCTCATCGACGTGCCATCAGAACAAAGCGACGCTTGCGAGTTAATACCACACAGTTTTGCGACCGTATCATTAAGATCGACCCGCTTTTGCTCATCTTCCGGAATCGACGCTAAATCATAGCTTGGCAGTAAGTGAATAGTGGTTAAACCCGCTTGTTTTAAACTTTTCAGGTGCGCAACACTGTCACGTTCTTCTTCCAAGAAGGCGAGGTACTTACCGTTGTATTCCGCTGTTCCTTTGCTATCACTGTTGCTGAAGTCACGAATGTGTACTTCATAAAGAATGTTATCTTCAGGATGACTCAGTTCAGGAATAATTTGAGTATCCCAATCGTCCGGTTTTGACTCTGCTGCGGTTAAGTCCACCAATTGAGAATAAAGGCTGGATGTACTGAGCGATTGCGAATACGGATCGGTCGTCATCATCCATTCAAGTTGCGCCGTTTTAGGATGGTAGGCCTGCACGCGGTAACGATAGAAACTGTTTTTCAGCGAGCGCTCACCTTGATAGTGCCAAACTCCGGTGTTGAGATCTTCAACCATCGGCTGAGGGGAGGTACTGAGAAGGGTTTTATCTTGATCATACAGATACAACTCCACTTGCTGCGCGGTCGGAGCCCATAGCGCAAAATGCGCGCTATCACCGTCTATCCAAGCGCCAAGTTTCGCTTCATCGGCATCATCGCTGCCAGCCGTGTAAAGATTATCGACTATTCCTGGGATCTGTACTTTTGTTGCAACCAGTACTTTGCCTTCAGCATCTCTCGCTACTGTGAGTAGCTGCGTTTTCAACAGCGCTTTAGCTTGTTCGTTGCTCACATCCAATGTGAAGGCTGCTCGACCCGCTAAATGTGGGAAATGCGCATTATTTGTCACGCCTGACAAGGCTAATGGGTAATGAATGAATTGTTCAGGATGGGCGATATCACCATTGCCTTGCGCGCGGCTCCAAAGCTCATAGCTTGCCGCTTCGCTGTGATCGAACCACGCCAGTTGATTTACCGCAAGCCAATGTGCAGCTGCGCCCTCAATGGCAACTTGAATTTGCTCATTAGGAGAATAGTTCAATACCGCACTACCGTGGCGCGTATAAAGCGTATTGCCTTTGACAAAATCCAGCACTAAATCATCGCCGCCCAGCGCTTTATCATTGCCACTGTGCACAATAAAGTTCATGCAGTTGCCATGTTCTGCTTTAAGTGGAATGCGATATATCGCTCCATAAATCGGGTCGATTTCTGAGGCTAAGTAAGGATTTCCCCAATCCACACCATTAAGCGCAGATTCAGAAACAGAATCACAGCTACCGTTGTTCCAAAGGTGTAGTCCCCAGCCGTCATAATTATTGTCATCACGCAGGTAGTAAATGATCGCTTCTTGATAAGTTGGGGTCGGCTCGGTTGTCGAGTTATCCGCCTGTTTCGGTTGTGGATCAATGCTGTCGGGGATGCCATCACCGTCATCGTCGCTTGAGGCAAAATCCCCTAGCCCATCGTTATTGGTATCAAGGCTTTCTAAGCGATCTCGTGGGAATACATCCTGCGCGTTGCTCACGCCGTCACCATCAATATCGTCATCTTCGCTATCGGCAATACCGTCACTATCAAGGTCAGCAGGAACGCTTGAAACATCATTGGCGTCCGTTCCTAAACGCGCTTCATCGGCGTTGCTCCACCCATCACCATCAATATCATCATCTTCGACATCCGCAATGCCATCGCCATCGAGATCGGCAGCAAAGCTTAAGGCGTCATAAGGATCTGTCCCTAATCGCCATTCAGTTTCATCAGGCCAGCCATCGTTGTCATCGTCTAGGTCTGCGTGATCGCCAATGCCATCATTATCGGAGTCAATACTCTCTTGGATGTCGTAAGGAAAGTGGTCAATCAAATCGGCTACGCCATCTCTATCGCTATCAAAGCCAATAACAGGCTCACCATTTTCAAGCATCAGTGTTTTATCGCGAATATCGCTCTTTTCTCGCTGTGCTTTTTTGATCTCATCGCCAAACCGTTTACTGGCTTTTTTCAAGGTATTGGCCAATTCAGGCAAGCTGGAGTCATCGATAGTAGCAGGTAGCAGTTGCGCTAGCGCTTTAGCAGATTGAGCAACCAAGATGTGGTTATCGACATAATCCGCTTTGATATCCAGAGTTGGAATACGCAGCGCCTTTTTCAGCTCAGCCAACGCTTTACTCTCTCGCTTACCATTTTGCATCTGCACGCTGAGGTAAGTCGTAAAAGGGCTGATCACCGGATAATTTGCTGGCGCCATCATTAAATAATTGCGCGCCGTTTTGACGGTGGGAATATCTTGGTCAACGGTTTTTCCCTTGATAGCAGAAGCCATCAGATAATAATTTTTTACGTCACCACGCAGCCCCGCCACGTTAATTTTTGCGATACCTTTTTGGTCGGTATACGCTTGAGGTTCGTTTTGTTCAAATTGACGATTGCCGTTCACATCCAGCCAAACTTGGGCATTGGTTAAATACCCATCCATGACTTGAACGTCTAACGAGTCATTACAACCCGCTAGCATACCAATTGAAGCAAACGCTAAAGTCATTCTCGTTAGGTTTGTTTTCATTGTTGTAATCCGTTTTATAACGTTAGTGCTCGTCCTGCTCTCACTGCTGGCAGAAAACCTATAAATCAGTAGACATATGCCTATATCTACCTAAGCTAACGTTATAATTTTGACACCGCCAATTACCTCCCCCTTGCCATTTTGCTCTCAGGGCGTAGAGCCAAGGGAGGAGAAGAAAAACACAGAGTTCACTCACGCTCAGGGTAAATGAGATGAAAGGAAAGCAGAGAGAGCAAGATAAAAACGTGATCGGAAATACAAAGCGTAGAATGAGGAATGATAAAGTGTGAAAGAATATTACATTTTGACCAATCTAATAGAGTTTGATCTTCCTCCCATCTCTCCTTACTCATCACTCGCTATTCGCGCCGCTGAGCTTAGCGTTCAAAATTGTGATAAAACAAAAAGAGCCTCAAATGAGACTCTCCTTAATTGGTCACAGACTGACCGCTATACCCAAACAACTCTAAGTGGGAAGAGTATAAAGGTTAAGCAAATACATATTTATCCATCAGGGTGACCATTTTGCCAATTTCGGGTTTGGTCAAGGTATCATCAGCACCCAGTGCTAATGCTTTTGCTCGGTTATCATCACTCATGATCGAGGAGAACATCACTATCGGCGTTGTTTTATAAGTTTCGCTGTCACGCAAGCGCTTCAACAAGTGCATACCATCCATGCGCGGCATTTCTACATCCGTTACGATCGCATTCACTAACTCTGTCACGGGTACGTTTTCGGACTTGGCTACTTTTTCAATTTCCATCAATTTCTCATAGGCTTCACCACCGTCTTTACACGCAATAATGTTGTAGCCTGCAGAGCTTAATGTGTCTTGTATTAAACTGCGGATAAACGCCGAATCATCCACCACCATGATGGTTTTCGCATTACGTTTGCTGATCATTTTTTGGTTGAGGTCGACCGATCTGTCCACCGTGACATCGTATTTTTCCATACTCAATTCAGGGTTGATGTCAGCGATGATTTTCTCAAAATCCAAAATCATGATCAGGTTGCCGTCTTTGCGAACAACCGCCACGACGCAATCTTGCTCACCCGCTTCTAAAAACTGACTCGGCGATTCAACATCGTTCCAAGAAATACGGTGAATACGACTAATGCTGTCAATCAAAAAGCCATTGGTCATGCGGTTAAAATCCGTCACGATAACAAACTTTCGATCAAGGCTTGGATTAGTAGGCACACCAAGCCAACCGGCAAGATCAACTAACGGAGTCAGTACATCACGTGACGAAAATACACCGATCATATGCGGCTGAGCATTGGGATAATCGGTGGTATCAGGAACTTGTATCACTTCCCTAACTTTCGCAACGTTAATGCCGTAATAGCAGGTTTTCGTGCGTCCATCTGGCAGTACCTTTTCTAAATGGAACTCAATAATCTCAAGTTCGTTGGTACCACTCTCTGTCAAAATTGTACTACTTGGGTTGCTCATACTGGTCACTAATCTTAAGAATGGTTATTGGTATTTGTTTAATATGGCTTGATATCGATTAACACCGTCTTCATTAACCGTGTTCTTTACTTTATCAATACCCATTTGTAAATCGTCTAATAGTGTTTGGTCTATATTTTTATTAAAAGCATAGTAAAGTAATCCCTGCTTTAACACATAAAGTGTTTCAAATTGATCGGGGGCATATCCTGCTTGTTTTATCCACCAATGGGCTGACCGTTCATCGTATGCAATCAAATCAATACGCTTTTTCACTAACTGCTCTGCCAACATAGTGACATCCGTTGCTTCTTGCATTGAGTCTCTCGGAACACCATATTGCAACAGCATTTGTTCGCCGACGTCATCTTTTATCACCCCGATCTTATAGGAGGTAATTTCTAAAGGTTCCCCAAGTTTGATATTACTGCCTTTACGTGCAATTACCGAAACTTTGATGTCATCAATTGGGCCTACCCAATGAAATAATTCCTCTCTGTGTGACGTCCTTGTTGTCGAGAAAAGTACTCCGTCTTTTTTCAAAATGGTAGAGCGATAAGAACGAGCCCACGGTTGCAATACGATCTGGCTCAATAATACGTCATGTCCTGAGAATTTAGCGGCTTCTTGAAGTAAATCAACCGAAATTCCAGTGATTTTGCCCTGATTCATAAAATTAAAAGGGGGATAGGCCTCTGTATAATACGTTAGTGTTTCAAGACTAGCGGGATAAGCAGGTGATGATGCCAACACACTGATTAGCCACATAGGTAGAATAGTACGCAGATATTTGATTACGTTCATCCTCTCTCCTACATGATGTTATCTGCCTTTTGTCCTTAAACTTTAGATGGGGTTTGAAACGCCGTCTAGTTGATCGCAAGCATTCATCATCAACAATACGAACGACGTGATTAAATAGCATTAAATTTCATGCGGTTAACCCATTAAATCTCTCGGCCTAACGCACAACTTTTTTATAGCAACGCTCCGGGCGACCAACCGTGCCGTAATTTAAGTCGGCGGTTAGCTCACCACTGCTGATTAAATATTCCAGATAACGCCTTGCCGTGGTTCGACTTGCGCCAATTTTTTCTCCCGCTTCGTCCGCGGTCAAACTGCATGGTGTATTAAAAAGATGGCGTATTTTGTCTAGCGTAACCCCATCAATTCCTTTGGGAAGACGCAGATGAGTGGGAAGCTCACTGGTATTGGCTGTCAACATTTTATCAACTACGTTTTGGTCAACATCAGCCACGGAGCCCAGCTCTAATTGTTGGGTTTGGTATTTCTTCAATGCCGATTCAAGACGGGGAAACATGACTGGCTTGAGCAAGTAATCAACTACGCCACCACGCATTGCCTGTTGTAGCGTCTCAACATCGCGCGCTGCAGTAATCAAAATTACATCACAGCCTTGGTTATTGCCTCGAACTTTCTGTAAGAGATCGAGCCCCGTACCATCCGGTAGATAAACATCCAGCAATACTAAATCGGGTTTGAGGATATCTAACTGCAATTGGGCATCGGCGTGAGTCGTTGCAATGCCAATGACTTCAAATCCCTCAATTTGTGTCAGGTAACGATGATGTAATTGCGCAATCGCGATATCATCTTCAATGATCATGACACGGGTATTCATACTTGTTCTTCCTTAGGCAGATAAACCGTAACTCTTGTTCCAACATCTTGATTACTTTTCATTTCTAGCTGCCCTTGATAGCGATCAGCTAACTGTTTTACCAGGTGTAAACCCACACCTCGGTTATGTTTTGCTTTGCTAGATACTCCCTTTTGCCATAATTGCTGTGGCGACATTTGTTCGGGTAAACCACACCCTTTATCATCCACTTCAAGAATAATTTCGGCACCATAATCGCTGAGTGACACTTCAATGATGCGTCGTTCTTGTGTCACCCGTTTTTCATTGCGGATCATCGTGAGTGTCGCATCAAATGCATTGTCAATCAGGTTACCCAAAATAGTGACGATATCTTCAGCATTAATACGCTGCGGCAAAGGTTCTAGACGCGATCCCTCTTCAACGACTAACTCCAAACCAAGTTCACGAGCTCGCTCAGTTTTACCCAGCAGCATTCCGGCAATGAGTGGATCTCTAACTGTCTCGCGTAGAAATTCAATGAGCGATTGGTAATGAGCCGTTTCTTGGCCGATTAAATGCTGAACCGCTTCCAGCTCTCCCATTTGTACAAGCCCACTGATGGTGTTGAGTTTGTTGCGATGTTCGTGAGTTTGAGAGCGCAGCATTTCAGCATACTCTTTGGTTTGGGAGAGTTGCTCGGTTAACTCGTTGATTTCATCTCGGAGGCGGAAGCTGGACACCGCCCCAACCACTTTACCGTCAACAATAATCGGACTTCGATTGGCGATCAGACGCTGTTGATTGAGGTACAGCTCGATGTCGTGATCAGGCGTGCCACTTTCAATAACACTCATGAGATCACTTTCAGGTAGAAACAGAGAAAGTGGTTGATTCAGTGCTTTCTCTCGGTTAATCGCCAAAATCTCACACGCACTTTTATTAATGGAACGAAGAATACCCGCCTCATCAATACTTAAAATGCCTTCCTTTAAGGTACTCATGGTGACATCGAGTTCGACATACAATCGGCCAATCTCTTCTGGTTCAAAACCGAGTATCGCTTTCTGAAAACGGCGTGAGGCGTAGCTGGAAAGTACAGCATTCGCCAGCACCACCAGCAGTGCCATCCCAATTAGGTAGATGAGAAAAGGTTCAATTTTATCTTGTAGTCGTTCTATTAAGTAACCAACTGACACCACACCAACGATTTGTCCTTGGGCATTTTTTACCGCCGATTTTCCACGCACGGATTTACCCAATGAACCCTGAGCAAAAGAAACGTATGACTCACCATGTAGCAAAGCTTGATCATTATCTCCCCCTTTCATGGGAAGACCAATTCGTTCATCAACAGGATGGACTAAGCGGATCCCATGTTGATCGCCGATAACAATGAAGGTTGCACCGATTAATTTTGTTAACTCTCGATAACGCTGTTGGTGATCCACCCCACTACCAGATTCAAGCATATCGACCACTGATGGAGTTTGAGCAAGAAATGAAGCAACCCCTAAGGCCTTTAAGCCCATCTCTTCTTCTTGAGAATGTTTGATATACACAAAACCAGCGGCAACTAACAGCAGTAATTCAATCAACCCTGAAAGGGTCATTATGATCAGCATACGCTTACGAAAACTGATACTACTCCACACCATAAATCCCTCTTTAACTCTGCATACAAGCTAACACTTATTTAACATTTGAGCGAAGAGAGAAACGAATAACTGTGAACAATACTACGCATTCCACGCACCATTTTGGTTCGTTTTATTGCAATCTATTTCGAAGACTTGCCAAGCAGAATATGCACAAGGTTTTATAAAAAATTATCATGGTTATTTCGTGATCTATATCACGCCTATTTTAGAAAAATTTTATCTTATAATGCAAAAGCATTTGTATACTAATTGTGCAGTGAAGAAGATGATGAGGAAACCTCACAAAAAGATAGCCCTATAATAACCATACCAATTGCTATCGATTCCATTCATAACATTGTCAGAAGGACACTTACAATGAAACGCGATGCCTTTGGAATTTGCCTTTCCCGAGATATGCTGTTTAACCATTTACAGTCAACCTTTACTCATGTTCGGGCTTATGAAGAAATAGCGACTGAGTCAAATGATGACCTGAGAGTGCTACTCGCTTTCCCGCAGATGTCGGGTAAGGACGTGCTGACCACGATGCAAGGTAGTACAAACGTGAGAGGTAGTAAAAAATTGGTTTGGCGGGCCGATTATCTCTGCCCTTCTTACCATAAGTATTAAATTTAAATATTGAATTTTGATGATATGCGCTTCATGCTAGCGCATATCACTTGCTGTTGTTTCGACATTTCAACCCATCACACTGTTGACTTCCGCAGCAAAAAACTAGAGCATTAACTCTAATTATTATTACTCGAGCTTAGCATGAAAGCGAAAACACTCAGCCTATTCGTCTTTACTCTGCTTGGTGCAGCCCCTTCTTTCGCCGCGCCGATTTCCTTTCAACAAGCATGGGATCTTTTGCAACAGAGCAATAATTCACTTGCCGCTGGGCGGGCAAATGTCGAACGCTATCAGCATATTGAAAATTCCACAGACAGTCTCAATTTGCCTGCTGTTTCTATTGGTGCAAACTACACGCGTTTAGACCAAGATGTTACTTTGTCAGGAAAGCAGATATTCGATAGCACTGGGCAATCTATCCCATCATCTTTGGAGCCAGTTTTAGGACCGATACTCGCCAGTGCAGGCTCCATCACATCAACCATCACCGAACGTGATATTTTCAGCTCTTCGATTCGCGCTATTTGGCCCATTTTTACAGGCGGACGGATCAGCGCCGCACAAGCCGCTGCGGAAGGTAAAAAAGAAGAAGCACAAAGCCAGCTCGCAATGGAAACACAAGCGCGCTATGAAGACTTGAGCAAATATTACTTTAGTGTTCTTTTGGCAAAAGAGGTTTTAGTGACTCGCCAAGCCGTTGAGCAAGGGTTAACCAAGCACCGTGATAATGCACTAAAGTTAGAGCAACAAGGACAAATTGCCCATGTGGAACGGCTACAAGCTGAAGCCTCATTAGATAAAGCAACGGTTGAACGCAAAAAAGCACAAAAAACCTTAGATATTGCCCAAAGCGCACTAACCCAAATTCTAGGTCAAACAGAAAAAGTCGAGCCAAGTGGTTCACTGTTTGTCAATGACCGTTTACCGCCACTCTCTGTTTTTGTGGAGCAAACGCTCAATACCTATCCGGGCTTGGCACTACTTGAAGCAAAAGAAAAGCAAGCAAGCAGCTTGATCAAAGCTGAACAAGGCAAATACTATCCAGAAGTCTACCTTTACGGTGATTACAGCCTACATGAAGACGATTCGCTGGCCAGCCAAATGAAACCGGATTGGTTAGTGGGTATTGGGGTCAACATTCCGTTAATTGAAACATCGGGTCGCAGCGATCAAGTCAAAGCAGCGCACAGCGCAGTCTCACAAGTACGTTACTTAAAGGCGCAAGCTAAGCAAGATTTGAGCGTGTTGGTGGAAAAAACCTATTTGGAAGCCGAACAAGCATTGGAAGAAGTGATGGGACTAAACTCAAGTCTCACACTGGCTAATGAAAACCTGAACCTACGCCAAAAGGCATTCAGTCAGGGTTTAGCAACGTCTTTAGATGTAGTGGATGCAGAGCTCTACCTTGCGAGTATAAAAACGCAACAGTCATTAGCCAGCTTCAACTACTTACTTTCTTTAAATAAGTTACTGGCATTGACCAGTGAAATGAATACTTTCCCTATCTACACACAATCAGCGATTTTGTTGCACTCATCAATGACTCACGAATCACCTGCTCAAAAGGATGCCTTATGAAAGCCGTAAAACCAACACTGATTGCTCTTGCTGCTGTGGTGGCGATCTCTTGGGTAGGCTATCGCTTTTACCAAGCATCTCAACCTAAACCTGTCCGCTTACAAGGTCAAATTGAATCTCAACAATACAGTATTTCCTCAAAAGTTCCCGGCCGTATTGATCAGGTACTGGTGCGCAAAGGCGATAGCGTTGAACGTGGCCAGCTCATTTTCACGCTGCACAGCCCTGAAATTGAAGCCAAATTAGATCAAGCGATTGCGGGTCAAAAAGCGGCGGGCGCACTGGCTAAAGAAGCAGAAACAGGCGCACGCGATCAGCAGATCCAAGCGGCAAAAGATCAATGGCTTAAAGCCAAAGCCGCAGCGGATTTAATGGAAAAGACCTATTTGCGTGTCAATAATCTTTACCGTGATGGTGTCGTCGCTGAACAAAAGCGTGATGAAGCGAATACCCAATGGCAGGCCGCTAAATATACTGAAAGTGCCGCTTTTCAGATGTATCAAATGACCAAAGAAGGCGCACGCTCTGAAACTAAACTCGCTGCCGCGGAAAAAGAACGTATGGCTGCTGGTGCCGTAGCGGAAGTTGAAGCTTATGCCGCGGACACTAAAATTGAGAGTTGGTTTGACGGTGAAGTGTCCCAAGTACTGCTGCAAAGCGGCGAACTGGCTCCACAGGGCTTCCCTGTCGTCACTGTCGTGGATACCCAAGACTCATGGGCGGTGCTCAACGTACGCGAAGATCAACTCAAGCATTTTACGAAAGGCACAACATTCACGGCTTACTTACCTGCTTTAGAAGCCAAAGTAGAATTTATCGTTTCCCACATTGCAGTGATGGGTGATTTCGCCACGTGGCGATCAACAGACGCCTCACAAGGGTTTGATTTACGCACCTTTGAAATCGAAGCTCGCCCTACCACACCTGTCGAAGGTTTGCGCATGGGAATGAGTTTAGTGGTTGAGCTATAAGCCTTATGTCGATTCAGGTTCGCCCTCAATGGCCTCTGCTGCGCCATGATCCTTGGCTATTGTCTAGCCTAAGCTGGATACCAATAGTATTGGCATTCAGTATTTGGTGGATTTTCTCACAAGGGATAGTGCGCGATCTGCCGATTGGCGTGGTCGATTTGTCTCACAGCCAATTGTCACGTCAATTGATAAGAGATTTCGATGCAACCTCGACCATGGCAGTCACGCACCAGTTCCAAGATGTCAATCAAGCCAAAACTGCGTTAATTGAAAGTGACATTTACGCGTACGTTGTCATTCCGTATCAATTTGATAAATCAATATTTCGTGGTGAGCAGCCACAAGTATCGACCTTCTTCAATAGCCAATACATTTTGGTTGGACGATTGATCAACTCTGCTATTGTTCAAGCACAAAGTACGTTCAATGCCCAAGTGGATGTCGTAAAAAACCTAGCGACTAGCCAACAAACCACATTGAGTGCGATGGGGCGAGCCGTACCAATCAGAACACAGATTACACCCCTGTTTAATCTCAATACAAACTATGCGCAATTTTTAGTCTCGGCGGTTGTACCCGCTCTTTGGCAAATCGTTGTCGTGGTCAGTACCATTATGATTTTGGCAGCAAACCATCGTCACTTTGGTTTGCAAACGTGGCTTGGAGAAAAGCCATTACGAATTTTAACGCTGACATTGATGCGTTATCTGCCGATTTTTATGTTGCAAGGGATTGGTTTTTTAATCTGGTTTTATCAAATATTAATGTGGCCAATGCACGGCAGTTTTGCTCTATTGATTATCGCACAACTTGCAATGACGCTCGCCTGTATGATCATGGGTGCACTCTTTTTCTTTCTAACACTCGATCCAGCAAGAGCAATGAGTTTTGCTGGCGCTTTTACCGCACCAAGTTTTGCGTTTATGGGCATTACGTTCCCAGTGACGGATATGAATACTCTAGCGCAGTGGTGGCGAAGCCTGTTACCGGTGAGTCACTACATTGAAGTGCAAGTAAGCCAAGTAAGTTATAACGCTGAATTGCTGTCATCACTTAAGTATTTAGTGCCAATGCTGGGCTATGCATTGCCGCTGCTGCTCACTTTGATTCTTATCCGTAAACACAAGCAAGCCGAGCGAATCAACCATGACTGAAACTACGCGATTCATTGCTCTACTTAAAGCAGAGCTAAAAGCGCTATTCACTAACCCTGTGGTGCTGTTGACTGTCTTTGGTGGCGTGGTTTTTTACTCCTTTTTATACCCTTTGCCTTATACGCAGCAAACTCCACGCGAGCAGACACTCTCGATTGTCAATCTCGATAAAAGCCAAGCCAGTTACCAACTAGAACGCATGGTTGACGCAACACCACAAGTCAAAGTGATTCAACGCGACAGTACCATTGAAGATGCCAAGCAGGCGTTTCTTAACCGCAAAGTTAGCGGTATTTTAGTGATTCCTGAACATTTTTATAAAGACCTACTGCTTGGGAAAAGTCCAACACTGGCCTACGCTGGCGATGCCTCTTACTTTCTAGTGTACGGCACCATCGTTGAGGGCTTATCACAAGCTGGTGGAACCTTAGCCGCGAAAAGTAAAGTGTCACGTTTAGTGATGGAAGGAGAACCGCTTTCTCTGGCCGCTCAGCACTATTCCGCCACAAGCATCAACTTAAAACCGACCTTTAACCCACGCATGGGTTATGTTGATTACGTTGTCCCAGCGGTGTTTGTTTTGATCTTACAACAAACCATGATCATGGCGGCAGGATTAATGGGCGGAACACAAAAGCACGGAAATGGCTACTGGAGCCATACCACACCGCTACGATTAATATTGGTACGCAGCATTGTCCTTGTTGCTGTTTATTATCTACTCAGCATGTACTACTTTGGTGCCAGTTTTACCTCACATGGTGTCAACACCCTCGCCAGTGCGGGGCATTTATTGCTACTTCTACTGCCTTTCTTACTGGCCTCTTGCCTATGTGGCATTTGGCTTGGTTCAGTTACACCGCGGCGAGAATTGGTGACGTTAGTGGTATTAATCAGCTCAATGCCACTGATTTTTTCAGCTGGTTTTATTTGGCCGTTAGAAGCAATTCCACGCCCTATCATTTGGATATCCAACCTCTTTCCAAGTACGCCTGCCATTCAGAGTTTTCTCAGTTTGAACCAAATGGGCGCATCATGGGATCAAATCAGCACTCAGTGGGGGATCTTGTGGGTTCAAGTGTTTGGTTGGGGAGCCCTTGCTTTTTACCAACTCCAGCGGAAGCGTTAATTAATCATTCCTGCCACTGCTGACGCATACGCTCAACAGTGGCATCATCGATACCATGAACATTCTGGTATTGCGCACGGCAAACATTAATCACTAAGGTTGCATGGTAACGTTTAGCCAACTGCTGGTAAGCTCGCATCTCCCACTGTCGAACAAAAGTATTCGCCACAACAACGTCCTCACCTTGCGCTAAACAGCGCTCCACTTGCTGTTGACACCACCGATGAGCTTGCTCGATTTTATCTGGCTGATAACAATAGTTGCCTTTCTCATTGATAAAATACATATCCGCTTCAAAATGCTTTGCATGTAGCGTCCTTGCTAAGGTGCTTTTGCCTGAGCCGGGTAATCCCCTGATCAAAGTTAAGGTTAGCGCCATGTGTATCCAACAGGTAAGTAAACGGATATCCAATAGTAACCAATTTCACAGCAAGATTCATTTTGCTATCGACATCTGGTTTTGATTGAGTTAAGTTCGGCAGTATAGACGTCCAAAAATAGCTTAGGGAGAAAGCTGTGCCGATTAAGATCCCCGACCAACTGCCTGCCGGTGATGTACTGCGTCATGAGAACATTTTCGTGATGTCAGAAACACGTGCCGCCACACAGGGCATCCGTCCACTGAAAGTTTTGATTTTGAATTTAATGCCGAAGAAAATCGAAACCGAGACTCAATTTTTGCGCCTGTTATCCAATACTCCGCTGCAAGTGGATATTGAATTACTGAGAATTGATGAGCGCCCAAGTAAAAATACCCCCACTGAGCATTTGGAGAACTTTTACCGTCAATTTGAGATGGTAAAAAATCGCAACTTCGACGGGCTCATCATCACCGGAGCGCCTTTGGGGTTGGTCCAATTTGAAGATGTGATTTATTGGGAACACTTAAAAAGCGTGATGGAATGGGCTAAAAATCACGTCACTTCCACACTCTACGTTTGCTGGGCAGCGCAAGCGGGGCTAAAACTGCTCTACAATCTGCCCAAACGAACTCGCAAAGAAAAATTATCGGGCGTTTATCATCATGAAATCCACCATCCCTTTCATCCGATATTACGCGGCTTTGACGACACCTTTTTAGCGCCCCATTCTCGTTATGCTGATTTCTCACCAGAATACTTAGCCGAACATACGAATTTAGATATTCTCGCCACCTCTGATGTGGCGGGTGTGTACTTAGCCTCAACCAAAGACAAACGTAACGTGTTTGTCACAGGTCACCCTGAGTACGACGCACATACACTGCATGGTGAATATATTCGAGACTTGGGTGAAGGGATGGAACCCGCAATCCCAGTCAACTACTACCCCAATGATAATCCAGATAATAAACCAGTAGCCAGTTGGCGAAGCCACGGTCACTTGCTGTTTGCAAACTGGTTAAACTACTGTGTTTACCAACAAACACCTTACGACCTTGAACACTTTAGCGAAGATAAATTTACCAAAGACGATTAGTGTTTCATGCCTGATCATCTCAGTAATGAGGTGTTCAGGTTTTCATCAAACATAGTGCATACTGACTCGCATTCTTCTCTCCTCTTTCTCCCTCAATCTTCTGATTTCCTTATCATGCGTCTAAGCGATTTAGGAGCTGCAGATAATGAAAAAAATACTGATGATATTGATAATGTTCACGTTATCGGCCTGTGTCACCGTGAACGAAAAAGGTGAGCCTGAAGTAAAAGCGGATCCGGTTGAAATGGCCGAATCTCGCATTGCGCTCGGCCTAGGCTATTTAGAAAATGGCAACATGAGCAAAGCACGTGAGAACTTAGAAAAAGCCACACAACATGCGCCGACTTACTATCGCTCGCAACTTGCGATGGCTCACTACTACGAAACTGTCGGTGAAACAGAGGCCGCACGTAAAACCTATCAAGCCGCGCTTCGCGCTCATCCCAAAAACGGCAATATTCTCAATAACTACGGCACATTTTTGTGCAAGCAGGGCGAATATCAAAAAGCCGATGAATATTTTAACCGCGCCATTGCTCAACCCTATTATTACCTTGTCCCTGCAAGCTATGAGAACGCAGCCTTTTGCGCGTTAAAATCTGGCGATAAAGAACAAGCGCGCTACTATTTTACAAAAACATTAGACCATGACCCTAATCGAGCTCGTTCATTGTTGCAATTAGCTAAATTGGAAATTGACGCTCAACAATACACGCAAGCTCGCATCCGCTTGATGCAATTTAATCAGCGCTACGGTAACCAAAAAACATCGCTTCAATTATTGGTAGAGTTAGAGAAAAAGGCAGGAAATAAAGCGTTAGAGAAAAAATATCAAGCAGCGCTCGATACCTTTTCCTAACATCGTATTACTAGGGCAAGGGTTATTTGATATTGGTGGGTCTACCGTCTTTGCCACCATTACGGTCACGATAGTGGATACGGCGAAGACGTCTGACTTTCTGAGCGCGCTGAATTTTTTGATATTCGCGATAGATAATACGAATAAAAAACCCAAGCCCAATCATCGCAAGCAAGGCAAACAGATAAGCGAAGGGCTGGCAGATCCATCCGGGTTGGCAAGGTAAATAAAGGTCAAAGTCCATACCTTACTCCTTCTATTGCTATCTCAACTCACTGACCAATATAGTCAATCAACGAAGTCAGCCTAGCACTTTGCCGCTAACCATTGTTTGCGTTGACTGTCATTTTGGAAACTCCATGCGATGAATCGACTCACTTTTTGCCCTTGTTGCATTTCAACAACCTTCACCACTGCAGCACCCACTTTATCTAACTGTTTTTGCATCCAACGTACATTCTCTTTTTTAGAGATCAATGTGGTGAACCACAGCACTTGCTGAGCGTAGTGTTGACTTTCAAAGGCCATGTTTTTAATAAAGGCAGCTTCACCACCGGGGCACCATAACTCAGCTTTTTGTCCACCAAAGTTGAGCGTGACCGCCTTACTTCTGTTAGCGTCTTGCCCCGCAATTTCTTGACCTTTTTTGACTCGATTACGCTGTAAATTTTTCAACTTACGTTCGCTGCCTTGCTGCGCCTCTACTTGTGACGCGTGGAAAGGCGGGTTGCACGTGGTGAGATCGTAACGCTCATTTTCTTGAATAATCTGCTTAAAAATGTGTTTTGCATCACTCTGCAAACGGCATTCAATACGCCCATTGAGTGAAGCATTGCCATTAACCACCAGATTGGCGGATTTAATAGAGATAGGATCAATATCGCTACCAACATAGTGCCAGCCGTACTCTGCCACGCCCACTATCGGATAAATACAGTTCGCTCCGACCCCAATATCAAGTGCTTGAACCTTCTCATGCTTGATTGCTGAGCACTCATCTAGCAGCAGATCGGCCACGCGATGAATATAATCAGCTCGACCGGGGATCGGCGGGCACAAATACCCAGCGGGAATATCCCAATGGGTCACATGATAATGATGTGTCAATAACGCTTTGTTGAGCATTTTCACCGCCATCGCATCGGAGAAATTGATGCTCGGTTCACCACTCGGGTTGCGAATAACAAAGGGCTTCAAAGCAGGCAGTGTATTAATCAGCGCGGGGAAATCGTATTGTCCTTGATGCTGATTACGAGGATGTAACCCCTGCTTTGCTTTTAACGCAGGTTTTTTATGGCTCGCTTCTGGTTGGCTTTTCTGCGGCTTCGCTTTGGCTGACATTACTGATCCTCTTTTAAATCGAGATACATCATAAATAATCGTGCATCAAACTCGAGCTGATGATAATTCGGTTCCATATGGCAACACAGTTGATAGAAAGCCTTGTTGTGCTCTTTCTCTTTGATGTGAGCCAGCTCATGTACCACTAGCATGCGCAACAGCGGCTCCGGTGCTTCTTTAAACATGCTCGCTATGCGGATCTCATTTTTAGATTTGATTTTCCCACCATGCACTTTGGCAACATAACTGTGCAACCCTAGTGCGTTATTGATAATGTGGATTTTATTGTCGTACACCACTTTACTGATCGGCGCCGTTTTCTTCATGTATTGATTTTTGAGATCAATCGCGTAGTTAAACAACGCTTTTTCACTTTGAATCGAATGGCGCTGTGGGTAACGTTGCTCAAACCAACTAACGAATTTACCGGCCGTGATCAACTGTTCAACTTGTGAAACGAGATGAGGCGGATAGTTTTGTATGTAACGAAAAGATGGATGCATAGCCCAGCAACTGACTCATAAAAAAGGCGCTAAGTGTAACTGAATCAAGCCTGCGTTTCATCTTTCCAATCACAAGGAGCAAGGCTTCGCATCCGAGAGAGTTGAAACTCAGCGCCTCGGTGGGTAAACTTGCCGCCCTTTATGTTCGGTTAATGAGTGAATTGGATGAAACGTATTGTGCTCTACGTCAAAGATAAATGCCCGCACTGTAAAGATGCTCAGCGCTATCTTGACGCCAAACAGATCCCCTACCGCTTATGTAACGCAAAAATGCAACGCGGCCGGAAGGAACTGGATGCGATCGGCGCGCGCAGTGTACCGGCTTTAAAAATTGGTGATCGAATTATGATTGGCTGGAACCCAAACAACTTTGAAAAAATCTATCAAAGTTAATCGAACGATACACATCACCCCTTTCACACATACTGTTTCACAAATTCAATAAAAGTACGGTCGGCATTAGACAAATAGCCCTCTTTGCGCCATGCGAGGGCTAAATCTAACCAGACTGGCGGTTCAAAAGGGATCGCTCGTACATCCGGTTCATGCTCCGTTACAAGCTCTAATAACGCAGTCACTGCGTACTCATGTTTGACAATACTTAAAATCATTGGCAACAGATTGGTTTCAAAAGAGAAATGTGCGCTGAGCTTATGCTCTTTACACACTTTATCAATGAAGTCGCGGTGGAAATAACCGGGCTTAAACATTACCAATTCATGCTCAAAAAAGGTCTTAAAATCTATCGATTCTCGTTGTGCTAACTCATGTTCTTTCCCCACTACCGCCACCATTTGCGATGATAAGAGGGGATCAACCTCTAAATCCGGGGGCAGATCATGATTGAGGATCACGCCAATATCTAGCTCACCACTGAGCAACATTTTTCTAATCGACTGAGTTCCCGCTTCTATCACCGTCATTTTTAGCAAGGGAAAGTGACTTTTAAAAGCCATTACAATTTCTGGAAAGAAATAGGATCCCATCATGCTCGGCGCGCCGAGCCTCACTTCGCCTTTGACGAGCCCTTTAAGCTCATCCATCGCCAATTGTGCATCTTCAAGTTGCTGCAAAATACGAGTGGCGTGTTCATATAACACTTGCCCTTCATGGGTCAGCGTCACTTTTCGCTCATCTCTTTTTAGCAAAACAACCCCTAATTGCTGCTCAAATTTTTTAATCGAAATACTGAGTGCTGGCTGCGCAATGTGCAGTTGCTGGGCTGCTAAAGTAAAGCTGCCGCATTGAACTACAGCCGAAAAATGTTTTAGATGGCGAGTATCCATAGCTTTATGGTTCCACAAAATCAAACGAAGCGAGATTCGTCCAACGAGGTTGGGATATATTTTATATATCACGACGATATTTTTAATATATTTTATTAATCACCAAGCCACTGCTACTGTGATCACAGATACATAACGTAAGTGAAGCGTAATCATGATCGAAATTGGCAGTAAAGAATACCGAAAAGTCACTTGGGGACTTGCGCTCGGCTCGTTCTTAGTCTTTTGTAATCTCTATCTTTTTCAGCCAATGTTGCCCTACCTTGCTACGCATTTTGCGGTTTCGGAAACCCAAATTAACTGGTTATTTGCCGCATCAACCCTCGCACTCTCCGTCAGTTTAGTCCCTTGGGCAATCAGCTCTGAATCCTTTGGCCGCCGCAAAGTGATGTTATTAGGGCTATTCATTATGCCATTAATCGGCAGCTTAATGTTGATCAGCCAACAGCTATGGGTGCTGGTTTTAACACGTGCACTAATGGGCGTCGCATTGGCCGCCTTTGCTTCGGTTGCCGTGGCTTACATGGCTGAGGAGCTTTCGCCTCAAGCATTTAGCCAAGCGATTGGCGGTTATATTGCTGCGAATTCATTAGGTGGCATTAGTGGCCGAATTTTAGGCGGTATATTGACCGATGCCTTTGGCTGGCAACAAGCCGTGATTGTGATTGCCATACTCACTTTCGTATGCGCCATGATTGTGCTGTGGTTACTGCCCATTCAACGCAATTTCACGCCGCAACGAGGCTTGTTCTTTCACCACAACCGTGCGCTAGTAAAACATCTTTCTAACCGCACACTGTGGCTAGCGATGCTGATTGGTGGTACTAACTTCGCGCTGTTTGTTAATCTCTACTCAGTGATGGGCTTTCGGCTTGTCGCCGAACCCTACTCGCTACCGATTGGCTTAGCATCATTGATCTTCCTATGTTATTTGGCGGGAACACTCAGCTCGAAACTGACCGCTAACTGGACAAAACGCTACAATGCCATTTCGGGCATGATGCTGGGAGCCTTGCTCAGTTTATCGGGGATGTGGCTAGCCTTGGTTGAATCAATCCCGTTTATGCTGATCGGTTTAATGTTGATCAGTTTCGGCGCCTTTTTTACTCATACGCTCGCCTATTCATGGGTGAGCCAAAAGGCCAGCAGCGCAAAAGCAACCGCGACCGCTCTGTATTTGGTTCATTACTATGTGGGTGGCAGCCTCGGCGGGTTTTTCCTACTCTATTGCTGGCAAAATGGCGGTTGGCCGGTGGTGGTTTCGGGTGGAATGGTGTTGTATGTGACGATGTTTTTTCTCTGTTGGAAATTGCGCCATGATGACCGCGCCCTTGCGCACCGCCAGCCGCTGCATGAATTGATCAAGTAGTGTTATCCACTCACTTTATCAAAAGACTCATGTTATGCTTACGCCAAATTGACTGTTTTAATAAGCACTATGAGCGTAACGATAAATAAAACCGCCATCACAACTGAAGTCGAACAGTGGCTTAACGATGTGGTGATTGGCTTAAATCTCTGCCCTTTCGCCGCAAAACCACAACGTAACCAGCAGATCAAAATTTTCGTCAGTGAAGCCGTTACTGAAGAACAGTTGCTGCAAGACATTTTGCAACAATTGCTAGAGTTAGAAGGCAGCTCGGCACAGTCTCTTGAGACTACCTTAGTGGTAGTGCCAAACATGCTCGAAGATTTTTTTGAGTACAACTTTTTTATCGATTGGGTCGAAGCATTAATTACGCAACAAGATTGGCAAGGCATCTTTCAAGTTGCTACCTTTCACCCTCACTACTGTTTTGGCGGCACACGCCCCGAAGATGACGAAAACCTAACTAACCGTTCGCCGTACCCGATTTTCCATCTTATTCGCGAAGAGAGCATGGAAAAAGTACTCAAACACTACCCTAACCCAGAAGCGATTCCCGATACCAATATCGCTCGTGTTAGTGCTCTAAGTGACCAAGAACGCCGCCAACTGTTTCCTTATTTGTTTCTCAATAAGTAACTCTGTTCTTTGACCAAACTGATGGCATGGGTCGCAGCTTTGCCATCAGTTTGTTACTATCCATTTTCTTACTATCAGTTTATTACTATCAATTTGTTACTACGCGTCACAATCCCTGTTAACCAAACCAATGGACCGAGATAATGCATTTATCCAAGCTTACTCAAGAGATTTACGATCATCTTTACCGCGATATTACCGAGTTTCGTAGCACCTTTGATCTCCCCGTTGCTGATGCCAGCAGCTTAAACGATAAAGCTGACACGTTGCATACTTCGCTCGCGATTGAAGAGTTGACTGAACTTGCTGAAGCTGACAATAAAACAGAACAAGCGGATGCGATCATCGATACTGTGTATGTTTTGATGGGTCGTTTAGTCCACCTTGGACATAGCCAAGTGAGTGACAACTTAGCGATCAGCTATTTGATTGATCTTCTGCTCAATGTTGCCGTAAATCGTGGCATCGAATTTATTCCATGCTGGGATGAAGTACACAGCTCGAACATGAGTAAAGTATGTCGCAATGAAAAAGAGTATGCCGATACCCAAGCCTACTATGCTGAGCAAGGTATTGAGCTGATGGCCGTACAAAAAGGCGACTACATTATTGCTAAATGCGCACAAGATTTTGTCTCTGAAGGCAAAACGATTCGCCAAGGTAAAGTGCTCAAATCAGTCTATTACCGTCCTGCTGACCTTGCTTCATTGACGCAATAACCTTGCAAAGACTCAGATAAAAAAAACCACCTTGTGGGAGCAAGGTGGTTAAGAGACTTATAAAAAGCCTAACAAGAACGAGAATGTATCGATTCTATTAATGCGATTGGCGTGCCAACTTTCACATAAAACCTAACTATTTGTTTTTAATAGACTTACTATTTTTATCATTCTATCTTCAGCACATTGATGCGCTAAAAGTGTGCTAACTGCACGACAGTTGTGCTTTTAATCAAAGATAAGGTAAGGCTTTCCTTCAACAACAACCTGCTTCACCTGAGTCTGAAACGCTGCACTTAACGCTTGGCTCTCTAATACTTGTTCAACCGAGCCGGAACTTTGCAATACGCCATCTTGCAGTAACAGAGCGCGATCGGCATGGCGCAATGTTCGATTGAGATCGTGATTGGCCATCACTACCGCTATCCCTTGCTGTGCAACCTCTTCAATCAAACGATAAAGCAACCCTTCTTGAGCAATATCAAGAGGCGCCGCAGGTTCATCTAATATCAATAACTGCGCGTAAGGGTTTAAGGTTGGCCAAATTTGCAAGCAAATACCGGCCAAGCGGACACGTTGCCATTCGCCGCCTGACAGTTGGTGAATGGATCGATGCAATTTATCTTGAATATTCAATCGTTGAGTGAGATGAACCACAGCTTGATTAACAGCCTGAGAATGTAAATCGGCGCAACTGGGGATCGCTAAGGCAAGATATTGATAAACATCGACATTAAAAGCAGGCTTGTCGTTTTGCGACAGATAAGCTCGGTGCAGTGACAGCGCCTCTAACGATGCGCTTGAAAGCTGAAGATCACCAATGTAGACCTCACCTTGGCTCTCTGTCACGCCAGCTAACGCCGACAGTAAAGTGCTTTTTCCGCTGCCATTAGGCCCAATAACATGCAGCACCTCTCCCGCTTGGCAGGTAAAAGAGAGTGGCAATAAACGTGATGAAACCTGCAGGCTATTAACGTGAATCATGGTTTTTCAACAACATCCAAATAAAAATCGGCGCACCAATGGTGGTAGTGACGACACCAAGTGGAAGCTCAGCAGCATTAAGCGCCGTTCTGGCAACGGTATCCGCGCAGACCAGTAAAAGTGCGCCGAACAGAGCCGACATAGGTAAAAGGTAGCGGTTTTCAGAACCAAACGCCAAGCGCAATAAATGCGGAACAACCAACCCAACAAAACTGATCACACCGCCCAATGCCACCGCAGCTCCTACCAGCAGCGACACGGCAAAAATCAATTTCCAACGTAGTCGATGCACATCCACACCTAACTGCTTTGCATGAGTTTCGCCCAACATCAGTTTGTCTAACGTTTTTCCTTGCAGAGCAAGCCAGATGATCACCGGAAGCGCAGCTAATGAAAGCGTATGTTGATACCAGCTTGCACCACCAATACTGCCCATCAACCAGTAAACCAGTTGCCTTAAACTGAGATCATTACTGAAATAAAACGCCCATGTCACCACAGCACCAGATAAAATACCCAGCGCCACACCGACCAACAGTAAGCGAGTTGTGCTTAAACGCATCGCTTTAGCCATGCTGACCAGTAAAAGAGTAAACACCATCGCACCGGCTACGGCACAAAGCATGAAAATTTCAGGTGAGGCCAAAGCAGGGAAGAAAAACAGCACCACTACCATCGCCACACTGGCGCCACCAGAAATACCAAGCACGCCCGGCTCTGCCAAAACATTCCCTAATAACACTTGCAGCGCCGCGCCTGATACGGCTAGTGAAGCACCAATGATGACGGCAGAGAGCAGACGAGGAGCACGAAGTTCAGTCACTAACTGCCATTCCAGTGGTGACCAAGTGTGAAATGGGCTGATAAAGAGTTCACCCACCATCAAATAAAACGCACTCATCGTAATCAACAATGCCAGCATAGCGTAGAGGGCGTAATGCCAGCGACGCTGTTTTTTTAAGAGTAACTGATTGAACGTCATGCGCTTATATGTAAGTAAGAGAAACAATAATGGCCTAACCTTACCGTTAAGCCATTTAAATAGAAAGTGATATACCAAAGCAATCGCCTGTTAACCTTGTCAACAGACCAAAAGGTTAACAGGTCAAAAGATTAACAAGCCAAAAGTACCATCGGTTAATCGTATACCAATTGATCGTCTTCATAGCGTGTCGCCACTTTGCACACCATTAACGCGGCGCGCTGGCCTAATGCCACTTTTCGGTTAGGAAATACGATCGCTTCATCTTCATTTTTCGCCATGAGTGGCTTTTCACCATCATGACCAAATACCTCACCATGTTTAAACGCGGTGAAGTTTTCGACGTTATCATCAAACATGAAATCAAAATCGTCATGCAAACGGACGATGGTACGGCTGACACGATAAATGGTTGGCTTTCTTGGCAAATGTTCAGGTGTCGCATTGGCTACCAAATCGCGCATGGCTAAGTCAAACGCGACTAATCGCTCTAGGTTGTTTTGACCAAGAGGTGCGACTTGCCCCAGCTCAAGCGTTAAAGCTTGCGCGGCAAAATTCTCTGCACTGTACCAACTGAAGGTACTCGAGGGTGAATTTGAAAGCAGCACCGCTTCGATATGCGCACTTTCAATCAATGCCATCAGTGCGCGGCTGCGGACAGGATGGCGAGATTTGGGGCTGACGGCAAACGAATAATGTTTGGAGTGACGAATCGCACAGTGCAAATCAAGATGCCACCGGTTTTGCTCAGCGGTGTGTTCGAAAAAGTCTTTCACTGTCTGTTTGAGATGCTGTGCAATCTCTCTTTCTAGAGAGGTATTGCCCTTTTTATCATCAAATAAACGGTTCAAATTTTCTTGCACGAAACGGGTATGTTGATTCGTCGCCTGAGGATGAGCCACAATAAATAAGCAGCGGTGTTGGACCGCTTGAAAACCTGACTGAATATCATCCACCAGCTTATTTACTAATTCCATTGGCGCAGTTTCGTCACCATGAATACCGCAAGAAATAATGATGTGCTTACTCTCATCGTTGAGATGAGCGGGAATCACTTCGAGCACTCCACGCGAGAGCACTTTAAGCGTAATACCAGCTGCCGTTTTGATTTCGCCAGTGACCATTTCTTGGTCTAAATCCAAACTATCAAATAGGAAAGATTGGCGGAAAAGGGACTTCGTCATGCGTTACTCCTTTATTGCACAGCGGTATGTTAATGAATTGTAGAAGCAATTTATGTTGAGGCGATCCCACTTATCAAGATAAGGGTAAACTTAACTCATCAACGATCGTCTCAATACCTTATACAAAAATACGCTTAACCAGAGGCCGGCGTTAATTGCCGGGAATTCTACCATTAAATCTGATAGTTACTCCATACTCTACTGCATGCTCACCCGGTGCTAAATTTGAATTCCGATGCTCTTCACACTCACATTCTTAGCGTTATCTTTTCCTATTTGGATATGAGTTAATGATTGATAGTCGATATTCAACACACTATACCAATGGCGGTTTTGCCAATCAGTGCCTAGAACATTGGCAAGTATCATTCTGATTGTTCCACCATGAGCGATGATTAAAGTGTCTTGCTTAATCTCTTTAATCTGAGCCTCCCAAGCACGAGTCACACGCTGATGAAAATCGGCCAAGTTTTCTGCATTCGGTAGTTGATGTTGGGCCGGATTGGTCCACAAAGTTTCCACTACTGGCCACATCGATTGCAGTTCATCAAAGGCCACACCATCGACATCACCAAAATCCATTTCTTGGAAATCAGGCTCAATTTGGTAATCCAATTTCGGCTGCTGTAAAACCAGTTGCTGCGCTAAATCATGGCAACGGCGTAGCGGCGAAGTAATGATGTTTGAGAAGGAGTAAGGGGATTTCAGCAAAGTGTGAGCGATCTGCTCTTGCCGATGCGCTTCAACGAGCACATCTGTTTTACCATTGAGCGCAGGCCGACCGACGGTTTTACCGTGGCGCATCAAATAGAGATTGATCATTGTGAGCCTTTTAAAGCGATGTCGTTTAGAGCAGTGTTTTTTAAAGCGATGTCTTTTAAAACAATCGGTAAGCCCGCCGCAATAAAGCTCACTCGGGTTGCTAACTTGGCTAGCGCTTGGTTAAGCCAGCCCGCGTTATCGACAAATAAGCGCGAAACCTCCCCCATCGGGATCACGCCAAGGCCCACTTCGTTAGCGACGATAACCAAAGTGGCGGGTGTTTGCTCAACGGCAAAACATAGTTGCTCGACTCGCTTTTTTATCTCCGCTTCGTGAGCTTGCTGGCCATTGTTGTAGATAACGTTATTCAGCCACAGCGTTAAGCAGTCCACCAATACCACATCATGTGCCGAAAAAGTGGCAATTAACTCAGGTAGTTGTTCAGGGCATTCGTGCTCTTGCCATTCCGACGTTCTTTGCTGCTGGTGGTGAGCAATCCTTGCCTGCATTTCATCATCAAACGCAATCGCGGTGGCAACATAGTTAAGCTGAGCCTGCGGCAGCCGCATTAGCAGGGCTTGGTGTTCTTGCTTTGCGGCCTGTTCAGCGAAACAAGACTTACCGCTACGCGCGCCACCCAAAATCAAATGCACCATTATTCAATCATTCCCATGCTCAAATAACCCAACCCAGCGAATACAATAAGCAGCAGATAGATCAGCAGTTCCATAATCTGTTGTGCAGCGCCAAGGCAATCACCCGTGAAGCCACCAATACGCGCCATCAACCAAGCTTTGAAGAAAATACGAAAAACTACAGCAACCAATACCAAACTTAAGCTTACCTGCCAACCAAACCATAACGCAGGCGCTAAGCCGCACAGCAGTAGAAAAATGAGCTCTGGAAGGGTTTGTTTATTGGCTAGCGGCTTACTTTTGCTGCTATCGAGATCGCTTACATACGGCATGTCGAAAATCAACGATGCCGCTATCGCACGGCTAAAACTGTAGCCTAGTACCCACACCATTAATACGTTGCCATAACCAAGTAGCGCCTCTAAAAAGAGAAACTTACACAGTAGCGCCATCACTAAACTGGCCGCACCATAAGTGCCAATGCGGCTATCTTTCATGATGCTCAAACGGCGCTCAGCCGTCATTCCTCCGCCAATGCCGTCCGCCATGTCAGTTAAGCCATCTTCATGAAACGCCCCTGTTAATAGCAAACTAACCACCATCGTCAGTGCGATGCTTACCTCGTTTGGTAAAATCAGGATCAGCACACTGTAGATGGCACCGCAGATCGCGCCGAGTAATAGACCAACCAAGGAAAAATAGCGCCCAGATCGGTTCATTCGTTCACTGCAATAGGGCGTATTGTTAGGAATAGGAAGGCGCGAGAAAAAACTCAACGCCAACCAGAACAGCTCTAATTGATAAGCGAAAACGCGCAGCATTACACTGTCACTCCTGCGTCGGCAAAACTGGCCATGGTGTTGTAAAACTCGGCGGCCGCTTTGACCAAAGGTACCGCTAATACAGCACCCGTTCCCTCACCCAACCTCAACCCTAAATTAAGCAGTGGTGTCGCGTTTAACAGTTCCAGTACGCGTTGATGGCCCGATTCATGGGACTGATGAGCAAAAATCATCAACTCGCGGCAATCTGGTTCAATAAGTGTGGCCACATACGCGGCTACCGTGACGATAAATCCATCCACCAGAATCGGCGTTTGCTGCTGGTAAGCGCCTAAAAATGCTCCGACCATTTGCACAATTTCAAAGCCGCCTACTTCCGCAAGGACCGTTTCTGGATCCAAACCACGGCAGCGTGTTACGCCTTGCTTCACCAACTGTATTTTTTTCTGATATTGCTGTGTTGAAATGCCAGTGCCGTAACCAACGCACTGCTCAACAGAATGTTTAGAAAGCGCTGCTAATATCGCAGAAGCGCTACTGGTATTGCCAATGCCCATTTCACCAAACATCACTATATTGGACTCCGCACGGATCACCTGCTGCACGGCCTGATTGCCTAGCAGTAGCCCTTGCTTCACTTGCTCTACAGACATCGCCGCTTGGCGAGCAAAGTTCTCCGTTCGGTTACCTAAGCGCTGCACAAGAAAGTGCGGATTGTCGCTTTCTACAGGGAGTAAGATCCCGCAATCTATCACTTTCATCTCGACTTGATTGCTGCGACAAAAACAGTTGATGGCCGCACCACCCGCCAGAAAGTTAAGCACCATTTGCTGAGTCACCGCGCTTGGCGCAATGCTAATGCCTTCATCTGCAATGCCGTGATCGCCAGCAAAGATCAGTACTGTAGGCTTATGAATGGTGATCTGCTGAGTGGGCTGAGGCTGATTTTGACTTTGGATTAAGGCGAGCTGGTGTGCTAATGACTCAAGTTGGCCCAGCGCTCCTAACGGTTTGGTTTTTTGATCGATTCTTTGTTGTATTGCTTGGCTATGATCTTGTTTTAACATTGCTTCTGGGCTCTTCCATGAAAAGAGAAGAGTTTACTCGTATTCGCTAGTATCGGCTAGGTTTTGCCTATTTGAGCCTAAAAAAACACCCCCTGTTTTCTATAAAATCAGGAGGCGTTTTTAGGTTTATATGGGCACTATTGTCAAACAGACACGCCCACAAAGGCTGGTTTTAACCCGTGAAAGACATGATTACGACAAGCTAAACTTCCCGGTATTCACATCCGACCATGCGGCCATAATCGCTTGCTGAGGCTGAGAAGCTAATCCATCCATAAAGTTGCTTTCTCCCACCTTAGGCGCGAAGGAACTCATCGCTTGAATGAGGTTGTCTAACGCATTATCAGTCAAGCAGGTATATTCCTGCTCGCCTTGAGCGTCTTTTTCACCTAAACCGATAATAAGTTTGGCTCGATTATTTGCAAAATAATCATTGAAAGTAACACAACCTAACGCATCAAATAGCGTTTGATCGGAAGAAGTATCAGTATGGCGTGCCATAGAGATTTTCAGATCGTAACCACTACGCTCAAACCATAAACGGTTCCAATCAATACCGTTGAAGATGATGTTTTCACCTTGGCGAATATCTTCAACCACGTTATCGATCACCTGACCACTGACCACAAAACTGTCTACGCCAGCACCGCCTTTGAACGTATTTTGGTAACCCCCAAGCACCATGACATCGTTACCTTCTCCACCGTTTAATGTGCTGAATTTTGAGATGGCGGCGGCAATTAAGTAATCCTCGCCCTCGCCAGCATTAATCGAAGCATGGTAACCCATCAGTTTGACTTCATCGTTTCCTTGGCCAGCATCAATTCGGTTGTGATTGCCAAAGACTCTCGCAAAGTCATTGCCTGCACCAAGATCAAGTTGGTTGTTATTACCGATGGTTACAGCAAAGTCTTGATCGTCTCCCATGTCCACACGGTTGAAGTTACCTGAAGTGACCGCATAGTCATTACCTGACCCCATGGTGATCTCACCACCTTCGCCAAAGACAAAGGATTGATCATCACCCGCGCCCATAAAGACGTGGTTAATGCGTCCGGCCACAACCGCCGTATCATTACCATCACCGCCGAACATCATGTTCTCGCGACCCATTAAGACGCCCATATCGTGGCCTTCACCGCCGGTGAAAATATTGGAGACTCCCGTTGCGTAGAACACATCGTCATCTCGGCCGCCCCAGAAGTTATTATTGTCGCCTAGATAAGCGCCGAGATCTTTACCGTCACCACCCCAGTTGAAGTTGTAATTGCCCAGAGAAACGTTCATATCGCCATCCCCTTGCAAATGCCCACTGTTACGAAGGAAATCAAACGTTTTATCCTTCATATTGAGCAAATCGGCGGTGAGATTCTGCTTCAGATTACTGACCAATGATGCCATCTCTGCCTGCTTATCTTTGCTAAACATGGTGGCAAATAAATTGGGCAAATTGAGCGCATTAAAACCAAATGCGCGCTCTGGTTTGGTTTCTTCAACAGTGGCTGATACGTTTTCCGTTGCCGCAGGCGCGCCATTGAGAGTCACTTGCGCTGTATCGTTTTCCTCTGGTGCTTTCTCTTTCAGTCCATGACTTTCAGCAAAGGATTGAAGACCATCAGCCCCCATATCGATTCCCGCTTTGAGGCTATCTAGCAATTTTTCTGGGTCAGTAAATGCGCTGAGCTGCTCACCACCAAACTCGCCTATCACTTCTAGCATCTCTTTTAAAATGGCAACGCCATCTACCGCTTCATCAGTACGAGAGACTATTTTGCCATCAGCGGTGTAATTGACACCGAAGATATCACCTAAAGTCGTCTCTGCACCGACCTCAGCAAATTTACCCAGCAGCTTATTCTTAAGCTGACGAGGCAAGTCTTGCGGATTATAGGTAAAGGTCGTTTGAGCCATTCCCGTTGCTGAGAATTGTTGGGTTAACACGCCAAACAATGAACCGAGATTGGTATCCAAAATCGCTTGGATGTTGTCTCCGAACATAAAGTTACAGTTGCCCGTGGTGACCTGAATATCGGCTCCTTGGCCACCGACCGCGAAGTTAAAGGCCAACTTCTCGTTCATTTGACGGAACTTATCCGCGCGGCTCATCTTGCCAGTATCATTATTACTATTGCCACTTAGCCACTGGTTGTACTTTTTATTCAACGTTGCTTCAGCGTCAGACTTCAAGCCGCGGCTGCTGCGCTCATTCTGAGAGTCCAAATCAACCAAACTGGTGTAGTCAACACTGCTGGTTTGATCGAGACCAGACATCTCTTTGACAAATTTTTTCGCACCAGAGAGTGTCCACTGCTGTTCTTGAGCCGCTAACCAATCGGCACCCTTTCCTGATTGTGCGATGCTTTGTAATACTCCTGAAATACGTGATGCACCATCAAATGGATTGACCAGTGGCGGTGTCGGGATCGACTTATCCATCATCACGATAAGGTCATTACTGCGACCCATATTGAAACTTACGTTGCGGTTACCCATAAACATTTGAGCACCTTCAAGCGCCTGATAACCAGCGATGTCGACACTATGTTTGCTGTCACCATTACCAATATGAACCATGACATTGTTGTCACCAAAGGCAAGCGACTTAAAGCCTCCCGTACCCACTTTAATACCAACATTTGACGTACCCCAGTTAACTGCGGTGAACTCACCATCACCGACGTTGACCTGAATATTGCCCGAGTAACTGAGCTTATTGTCACTGCCCGCCGATGCCGTAGTATCCGTTTCCGTTTTACGCTTTTCAGGTGCTTCAAACACCTCACTGTTGTCGCCGATGGCACCACGTGCTGGCTCATTAACCTCACTCGCACCAACACGAGAAAGATGGATATCCCCTTCCGCCACACCGTTACGAATGATCTCGTCACGTGCGGTAACTTCGCCTTGCGTATTCCAAGTCAGTGAGACTTTATTGTTTGCAGCCTTTTTTACCCAATTTCCATTGGCATCTTGAGTATGTTTGCGCCCTGTTGTGTCTACCGCTACATCAGAGTTGCGAACAGACACATCCACGCGAAGACCATTGGCATCCATGGCATTGATAAATTGATGACCAAAGCCTTTCTGCTTGTCATCACTCACTAAAGAGCAACCGACAATACTGATATGGTCAGGCTTGTTGCTGATATTTTCCGCTTGGCCGAATGCCTGCTGGAACTTCGCCAATTTCACTGCAAGTTCATCGGCACTGTAGCCACTTAAGCGACTGTTGTTGTATTCTGAATCATCACGCCCATGGCCAACCAATTGCCAGCGCAGCTTTCCATCCAGTTTCGATGGGTCACCATACACCACGCGATAATTCCCCTCAGAATCGAGCTGAACGACCACACTGTTTTCAGGATGCTTGCCAGCTAGATTTGCCGCCGCTTTTGCAACTACTGAATCGTTTTCCATTTGAACAATCACTTGGCCGTCAAAGCGCGTTTCACCGCCGTCCGCTATTGGGATGACGACAACATTTTCCCAGTTTTCTACGTTGTGATTCTGCACCTTGGTTAGAGAATTCAGGCTGGTAAGATGTAGGTTCTTAAATAGCGCTTTAAGGTTATCAAAAGAACGATGGACTTCTACTTTTTTCTCTTTCGGGTTGTAAAGGAAAGTTTTAATCTGGCTATGGGCAAAATGCTGACCAGTCCAAGGGTCAATAATTTTTGCAGAATCTGATGTCCCACCAACTCGGACAAATACATGATCACCCGAACCTTTCAGTTTCAGAAGCTCCACTTCACCTTGAAAATTGTACTTATCCATAATGAGATGAGCTGCATATAGTGCACGATCACCACAGTTACCTACTTTGTAGTCCTTCAGTGCTTCAAAGTAACGTGCCATGTCATGTGGGAAATACATGCTTCTAATATTATTAATATTAGTCAGCGTCTGCTTCCACTCTACTTTTACACGCACACTATCTGACTCAAACTTCTTAGGATCATAAAAATTCGTTTCACTCATGAGAGTAGAGGATTTATTCAGGTCTCGAATAACTTGATCCAATATCTCCGAAGATGGCAAAGTGTCAATTGTATGTACAACTTTACTGCCTTGTTCGCCTTCACGAGCTTCATTGTGATTTATAACAGAGCCAACAGTACGACGCTCAGCAATTCCTTCTAATTCAGAGTCGTTGCCTAAATCGCTAGACTCATTGCTTAACATTTTGGCTATCTTGTCTCTTGCTACAAGGAACTCATGAGACAATTTACGTTTTGGTGTAAAGAGTGGGTCATCAAGGCCAGCATTCCACTTATCATTGAGTGATGCTCGGTAACTGACATTAATCGCTACCTGCTGGAAATTAGAAAACTCCTGCGGATCACGAATCACCACCGCACCTTGCTCATTCACATTGAAATACGTTTGGATAGAGCCCTTTCCTTCGCCTAAACCATCTTCCATAAAGAAGCTTTTAGGTACAAAGAAAGTCGCAGGGAAATTGTCCGCCATTACCGCATAAGGGTTTGCGTCGTCTGCACCATGATGCACCATCTCTAGGCCATCGGTTCTGCCCAAGCTGGTATTGATCACATCTTTCAGCGTTTTTAAGCGATCGCTCACAACGCCAAGGCTCGCCCCATCCTTCTTGTTATAAAGCACCTCACTGTCGTATAGCTCTTGATACTTAGGCGTTAAGTCTTCGTAAGTAACAGACTCTTTCCACTGTTCCCAAGTTAATGGTTGCTTGACCTTATCTTGCGGCCCTAGATCAGCGTAGGAATACATCACCGTCAACAAATCATAGTCTGCTGTCATCGGCTGTTTAGATACAGGATCACCAATCACTTTGAACGGCGCTAGCTCGCCATCTTTCATGTAATGAACCTGCCACAGATCTTTACTCTCAACAGTCACTTTATTCAGGAAGAAAGTGACTGTTTGATCACCATTGGTTGCCGTTGTTTTGTACATACCGCTTTCTGCATCAAACTCAAGAGCTGTCAGTGACTGATATTTAGACACCAACTCATCCATTCGAACCTGATTTAGATACAAATCGGCACTTACCGCATTACCAGACTCAATAGATTGTTCGGCATAGCCGTTAAATTTATCGAGATCTCTTCTCGCAGATGCTTTGGCAAATGACTGATCTACAGGAATAAAACCAGACATTGGCCCCCAATCAGAGCTTTTCGCCTTAACGAATAAACCTTTACTGCTATAGAGCTTAGAATCAATCAGTGACTTCGACTTCTCATCAACTGGTCGAACACCGATAATGACATTTTCACGCTCAGCAACCTCCGCCAATATTTTCTGATCGATATCAGGCATACCAAGCTCGATGGTTTCTGGTTGCACGATTGGCTCGAGAACTAAATCTCGGGATTGATAATTCTTATGGCGAGAATCTGCGTTTGATATCGTCTCCGCATTATCCAATACAGGCTTGTTTTTCAGTAATGTGGTGATTTCATCGTGATCATTCACATCTTGGTTGTGAAGTATCTTTCCATCAGCCAATGCTTCTTTCGTGTCATCTACAACTTTTGCATCGACATCTGAAGTACCTGGTTTTTTAATCGGCGTTGCGTCAAACACAGGTAAATCGAGGATCCCCTGCATAGTGGTTTTGTCGCCGAAGGTTGGCTTGTAGCTTGCTAACGTGTTGCCATCCATTACCACCACGCGGTTGAAGATTGCTTCACCTGCGTCGTTTTTAGCCAGCTTATAGCTTTGAGCCATGTTCAGATCGGACTTGCCGAAGAAACGCGTTAGGTAGGCGCCAAACTTCTCTGCTGACGAGAACTCAACGATGCCAGCATTTGGATCGTAGAAGCCGTAAACTCGCTCGTCACCTGAGCCTTTTGCCCAAGCCGCCATCGCATGTCCCGGAGCATCAAGTTCCAGCAACACCGATTTACCGTTAGCCGATGCATCAGTGATTTTCTCAACCACACTGTTTACGGTCAGCGCTTGCTTCCCTTCCAGCTTTTCCTGCCACACTTTCATCGACGTATCATGCATTGGGTTCTTTGCATGAATGGCCGCCAAGCTGCTGAGCAGTTTGCTAGCGTTGGCTTTTTCACTGTCTGAGTAAAGCGTTGGATTGCTCAGCACTGCTGCCGCAGAGTACATCTTCTCTAGCAGTTGTCTTGCAACGCCAATTTGGCCATCGTTTTCGAGCTGCTTTGCAACCAGAACGAGTTTAGAAAGTGGATCACAACGACCACCAAAACCGTCGTTCGATAGGTTCAACAGCATTAACTGTGGCGCAAGTTGCTCGGTCGCTTTCGCATCCACGACGCCAGCAGAGGCAATCTCACGGAACAGTCGGTTGTACTTCTCAGACTTGTTCTGGAACGTCACTTTCAGTGCACGACTTTCAATTTCCCAAGCAAGCGCACCTTTTTGCTCTGCACTCCAGTTTCCTTTAACAAACAGATCCACCAGTTGCTTGATGTTCATGTTTGAACGGAAGCCGTCAACGATATCCTTCGCATGGTCGTTTTTATAACCATTCAAGAAATCTTCGGTTGTCCGAATGTCTTTCAATTTGCCCGGTACGCGAGTATCCGGTTGCAGCGCTTCGCCATAAAGTTTGAAATCTTTCTCGAGTCCTTTAAGCACTTCGCCCGTTTCTACCGTCGTTTGTGTTGACGTGCTCGTCTCATTACTTTCGATATAAGGCGCTGTCACTTTCGCCCATTGCTCGGCATGCTGCGTCATCAACCATTCTGCTTTATGATTTGCAGAAGCACTGAATTTAGGGTTTTTAACTGGAGGCTGGCCTTTGCTTGCCCGATACTCCTGATACCAGGCATTGAAATCATCACTATCGCTCACCAGAGCATTCACTTCAGTAATGATGGCTTTGCGGCTAGCAGAGTCAAAATGATCGAGTGCCTTAACATCAACTTTTGCGGTGGACTCTGTTTTAGGCACAAATTTACTTAAAACACTCGGCACACTGCGAAACTCAAACAAAATCGCGGGTTCAGGCTGCTGCGAACTTCCTGTCGTTGCATTGTTGATTCCATGCCCCGCCACTTCTCCGCCATACTGGAAGTATTCAAACACGTTCTTAGCAAGGCTTTCTGAATGTGAACCTTTCAGCTTCTCAATAATTTGTTGTCGCACGTATCGTGAGTCGTCTGCGCTCAGAAGCTCCAGCATTTTTACTGGCTTAGTTCTCGGCAAAATCTCCCAAGCATTTTTCACTTTCGGATCGGTTAACCCTTGAGCATTCGGCGAGAAGCCTTCAGATGCAGGATCCCAATCATTAATATAGATACCGTACTCTTTCGCCAGATTTGCTGTTTTTGAATACACCGATGTTAGATAGGCATACACATTTTGCGCTACCACTGGATCATCTAATTTAGCTTCGTTCGCATTTACTAAAAATTCATCTCTCAGTCCTGACTGATACCAAGGCGCAGATTCTAGAAGTCTCACTTCCAATGACGAGCTTGAACCAAATTCTTTCGCACTGATGGCCATCGTGGCTTGTTGCCCACTAGGGGTCATTCCTATTGTCTGCCCTTGAGCTTCAATAGAAGTACCGTTACCCGCCGCGATGAAATGCTTCGAATTCGATATAACCAGCGTAAAACGCCCGTCATCACTAACCAAACTAGGTAAGCTATGGTGGTTCGATTGATTGATATGGCCTGTAAATTCTTTCGCTAGCCATAACATTGCCTCTTTGCGACTTTCAATCGCAACCATATCACTGGTTTCACTAGGATATGTAACCAATTCAATGGTATGAGTCTGCCAGTTGTTCACCCCTTTGATATCAGTGATACCAACTGGGTTACTGTAACCACCTTGATTCATATCTTTGGTCAACATAAACAATGGGTTACCTTGTGAATCATGCACATATCCAAACGTCTGTGCTGAGTTCTTAGGTAAAACAACAACTAGGCCAGATAGCTCATTTTCTATACCAATGGATGTCGATGCAAAATGGCTTTTAAACCCAGGAACGCTTTTAGAACCAAGTAGGCCAGTCGGTTGACTTCTCTTAACAGCGCTCAACCCTTCTAGGTTCACCCCTGAAATGTGAATCTCTTTTCGGCTCACATCCTGAGAGGCCGTTGTTGGCACAACAATGCTGTCGGCGTTTGTCTCAGTGAACATCGAAGTGACAGAACTACCCGTATTTTTCGCTCGAATTCCTGCGTTAATTTGCAGGCGGTTGACTGCATTGGTCGCACCTTCTAAGGCTTCTAGCTCTTGCTCGCTCAAGCCTTCGCTAAAGCGGCCATCAGCGTTTGTTTGACTGTCAGCGTTGATATGGCGGCCCGCAGCGGCTTCGACGCGATGTGCTTGACCTACAAGGCCGCTGCCCGCAACACCTTGACGATCAGGGCGATCGCTTTCGTTTTGCTTAGCCCCTTTCGCATCATTCTGCACTTGGTTGGCTTTATGTTCCGCGTTCATCGCATCGCGATCACCACGCGATTGCGCGTCGTTTGCTGCGCTGTGTGCGTCAGATTCGGCCTGTTTCGCGTCGTTACTTTTCGCTACAGCATCGGCTTTGCGTGTTTCTGCATCGGCTTTAGCATCAGCAATGCCTTGCTCTGCACCCGCCAGGTTTTGCTCACCTTTTGCGACGCCTACTTCCGATTGTGCAACCGAATCTTTGGCTTTATTTTGATTGTCCGAGTGCGTCTGTTTCGCGGCAGCAATCTGCTCACCAGAAACCTGTTTTGCGTTGTCCAATTGGGTTTGAACACCATCAAGCAAGCCACCGGCAAAATCGTTGCGCCATTGGTCGCCCGACTCACCCGTATGCGTGGCTTTGTCATCGAGCACATCGAGACCTTGTGCCAGTTCGGTCAACTCAGCCATCACGGCTTCCGACTCTTCTTTCACTGCATCGCGTTGAGCTTGACCATTATTTTCCAGAGCTTGTTGGTCGGTAGATTCCAGTTGGCTTTGCGAACCTGCGACAGCATCGAGCTGTTTCTGCTTTTCTTGTTCTAGACGCTGGCGATCCGCTTCTGCGCGCTCTTTGTCTGATAGGGCATTCTGCGACGCTTGATTTTGCGTTGCATGCTCACTCACCGCATTAGTTTGCTGTAGCGTTTCTAATTTCGCAACTACGTTATCTAAGATATAGCCCAACCCATCATCGTGGCCTGTGCCTTTGAATTCGATACGGTTGCTGCCAGCTTGAGCGGTCAGTTTTAAGGTTTTTTTCTGCCAAGCAGATTCATCACCAGACGATGAGAAAACCACTTCGCCGTTCCAGAGAACGTCAATGCCTTCGTTATTAGAAATGCCTGCACGTTTTGCAAAATCAAAGCTCAGCGTAATAACTTCGCCATGATTGAGATCATTCAGATCTTGAAAAATGGTCGTGTTGATGTAGGTGTCAAGCTCACTGACTCGGTTGCCGTGTCCTTCACTTGCAACGCCATAACCGTTGGCAGAAAAACCTGCTTCAATACCGTTAGAGGCCCTCCAACCGTACTCCCCCTGCTCAAAATCGCCATTAACAATGAGATTTGGCCCTTGAACTTGGTCCGAAGAGTCATCAACGCTGAGCGCATTTTGCATTTGATTGAGATCAGGTGCGTCTACCTTGGTCACACTACCTGTTAGGCTGTCTCCCAAATCAGAGCCCACTTCTTCAATCGCCTCCATTTGGAAGCCATCCAGCTTGGTGATTTCAGGTGTCGCAATCGCACCACGGCCTTTATGCGTGCCGGATGATGATGCTTCATCGCCTTGCACTAAGTAGTTGATTGCTTGGCTACCACCTACACCAAGTACGGTTTGCTTGATGTTATCAAACAGGGCGGAGAGCTTGTTGCTACTGGTGTTGCTCGACGCGACCGCCAAACTGTAGAAATCACCATTACCGATTTTGATCGCCACGTTGTTTTGAGCGTAAGAAGCATTAACCCCTAAACCATCACCAACATGAATATTAGCGTTGGCTTTACCTTTCATGACCGCGACGTTCAAACCATCGCCGATTTTGGTATTGACGTTGTATTGGCCCCAAGCAACATTGACCGAAATACCGTCACCAACCACGGTGTTAATATTGGCATCACCATAAGCGGCGGTGACGTTTAGGCCATCTCCCACTCGAGTCGTTACGTTCGCTTTACCTTTCGCGGCGGTCACCTGCATACCATCACCGACTTTGGTGACGATGTTGCCCTTACTCCAAAGTGCGTTAAAGCTATCGCCATCACCCACTTGAGTCACGATGTTGGCTTCACCTTTGGCTAGCACAACATTTCGGCCATTACCCACTTTGGTGATAACGTTGGCTTTGCCCCAAGCACCGGTATAATCATCACCATCACCCACATGGGTAATGATATTGGCTTGACCTTGCACGACAGAGACTTCTTGACCATCGCCCACTTTGCTGATGAGGTTGGCTTCACCTTTGGCAAAGTTATAGCGATCACCGTCGCCCACTTGGGTAAACACGTTGGCTTGCCCCCAAGCGACATTAACACCTAAACCATCACCGACTTTGGTAATGAGGTTGGCCTTACCTTTGGCAATACCAATGGTGGTGCCGTCACCAACGTGGGTCATCACGTTGCCGACATCGGAGATCAATAAACCAACGGTTGTACCTTCACCCACCTTGGTGAGGATATTGCCTTTACCCGCCAATACGGCTGCGGTGGTAGCATCACCAACATGAGTCACGACGTTGGCTTTGGCCGCGGCCACCACACCCATGAAATCATCACCCACTTTGGTAACGATATTGGCTTCACCCAGTGCGAGTACACCGGTTAAACCATCGCCGACATGGGTCATGATGTTGGCTTTACCGAACATCGCCGCTAGCGTAGTGCCGTTACCAACCTTAGTCATCACGTTCACTTCGCCAGCAAACAGCCCTAGGCTGGTACCATCGCCAACATGGGTCATGATGTTCGCTTTGCCGACCATCAGCGCCGCCGTGAGATCATTGCCCACTTTGGTCATGATATTGGCTTGGCCGATCATCGCCGCAAACGTGCTGCCATGACCAATATGGGTAAAGATGTTGGCGTTCCCCACCATCGCCGCGAGTGTGGTTCCATTACCCACTTTTGTCGCAATGTTGCCTTTGGCTAACATCAGTGCCACCGACATGCCATCACCAATGTGAGTGAAGACGTTGGCTTCTGCTACCATTAACGCGAGAGCATCACCGTTGCCTACTTTGGTAAAGACGTTACCCAAGCCGCCCATCAGCGCCCAAGCATTCCCTTCTCCCACATGGGTAAAAATGTTGCCAGCACCAATCATGACCGCAATAGAGGTTCCATCACCCACTTTGGTGAAGATGTTACCCGCCGCGCCCATTACGCCAAGGGTTTGGCCATCACCCACATGCGTCAGCACGTTGCCAACGCCAAGCATAATGCCGGTCGTGTCGCCGTTACCTACTTTGGTGAGAATGTTCGCACCGCCGACCATGACACCCGTTGTGGTGCCATCACCAACATGGGTAAGCACGTTTGCGCCACCACCCATCACCGCAAGGGTATTCCCTTTGCCTTTTTTGGTGAGAATATTTGCACCGCCAAGTGCCACAGCCGTGGTATTCGATAATTGATCATCATTGCTGATGTGGGTTATTACGTTCGCGCCACCCAGCATACCCGACGTGAGTTCACCCTCACCCATTTTGGTCAGTACGTTTGCACCGCCAGCGAGTACCGCAGCCACATCGCCTTGACCGACTTGCGTCATGACATTGAAACCGCCAGCCGCTAGCCATAGTGCATCACCACTACCGATTTGCGTGTGCGTGTTATAGCCGCCCAGTAGAGTAACTCGACTATTGCCTTGGCCTTTCTGTACCGAGATGTTGCCGTAAGCCAATAAGTGAGCCAGATAGTCGCCGTTACCGACACGAACCAGCACGTTCAACGCACCACCCGCGTAAACATCCATCTTGCCTTGCTGACTTTGGTGCACTAATACGTTTGCCAAACCTGCGCCGCGGAAGGTGAGATCCCCTTCTTCGCCACTTTTGACAATCACGTTAGCCGCGCCTGCACCGTTAAATTCAGTGTTACCGAACTGAGAGCTATGCAGGATCACGTTGGCAAGACCGCCACCGTTAAAGTAAACATGACCGCGTGTTACGTTGGATTTAATAACGTTACCGCCACCGACACCATTGAAATGAATATCGCCAGAGCTTTCGCCGCTATCGCTTACGGGTTTGAATAAGGTTTGATCCGTGTATTCGTCGATATCAGCCACGGTTTCGCTGGTACTTCTTACCGCGTTAACGCTGTAATGCAAGTCGCTGAGCGAGTAATCCCCTTTGCCCATTGCGTGATATCCATACGCAGACGAAATATCTTGGTTAGCTAAATTGGCAGTGTGATCACCTTCTTTATACCAAGAGCGAGCTTGATATTTCAGCGCGCCAGTTTCGGCATCGTTAGCCAGTTCAACCACAACGATTTTCGTGTAGGGTCCCAGCACTTTAGCGTAAACATAAGTGTTGGGTTTGCGGTTTGATTTCACCGCTTTGACATCAACCTTAGTGCCATCAGCATAAATCGCGTGACCACCCATTTTTGCATCCGACAATGACACATCTTTCGCATCAATCACCGCACCATTGGCGTAAGTCACCCACTCATATTCAGTCAGGCTTTTTTCAACGGCATGAACGGTGACAGATTGTTGATGTTCAACTTTGAGATCAGATAACGTGTAAGCACCATTGATATTAACGGCTGTGAAACCACCGTTGTTGGAAATATCTTGATTCGCTAAGTTGTTTAAATGGTTACCCTCTTTATACCAAGCCGAAGAGTAATATCTCAGTTCTCCGGTTTGAGGATCATTACGCAACTGTACTTTGTTAATTTTGGTATACGAGGAGTCTGCGAAAGCAAAAAGATAAGTATTAGGCTCGTTAGCTGATTTTACTGCCGTGACTTGATGATTTTGTCCTATCCATGAACCACTCATCACCGCCTTAGTTAATACAACTTTATCAGCCTTGGCATTGGCCATTCCTTCTTTCGCAAAGTCATCCCCAGAACCTTTACGAGTAATGGTGTTATAAGCACCGGCGCCCGAGAAATGAATATCACCATGTGCCACATCAGAGTAAAGGCTGTTGTAACCACCCACACCTTCGAAGCGAATATTACCGCGTGTTTCGGTATACACATCGTTCGCATTGTGCGTACGCTCAATTCGATTGGATGCCCCGGCACCCTCTAGGGTAACATCCCCAACCTTGCCTTTGCGAACCAAATGGTTATCCGCACCAGCTCCACTAAAGTGCAGGTTACCGCTTTCAACACGTGAGCTAATACTGTTAGCAACCCCCGCGCCGACAAAACGCACATCACCTTGAGATCCTTGATACTGGTTAAACCAAGTACGATCGATTTTATTGCCCGCACCTGCACCTTCGAAACTCAAGTTTCCATGATTGGTTTCATGCCAGATAGCGTTGTAGCCACCAGCACCTTGGAAAGAAACATGGCCTGATAACCCTTGGCGCTTAATGTGGTTGTAAGCCGCAGCACCTGCGTAGCTGATGTTGCCATGCTGGCCGTCATGACCAATGTCTACACCACCAGCAGCACCTGAAAATGAGAGATTACCGTCTCCGTTTTTCTTGATATCAGCATAACCCGCAGCGCCTCGAACGCTCAGGTTCCCCGTTGTATCCTCAACTTTTAGATAGCCGGCCCCCGCCGATACCGTATCGTTACCTGAACCGGTATATACCGTGGCTCCGATCGACCCCAGATGAATATGATCATCTCCACCATAAGCATGAATTTCGCCGCCAAAACCGATGGCAACAATGTCGTTATTTCCATCGTCGGCGGAATAATTTCCGGTGAAGAAGTATTCGACACTTCTCCAAAATGGTTTTCCCATAGACTGTGGCTCTTATTATTATTTAAATAGAAAACCACTGTACCTTACGGATACAGCGGTCGTTTTGCGTGTCGATTTTGCCGCGGACAGTACACACTTTTTGCCCTTTCCACGGCAAGAAAACACGCTGTCGTAAGTCATTGACGATTTGACGTCCGTGACCAAAAGGAGCAAGCATTTCAGGAATGTAGATATGATCACCAGAGCGCCAGTCAGCGGCTTCGATTTCTCGTTCACCGGACAATAGCAACTCTCTCACTTGCTCAGACAAAAACGCCCAATTACAAAATGCAATTGGACGTCCTTGTTCATCTTCGTAATAGCAAAACTGATTTAACTCAAATGATGGCATAATCCGTTGCTGCCATTCACTGATAAGATACCGCTGATGCAGAGGAGAATATTGGCTGAGCAGAAGAATCCCACCCATCATTTTCTGCATCATTGCACGATCCAGTTTTGCCGCGTGATGTTGAATCAACATACGCTAAGCCACCTTTTATTTTTTCGTGCGTGTCACGCGTTTTTTAGCAGGCTCAATACCACTCTCGTTCTCTTGAGGTGCTTCACTCGGTGATGGTAGAAAACCTGCGGCAATTAATTTTTCTAACTCTTCGTTCATACGAGGATCTTCAAGCATATTCTTAACCATCGAAACCATATACATAAAACCAGAAGCAGGCATATGAATCACTTCTTTTAGCTCTAAGTCCGTATCACTTTCCGCCATAATACCGTTTGCCATGTTGGATTGATTCTGTCCAACAAAATAGAGAGAAAAAACACCTTTATTATAATTAACACTCGATACAGTTTGAACGAATTTCTCAGACATAAATAAATCACCTCATAATTTAAAAAGAAAATAAAAAAAGATTAAAGCCACTTATAAAAAAGTAGCGATAACCCAAAAATGATTTTTAATGTTATACAGCATTTCAATGGCATGCAACCATACAATAACGCTAAGTCATGAATAAATTAACAAAACCAAAATATTACCGAATACAAGCAACTGATAATTAAAACCTTTAAAAACCGCAATTAACTAATCAGACCAGATAATATTTGAGCATCTATTGATATTAATGATATGATCCGCCCCCTTTCTTTTTCTGGCCCTTGAAGAATCAAATATATGACTGATTTAAATGAAAAAAAAGCCATGCTACATTGCTTATCAGTCTACTTACCGCTGATCGGAATTCGTGAGATAAAATTAGACATCTCTAATGAAACGCCATCCAATGCAATTGATTCAATAATAAAAGATTTAAAAGGAAGAAATTATTTAGTCACTGCTAATAAAGTGAAGTCTTTTACTGGAATTACTAAAATAAAGAAACCGATTATTTTATTTAACCAAAATAATCACCCATTTATTTTGGCTAAAGTTGAACAGGATAAATGTTTAATTCACCCATGTAATTCAGATACCCCAAAAGTAGTAGATGCAAGCTATTTAAAACAGAATTGGAATGGAAAAACGCTAGATATCAAAAAAAAGCAATCCTCTTTTGATATTCGTTGGTTCTTACCTGAATTATCGCAACATAAACATTTAATCGCTGAGATTGTTTTATTCTCTTTCGTACTGCAAGTTATTGCACTTATTACACCGCTATTTTTCCAAGTCGTGATGGACAAAGTATTAGTGCATCAAGCCCACTCGACACTCGATGTTTTAGTGTTCGTCTTAGTTATTTCTGGAATAGCTGAGGTATTGCTACGCGGTTTACGCGAATATCAATATGCTCATACCGCTAACCGCATTGATATTAAGCTTGGCATTAAATTGGTTCACCATCTGTTTGGTTTGCCGCTGCTGTTTTTCAAATCAAGGCAAGTTGGGGCGATTGTGACTCGAGTAAGAGAGCTCGATACCATACGCGAGTTCATCACAGGTTCGATGTTTACCCTTACGATTGATCTCGTTTTTCTCGTGATCTTTTTCTATGTGATGAGCTTACTTTCTGGCGGGCTAACCTTATTGGTATTGGCCACACTGCCGTGTTATCTCTTTTTGGCTTGGTGGCTAACCCCAAGGCTGCAACAAGCGATTGAACAACAATTTACCCATATGGCGCACAACACTTCGTTTCTAACTGAAACCGTCGCGGGGAGTGATACCATTAAAAGCTTAGCGACTGAACCTCGCTTTATTCGACGTTGGGATACTCAAACCGAACAGATGATATCGAGCAACTATGTGGTTCAGCAGTGGAATAACCGCTCTAGCCACGCAGTGCAGTTCATCCAAAAAATAACGAGCGTCTTTCTACTATGGATTGGTGCATCCGAAGTGCTCGCGTTACAAATGACCATAGGTCAACTGATCGCTTTTAACATGCTCGCCAGTCATGTTGCACAAACTCTTGCCCGGCTCGTCGAGCTGTGGGGGCAATTTATACAAGCGCAAATTGCAGTCGATAAACTTTCCGACCTACTCAATTTGCCCACCGAGCAGCAGCAAGCCAGCAATCCCCTACAACTGCAAGGTGCGATCACTCTCAATCAGGTGAGTTTCCGTTATCAACCCGATTTACCGCTGACCATCAATCAGCTTTCACTCAATATCCAAGCGGGTGAGAAAATTGGTGTGGTCGGTGGCTCGGGGTCGGGAAAAAGCACCTTGGCTCGGCTTTTACTCAAGCTGTACAGCCCTGAATCAGGCCAAATCATGTTCGATAACACCTCACTCAAACAGATCGGTGTTCATGAATTGCGTCGCCAGCTGGGGGTGGTATCACAAGAGAACTTTCTCTTTAGTAAAAGTGTTAGTGACAACATTGCCCATTCAAAGCCACAAGCCAGTTTGGATGAGATTGTGCAAGCAGCAAAATTAGCGGGCGCTCATGATTTTATTTTAAAGCTGCCACTGGGTTACGACACGATTTTAGCTGAAGGGGGGCAGTCACTTTCAGGCGGACAACGACAACGTTTAGCCATTGCCCGCACACTGCTTGCAGACCCTAAGATTTTGATTCTTGATGAAGCCACCAGCGCTTTAGATGACGAATCACAAGCCATCATTCAAACCAATATGGAGCAAATTGCCGCCGGGCGTACCGTTATTACCATTGCACACCGCCTCTCTACGGTAAGAGAGTGTGACCGGATTATCGTGCTGGAAAAAGGCGAGATTACAGAGCAAGGCACGCATCTACAACTTCTCGCAGAGCAAGGCAAATATTTCCAGTTGTGGCAACTGCAACAAGCATTAAAACAAGAGGATGAGCGAGTATGATCTCTCAGTTAAAGAAGCTTCGCTCTAAGCGCCCGAAAACGAACGGCTACTTTGAGTTTTTACCCGGCCATCTTGCTCTACAGCAGAGCCCACCCTCTCCGTTTGCTCGCATCACCGCCATCACGCTAAGTGTAGGGTTACTGCTCACCTTACTTTGGACCTATTGGGGGAAATTGGATATCCAAGCGACCGCAAACGGGCGGCTGTTAGTCCCTGGGCGCTCGCAAGTGATTCAGTCTTACGAACAAAGCCGAGTAGCACAAATCCATATAGCAGACGGCGAACGTGTCGAAAAAGGGATGCCCTTACTGACTCTGGACACGTTAGGCGTTAGCCAAGATATTGAACGTTTGCGTCATCAAATACGCTATCAAACCCATGAATTTCTAAAGTATCAAGCGTTGCGTGGTAAGGCTGTTCTAGCTCAACATCCCCTGTATTTGGCATTGGCACCTTCGGCGCAGCAAGAGGTCATTGACAGCTTTGATACTGAAAAGAACGAATTCACATCGGTGTTGGAAAACTTGCGTGCTGAAATGCAGGTCAATCTTGCTTCCCAATCCTCACTTGAGGTCGATATCAGAGGCTTAAAACAGTTAGTGAGTAATATTACTCAGCGCCTTGATGCTCAAAAAAAGCTCAAGCAACAGCGTTTGATCGGTCAAGTGCAGTATCTGGAGCAGGAAAAAGAGTTATTAGAATCCGAACGAGCGTTAGCCCAGCAAACATCACAACAACATGTGCTGCAAAAGCAATATCTCAACCTAGAAGAGCGTTTAAAAGCGCTGCGTGCGCAAAAAGCCAGAGAGTGGCAAGACAAAAGTCAGCAAGCACACCTACAACTCTCTGCGCTGCGACATGAACTGGACAAAGTGCGTGAACATGAAGGATTACAAGTGGTTCGCTCTCCTGTCACTGGCACTGTACAGCAATTGAGTGTTCACACCCTTGGGGCAGTCTTACAACCAGCACAAAACTTGATGATTATTGTACCTGACGATTCGGTACAAGTCGCCGAAGTTAAAATTCTCAATAAAGACATTGGCTTTATTTATGCTGGCCAACCCGTGACGTTGAAAATTGATGCCTTTCCCTATACGCGTTACGGCACCTTATCGGCGACATTGGTCCACGTCTCTAGAGACTCGACAATGGATGAGCAACTTGGGTTGGTTTTTCCCGCTCAAGTGCAATTGTTAAACCACACAATTGAGGTCGATGGTACCTCTGTTGCCTTATTGCCCGGTATGTCTGTCGTGGCTGAGATTAAAACCGACCAACGTCGGATCATCGATTATCTACTCAGCCCAATCCGAGAATATCAAGCTGAAGCATTGCGAGAAAAATAGAGTGGATACCTTAACCAACACCGTCTCAACGGTTCATGATCAAGAAAGCCATGGCGCATTAGCGGCCCTCTCGTTTGCCAGCCTTTCATTTGATAAGAAAGTCACGCCATCACAACTGATTCATACGCTAGGCGTTGCCGAAAATGAGCTCAGTGCTCTCGACATTCAGCGGGCCGCTCAATCTATTGGTCTGAAAAGCCAAATGATCACCGTCAGAGGAAGCGAGCCAATCCCGCTACCTGCATTGGTCAAAGTCCGTCAGCAGTGGCATGTCATTCATGCATTAAACGAGTATGGTTGGACCTTGTACGATCCCATTAAACAGCGCTATTTCGAATTTCCGTTGGCGCAAGGATCTTCAAGCTCTTGTTATGAGGTCTTATTACTGATTGAGCAGAATATAGAGCCAAGCGATGTCGCTTTTGGCCTCCGCTGGTTTATGCCTTCGGTACTCCGTCAGTCAAAACAGCTACGTGATGTGTTTCTGTATTCGATTGTGCTGCAACTGTTTGCCCTGTTTGGTCCCAAACTTTTTGAAACCGTTATTGATAAGGTTCTTGTGGGGCGAAGTTTGTCGAGTTTGCACGTTTTAGCGCTGGCTATGCTTGCGCTGGCTATTGCTGAACCTCTTTACAGTTATTTGCGCAATACGGTTTTTGGTCATCTTTCTAGTCAAGTCAATGCAGAGCTATCGGGGCGATTGTATCGGCATTTGATTAATCTTCCATTAAGTTATTTCAAGCAGCGTCAAACGGGGCAAATCATCGCCCGCGTACGGGAAATGGGGCAAATACGTCAGTTTTTGACGGGCTCAACCTTAATGCTGCTCTTGGATCTCATTTTTATCACCCTCTTTATTGGTGTGATGTTTCATTATGCGCCAGCGCTCACCGGGCTGATTATCGGTTCATTAGTGATTTATTTTCTGCTGTGGTTAGGTATTGGACCTTGGGTTCGTCACAAGGTAACGACAGAGTATGACGCAGAAGCAGAGACAACCACCTTCCTGACTGAATCTATAACGGGTATCGAAACAATCAAGACAACCGCAACGGAAGCTCGATTTTTAGAACGGTGGCAGCAAATACTCAGTCGACAAATTGAATGCGCGTTTTCAGCCCAAAAAGCCAGTTTAATTGCTGGGCAATTGATTGCCTTAGTGCAGAAAATAGCCGCTGCCATTTTACTTTGGTGGGGAGTCAACTTAGTACTCAATGGGCAGCTCACTCCCGGTGAATTGGTTGCCTTCAATATGCTAGCAGGGCATGTTACTCAACCCGTTTTGCGACTTGCGCAAGTGTGGCAAGATTTCCAGCACACCTTAGTAGCCTTGCGTCGCGTTGGCGACATTCTTAACGAACCGGCTGAAAATAGTAAAGATGGCCTTGCTTCCATCCCTTCTGTTCAAGGAGGCATTGAGTTTAAAAATGTTCGCTTCCGTTATCATATCGATGCACCGGAAGTCTTAGCGAATCTCTCGTTGACCATCGCTCCGGGGCAATTTATTGGTATTACCGGGCCTTCCGGATCAGGCAAAAGTACATTAACGAAACTGCTACAGCGTCTTTATGTACCTTTGCATGGGCAAGTCTTGGTCGATGGTATGGATCTCGCCATTGCAGATCCGGTCTCGTTAAGGCGCAGCATGAGTGTGGTGCTGCAAGAAAGCATGCTATTTGCAGGCAGCGTTGCCGACAATATTCGTCTTTGTAAACCCGATGCAAGCGATGCAGATCTGATAAACGTTGCAAAGCTTGCTGGTGCATTAAGCTTTATTGAAGCGCTGCCACAAGGGTTTGAACAACAAGTAGGAGAAAGAGGTGCCAACTTATCTGGCGGGCAACGCCAACGCATTGCACTGGCTCGCGCATTGTTAGTTAACCCAAAAATCTTACTGCTTGATGAAGCGACTTCAGCGCTCGATTATCAGTCAGAGGCGGCCATCATGAGCAATATGGAAACCATTTGCCATGATCGAACGGTGATCAGTATTGCACATCGGTTATCGACGATTCGTCATGCCGATAACATCATCGTCATCGAAGATGGACAAGTGGTCGAGCAAGGTACTCACGAAGCGTTGCTCGCACGTGCAGGACTTTACGCACGTTTATGGAAACAACAAGTCAGTGGTTAACTTTCTCTCCTTCAAATGGGTTAGGTATAAAAAATCTCCCCAGAAATTACTGGGTCTTAAACTTACTCACTAAATTATTCAGATCATCAGCTGAACTCGCGAGATTTTGTGAGTTAAGTAGAGCTCGGCTCGATACATCATCAACTTTCTGAGTATCTTCTTGTACTTGATGAATATTACGATTAATTTCTTCTGCGACTAGGTGCTGCTCTTCGGCAGCCGTTGCGATTTGAGTATTCATATCGTGAATCGACAATACTGACTGATAGATGCCAGTAAAGCTATCGTTGACCGACTCAGTCGTTGTCACGGTTTTCCGTGACGCATTTAAACTCACGGTCATCTGTTCTGCGACTTCTTTGGTCCTATTTTGCAAACGTACCACTAAGCCGTTGATTTCTTCGGTTGAATCTTGCGTACGTTTTGCGAGCGCACGAACCTCATCCGCAACAACAGCAAAACCTCTTCCCTGCTCCCCTGCACGAGCCGCTTCAATCGCAGCGTTTAAAGCCAACAGGTTGGTCTGTTCAGCAATGCCGCGAATGGTATCTAAAATTGCAGTAATACCTTGGCTATCATTTTCTAACTCTTGAATCGTGGTTGAAGACGTTGAAATATAATCAGCTAACTGATTGACACTAGAAACCGCGGTGTGGATATTTTGCTGGCCTTGACTCACTAATTGCTGACTGTCATCAGCAGCCTGGGCTGCCGAGCTGCATAGCGTTGCTACTTCATTGGCAGTAGACACCATTTCATTAAACGCCGTTGATACCATCTCAACCGCTTGTTTCTGTCGTTGAGAAACGGCTGACAAGTCTTCCGATATTGTTGCCGCTCTTTGCGCCGATTCCCCCATCTGTTCTCCAGCATGGCCTATTTGCTGCACAAGTAATCGAATGGCTTTCAAAAATGCGTTGAAATACACAGCTAATTGACCCGTTTCATCGTTCGAACGAATGACCAATTCCTTGGTTAAATCACCTTCCCCTTCAGCTATCTCTTGTAAGCCGTTTGAAACTAAACTAAGCGGCTTGGCGATCAACCCCGCCAAAAAAAGTGCGCCAATGATGAAAATCACTGTCAACACAAAAACAATCGCTAAAATGTATTTGATCAAGCTATTGCTTTCTGCCATAACTTCTTCGGTAGTAATCAGGCCAACGAACTTCCAACCTAACTTTTCAGAATTCATGACATTAGCCATATATTCCACACCGCCAATTTCTACATTGATAAAACCAGAGGATGTTTGACCTATCGTTTTGTATGCAGCAGCTAAGGAGTCAAGGGGTTGAAAATTGTTCTCTGGGTACTTAGCATCCACCAAGACGTTACCGCTATCCTCAACCATCATAATGTATCCGGTTTCGCCTAGTTTTATCTTCTTCACGATATCCGTCAGTGTTTTTAGCGAAACATCAATCGCAACCACCCCAGCATTTTGGGTACCAGCAGCATTAAAGGACAAAACATTGCTCACAATCGTGGCGTCATCAGGCTCCCAATAATAGGCTTGAGTGCGTTTTATCTCGCCTGGGCTAGACATCGCCGTTTTGTACCACGGGCGAGCTCTAGGATCATAATTGTCTGACGCCTTACCCGTCGGCCATTGTATATATCCGCCCTCTTTGGTTCCCATGTAAACGTACGAATAACCTTTGTGCGCCTCACCCATAAGGTAAAGCGCTTCATAAATTCCACGCTCCACCATTCCATTGCTATCTGGGGTCATCGGTTCAGCTATTTTGTCGATATAACGGGTAATGGAACTGTCCACTTTTTGCAACGCGGGTGAGTTGGCTAACATTTTCACATTTTGTTCAATGCCAGAAAAATAGATGGCGATAGCATTATCAACCTGACTCATTTCTCCATGACTTTGTTCAATAAAATCACTAACGGCTTGTGAACGTAAATTCGTCACCATTACCGTTGAAACAATAGCAACAGGGATAATGGTCGCCGAAATCAAGCTGAGCAACAGTTTAGATTTTATTTTCATTGTTATTACGCCTTATCTCTGTATTTGACAGCAGCTCATTTCTTTTAGTTACCTACACTAAAAATTTAGTTAATAGCGATAAAGATGCAATGTCACTAAAGCGTTATTTCTAAAATAGGTGCTTATAAATGGTTGAATACGATGAAAGCGAAAGAATAAACTGCCATAAGTAAGCAGCACTGCATACAATCACTGCAAGGTAAAAAAGGAGAAAACGATGGATAAGCGACACAAAACTGTGATTATTGCTGGCGCTTCCGGTCTCGTTGGGCAGCATGCTTTAGCCATCATGCTAGAAGAGCAAGCCGTCTCTCAAATCTATTCTTTAGTCAGAAAAAGCACCGAAATCCAACACCCAAAGTTGCAAGAAATCATTCATCCGCAGTTGCAAATCACGCACTGGGATGAAAGTTTTGTCCCTCCCCAGCTTGGTCTCATCGCACTAGGGACTACCCGTAAGCAAGCGGGTTCAAAGCAGGGGCTGGAGAAAGTAGACTATGAGTTGGTTTGTCAAGTTGCTCAAACAATGAAGACATTGGGTGTCAAGCGCATTGCCATCGTTTCGAGCTTAGGTGCCAAAGCTCGCTCTCGATCTCATTACTTACAATGCAAAGGGAGAATGGAAGAAACCATTCGCCGAATGGGTTTTGAACAAGTGACCTTCGTCAGGCCTGGGCCTCTAACTGGCATTCGGAAAAACAAGCGAACGGATGAAAAATGGGTACGAGTGATTCTGACTCTATTGCACCCTCTGCTACTAGGGCGCTTACGCAATTTTATCCCCATTTCCGCGCAAGATGTTGCAAGCGCTATGCTCTATTGCCTCTTTCAGATACAACCACACGCCATAGATATTTTGCACTCTAGCGACATGCTTGCCTTGCTCAAGAAGTATCAATGACTTGCTTAAATAACTCACCGATCGGTTCATTTACCAGCACAATAGAAAGATTGATAACCATTTGTTCTAAATCATGCTGATTTTGTCTTTGGATTAACCTACGTTAAAAGATATTGTTGCGTTTCATCGCTTTTATTCCCCTTTTACCTAGCATTATCGACTACATCGCTCATCGGCGATCAACGTAATCATGGGTACACAACTTTTAAGGTGTCGCATCATGTCAGTTGCAGCCATTGCCGCACTCGCAGTATTTATTGGCATTCTGTTTTTTCTCTTCGGACAGCAGAAAAAGTCTCACACTCTTTCACGCTTAGTGCTACTTGGGTTGATCCTAGGCAGCGCATTTGGCCTTGCTCTACAAGTGGTTCTTGGTGAAGGACATGTGGCCATCAAGGAAACATTAGGCTGGGTCAACGTCGTCGGTAACGGCTATGTTGGTTTGCTAAAAATGGTGATTATGCCTTTGGTGCTGGTGTCGATGATCGCTGCGGTTGTGAAGCTCGATAAAGGTGGCTCGCTGGGTAAAATCTCTGGCCTGACCATTTCTATCTTACTGCTGACGACTGCTGTCTCGGCATTGATCGGTATTTTTGTCACCCAAGCTTTTGGTTTAACAGCAGACGGCCTCGTTGAAGGCAGCCGTGAAACGGCGCGTATTGCTGTACTAGAAAGCCGCGCCGCTACTGTGAGTGATTTAACTATTCCTCAAATGCTATTAAGCTTTATTCCGACCAATCCTTTTGCCGACTTAACCGGTGCTCGCTCAACCTCGATCATCGCTGTGGTTATTTTTGGCGTACTAACGGGTATTGCGGCGCGTAAAGTAATGTCAGAGAAAGCCGAGCTAGAAACGCCAATCCGCACCTTTGTCGAAGCGATACAGTCGATTGTTATGCGCCTCGTGAAAATGGTGATGGCACTAACCCCTTACGGTATTGCGGCGTTGATGGCGAAAGTTGTCGCTACATCAAGCGCGGGCGATATTCTGAGTTTGCTCGGTTTTATTGTCGCCTCTTATGTCGCCATTGCATTGATGTTTGTGGTGCACGGTATATTAGTTTCTTTTGTAGGCGTTAGCCCTAAAGAGTATTTTCAAAAAATTTGGCCAGTGTTGACCTTCGCGTTCACCTCACGTAGCTCAGCGGCAACCATTCCTCTTAATGTAGAAGCGCAAATCACTAAGCTGAACGTACCACCAGCAATTGCCAACCTATCGGCTTCATTCGGTGCCACTATTGGTCAAAACGGCTGCGCTGGTATTTACCCAGCCATGCTCGCAGTGATGGTTGCTCCTACCGTCGGTATTAATCCAATGGACGTACACTTTATTTTGTCGCTAGTGGCGATTATCGCAATCAGCTCATTTGGTATTGCCGGCGTCGGTGGCGGTGCCACTTTTGCAGCCTTAATCGTGCTACCAGCGATGGGCCTACCAGTGACGATTGCAGCACTGCTTATCTCCATTGAACCGTTGATTGATATGGCCCGCACCGCGTTGAACGTTTCAGGCTCAATGACGGCAGGTACCATTACCAGCCGATTACTGAACGGTAAACAGGTACAAGTTCAAGAACAGCAAGCCTAGAAAGTATCGAACGTTCTCGTTTTTCTCCAAGCCGGTGCCAATGCGCCGGCTTTTTCATTTCAAATCCTCATCAGAGCATGCTTCGCACATTGCTATGTCACACGGGCAATGGTCTAATAAACCTTAAATTTCAGCGACTGGATACTATCGAATGCGACAAGAGCACCCGCCTACTTTCTTTTTCCTCGACTATGAGACGTGGGGAGTCAACCCTGCGAAAGATCGTCCAAGCCAATTTGCGGGCGTTCGCACCGATATGGATTTTAATATTATTGGCGAACCACTGGTTATCTATTGCCAACCACCAGCGGACTATTTGCCTTCTCCAGAAGCGGCGCTTATTACGGGTATCACACCACAAAAAGCGGTGGCCCAAGGCTTGCCAGAGCCTGAATTTATCGCCAAAATTCATCAACAACTCGCCACACCCAACACCACCAGCCTTGGTTACAACAGTATTCGTTTTGATGATGAAGTAACGCGTTACACTTGCTATCGTAATTTCATTGATCCGTATGCTTGGAGCTGGCAAAACGGCAATTCACGCTGGGATTTACTTGATGTGATGCGCGCCTGCCATGCGCTACGCCCAGAAGGCATCAACTGGCCCGAAAATGACGAAGGCTTTACCAGTTTTAAGTTGGAGCATCTCTCAGTTGCCAATGGCATCGAACACGCGAATGCCCACGATGCTATGGCCGATGTTATCGCCACCATTGAGCTGGCCAAAAAAGTAAAAGCCGCCCAACCCAAGTTGTTTGATTACTTTTTTAACATGCGCCATAAACGCAAACTCAATGATCTGATTGATATCGTCAACATGACACCTTTAATGCACGTATCAGGTATGTTAGGCCGAGAATGCCAATACACCAGTTGGATCGTGCCGATTGCTTGGCATCCCACCAATCAAAATGCGGTTATTGTGGTGGACCTTGCCAAAAACCCTCAACCCCTGATCGATTTAAGCAGCGAAGAACTGCATCAACGTCTATATACCAAACGCGAAGAGTTAGCAGAAGGTGAATTGCCAGTGCCCATCAAATTAGTGCATCTCAATAAATGCCCTATCCTTGCGCCGGCCAAAACATTAACGGCCGAAAATGCAGACCATATCGGGGTCGATAGAAACCTGTGTCTTGAACACTTAGCGCTCATCAAGCAGTACCCAGAGATCAGAGAAAAGCTGATTGGCCTCTACACAATTGAGCGAGAATATAAGCACAGTGACGATGTCGATACTCAACTCTACGACGGTTTCTTCTCTCCAGCCGACAAAGCGGCGATGGAGATCATTCGCCAAGCTGATCCTGTCAATCTCGCCGCATTAGACATTAGTTTTAGCGATAAGCGCATCGAACCCTTGCTGTTTCGCTACCGCGCTCGCCATTACCCATTGACATTAAGTGACGAAGAGCAAAGACGTTGGGCAACTCACTGTCGTGATTATTTCGAAAGCCACCTTGAAGAGTACATGCTCAATTTAGAGAACTTAGTTCACACCCACAGCAGTGACGAAAAGAAAATGGCTATTTTAAAATCCGTTTACCGTTATGTGGAAGACATCGCGAGTTAATGTACGAGGTTTTCGCGCTGTCAGGTTTCAAACCAACACGCTGCGATTCCATTTCCGAAAATAGTTTAGGCACAACAAGGCACCGACTTTTATTGTGAATACCATTGCAAAATATTTGGTCTCTATGGGGCTGATTTTCCTTTGCCTGATGGCAGGTATCAATCTTCAACATTGGCTTGGCATCACCATTCCGGGCAGTATTATCGGAATGCTAATTCTGTTTAGTTTATTGGCAAGTGGGCTCGTGCCTGTCGAATGGGTAAAACCCAGTGCCAGTCTTTTTATCCGTTATATGGTCATTTTATTTGTCCCTATCAGTGTCGGATTAATCGAGCATTTTGATTTATTGATGAGTAACGCCATACCGATTCTTGCTAGCGCGGTGGGCGGTACGCTGATCGTATTAGTTTGTCTGGGTTTAGGGCTGGATCGTTTTTTGAAAAAGGGGAATAAGTGATGTGGTTATTGCTCACGATTGCGGTCTTTTTCCTGACACGTTGGATCAGTAAAAAATGCAAAACGGCCATAATGAATCCGTTACTGCTCAGCCTTGTGATCATCATTCCTATCTTGCTATTTTTTAACATCCCTTATGCCAGTTACTATGCTGATAACCAATGGCTGAGCTTTCTGTTGCAACCGGCTGTGGTGGCGCTGGCTTATCCTCTCTATGAACAACTGCCTCAGATCCGCTCAAATTGGCGCATCATTGCCCTCGCCTGTGGGGTTGGCAGTGCTATGTCAATGCTCACAGCCAGCTTAATTGCTGTTTATCTTCAAACGGATATACATTTAATCGCCAGCCTACTGGGTAAATCAGTTACCACACCGATTGCGATGGAAGTTTCCAGTAACCTCGGTGGAGAGCCAGCCATTGCCGCCGTTTTAGTGGTCATTGTAGGGCTGTTTGGCGCAATTCTCGCCTACCCTATCTACAACCTTCTCAACATTACGCATCCAATTGCCAAAGGCTTAACCATGGGCACCGTATCTCATGCGCTGGGCACAGCAACCTGCGCTGAAAAAGATCCACGTGACGCAGCATTTAGTTCACTTGCATTAGTCGTGTGCGGCGTAATCACATCGATACTTGCTCCAAGTTTTTTTGCTTTTTCAATGTGGTTGTCCACGCTATAGAGTGCCAACAGAAATCAAAGATACGTCTACTCATGGATTTTGATTGTAGACGTGTCTCACTCTAAGGCTGACTGTAATCGATTTCATGTGTGACCTCACTCTAAATGTGAAAACCAAAATCACGTTACATTAAATTACGTGACTTAAATCTCAGTAAAATTTCATTCTTCGCCTAGAATATTCGTCAATACATAGATAAGGACTCATTATGAAAAGCCGTATTGAACAGGCGCTAGCTGATACGCCAAAACCCGTTGCAGAATTTTTGTCGCCCATTCTGCTGTGCGATGATTTTGACGCAACCCTATCACCAGAACAGTTCAACCAACTGCTTTCTCTTTCTGGCTTAGACGATGCGGAATTGCGCGTTGCACTGCTGCCTTTTGCGGCCGCCTATGCTTATGTACCGCTTTCAAACTTTTACGTGGGAGCCATCGTCAGAGGTTTATCGGGCCGTTTGTACTTTGGCGCGAATATGGAGTTTTCCGGTGCACAATTAGGCCAAACCGTACACGCCGAGCAATGTGCCATCAGCCATGCGTGGATGAAAGGTGAACAAGGCGTTGCTGACATTACCATCAACTTCAGCCCTTGTGGGCACTGCCGTCAGTTTATGAATGAGCTTACGACCGCAGACTCGCTTGCCATTCAGCTACCACAGCGTGATGAGAAGTCACTGCAAGAGTACCTACCTGAATCATTTGGTCCTGCCGATTTAGGTGTTGATTCTGGTCTAATGGCAGACGCTAACCACGGCAAAACAACTACCGAAGATGACCCACTCATTGGCTTAGCTCTTAATGGCCTAAACCGCAGTTACGCACCCTATACCAACAATCTCAGTGGTGTTGCCCTGCAAGTTGAGAATGGTAAAACCTACGTCGGTGCGTATGCTGAAAATGCCGCATTCAACCCAAGCTTACCACCATTGCAAGTTGCTCTTGTTCAGTTAATGATGGATGGCCAACGCTTTGATAATATTGTCGCAGCCGCATTAGTTGAGATGTCTGATGGCAGTATTAGCCATTTAGCCGATACTCAAGCCACCTTGGAAGTAATTAACCCAGACATTCCTCTTTCCTATCTTGTGGTTTAGGCGCTCTAGTGAAAAATCCCCAACGCATGGGGATTTTTGCCTTTTGATGGTGCAGGTTTTACCGCATATCCTTTCCGCCCAACAAATTATCGAACACCTCTTGTTTACTCATCGGCTTGTAAAAATAGAAGCCTTGGATCTCATCAATATTCCAGACTTTGAGTTTGCGCAGTTGCGAAGCAGTTTCAACCCCTTCAGCCACGGTAGTTAAGCCTAGCTCTTGCGACATATTGATAATACTGCGCACCAAGGTTTTGGCTTTGTCATTGGATTCCAATGTGGAAATATAAGACTGGTCTAACTTCACTATATCTAATGGAAAATCACACAATGTACTAAACGAGGAATAGCCCGTACCAAAATCATCAAGCGCCAACTGTATACCGAGTTTTTTTATCGCATCCATGCGTTTGATCGTCTCTTCTTCAGCCCCCAACAACATACTTTCCGTCAATTCGAGCACTAATTGTCCCGGTTCAATTTGATATTTTTCAATCAATACTGATAAGTACCCGACCAATTTTTTACTGTAGAAATGCGGGCTAGAAAGATTGACGTGAATACTTAGCCGTTTACCCAACGAAAATTGCGACTGCGTTTGCAGTTCGCTAATAAATTGGCAGGCTTGGCCTAGTATCTGCTCTCCCAATTCAATGATCACTTTACGTTGCTCAGCCAAAGGGATAAATACGGTTGGCGAAACCATACCAAGTTGAGGGTGCTTCCAGCGAGCCAGAGCTTCAAAGCCAATGATTTCGGCACTGTCTGCACGAACAATCGGCTGATAGTAAGCAATAATATGGCCATCTTTCACAGCTGAGATAAGATCTCGATTGATCGCTAACGACTTCTGGGCATGAACAAACAATTCTTGTGTCACTGAAACAACCAGGCTGGCTCCAGCTTTCTCTGTTTGTTGAATGGCATAAAAACCACTTTGAACCAAAGTTTCAAAAGAATCGATAGCCAATTGTGAATCAATCACAGCACCTTCCACACTCAAATCGAGTTCCAAGCCGCCAATGTCAGTCTTCCTCTTGTAACTATCGATAAGCTTAGTGCCTCTATGAATCAAAAAAGAGGTTGCCCCGTTACCCAACTCACTCACCATAAATTCATATTCACTAATTCGTCCCATTATGGACCTGTTGAAACGGTTTCTAAGCGTAGCCGAAAAATGTTTAACGGCCATATCGTAAGCACTGTGTCCGTACACTTCTGAAATTTCTTTTAGTCTTTTAACCCGTAGGTAGAGCACGGAAAACCCACCACATTCGGTCGGATTGTCAATCAAAGGTTGGACTTGGCTCATCATCGTTGGACGATTAAGTAAACCTGACACTGGGTCACAATGGGTAAGGTCGTAAATAAGCTGCTCTTGCTGCTTTTGCTCGCTGATATCAGTAATCGATAGCATGATAGAGCGATGCCCACGTTGTTCTATCAATGTAGCTTCGATAAGACACTCTAAACGCTGCTGACCCTTTGTAACAACATGTCCCTCAAATTCACGCATCCCTTGTTCTATATTTTGGTAGAGTAATTCACTGCTGCACACCACATCATTTTGTATAATACAAAACTCATCTAAAACCTTTCCAACCAACTCATCTCTAGAATAAGAAAGCATATCCAACAAAGCTTGGTTCACATCGACAATGAAGCGATCAACCACCAGCAACATTCCGAGATTTTGGCTTTGATAGAGTGCATCAAATTTCTGTAACGTCTCTTTAAGCCTATCTTCCGCCAAGGAGGATGAGGCAGCAAGTGAACGGACAAGTTCGGTAATTCGTTCAAACTCATCTTGTTTATCATTCGATTGTGAAGAGAATGCACTCTCTTCAATCAGCTGATTGATCCCACGCTCAAAATTCTCAAACCGTTTGGCTACCTTGCTGCGAAACAGAGCAAAAGTAGCCACGGCGACAAAGCCGGCCGCAATGATGATCGTCAAAATCAAATAATAAAAAGTTTCGTTCCCTTTTTGATAGTAAAGCCGCTGAGCACAGGTTTTTAGATAACCAATAGGTTGCCCTGTCATATCACTGAGTAAGGTGTAATGCGTGATATTATTTTGATCTCTTTCAATACCTTCTTGATTATGACTAACAGGTAAAATCACAGGAGCATCGGTAACTACAATGTCATTTTTAGCGGTTAGTAGGTTCTGATACTGAGAAGGGAAACGGCGGGTTAAGTGCTGTCCCCATAGCATCCACCCCACAACATCAGCCGTACCTTCACTGTTACGCACCGGAGTTAGGCTCACCACCCACACACTATTTTCCACACGGATGAGGCCAGAGCGGCTAGTTTTATCCTCATCAAGTGTGTGATGCATCTGAATTAAATGGTCGCTCACACCTTGTGAGCGTATCAACTGTTCCACTAACGAACAGTTTGTGCCTGGTTCAATATCCCGACATAAGTATTCAACCAATTGCGAGGATTCGGTGATGAAAGCCAAAACGTCTAAACCTAAAGTATCGAGGGAATCAGGATACAAGTTGCGCTCAGCAAATTGAGTGTCGCCATTCAACAGCAGCAGATAAGTTTCATCCCAATAAGCCCAATCATAAGAACGCTTTTCTTGCTGTACTAAAAGATCTTGAATGACCGACTGAGCTTGATTGCTATCTCGATGAATCTCAATTGATTCAAGTTCATTCAAACTATATAAAAAAAAGTGGCGAGTAATAAATAAGCTGCTAAGAATGATCCCAACCAACCCGACAGAAAACAACAGAGCAGTTTTCGTGTGTAGAGTAATAAAACGCAAACGTAAGAAAGTTTTCATAGCCATAGGTGTCTTTTTCTTAGTCAATCCCACATAAACTTTAGACTGAAATTACTTCATATTCTTAACGCAGTTTCTCGAATGCTGTTTACTGCACATTAATTGCTATTTCAGCCTTAATTTTGTACAGATATGAGTTCGTTTACTGCGTATTACACAAACCACTCTATCGACAGCACGAACAGGAAATCACTCATCTCTCATCACAAAGGCAAACGTTTGCTTTTATTCTTAATTTTAGTATGATTTTGGCTGTTTTCGCTATTACCTATTGCTTGAATGTAAGGATTCACTATGTTTGGTACTGCTACACGTGAAAATGCCACCCGCGTTTTACTGCTTGGTTCCGGAGAATTGGGCAAAGAGGTGGCAATTGAATGCCAACGCCTTGGTTTAGAAGTGATTGCCTGTGATCGCTACGCCAACGCTCCAGCAATGCAGGTGGCGCATCGTAGCCACGTATTGGATATGCTCGATGGCGATGCGCTACAAGCCATTATCGAACTCGAAAAACCAGACTACGTGGTGCCAGAAATTGAAGCAATTGCCACTCACAAGCTGGTTGAACTGGAAGCGCAAGGCTTAAACGTGGTCCCCACGGCAACGGCCACTCAATTGACGATGAACCGTGAAGGCATTCGCCGTTTAGCCGCAGAAACTCTTGCCTTACCTACCTCTCCTTATCAGTTTGCTGATGACTATAATGATTTTGTACTGGCGATTGAGCATGTCGGTATGCCTTGCGTAGTTAAGCCTGTGATGAGTTCATCAGGTAAAGGCCAAAGTGTGATTAAGACGCAAGAGGATATTAGCCGCGCTTGGGCATACGCTCAAGAAGGTGGCCGCAGTGGAGCTGGGAGAGTGATCGTCGAAGGATTTATCGATTTCGATTACGAAATTACTCTCTTGACGATTCGAGCAGTGGATGGTGTCCATTTCTGCGCTCCCATTGGCCATCGACAAGAGGAAGGGGATTATCGCGAATCATGGCAACCACAAGTGATGTCGGCTAACGCAATTAAAGCCGCTGAATATGTAGCAGAACAAGTGGTTAATGCACTCGGTGGTTACGGCTTATTTGGTGTTGAACTGTTTGTAAAAGGCGATAATGTTATCTTCAATGAGGTGTCCCCTCGCCCACATGATACGGGAATGGTCACCCTCATTTCGCAAGAGCTGTCTGAATTTGCGTTACACGTGCGCGCGTTCACGGGTATGCCAATCAACAGTATTACCCAATATGGACCATCGGCATCTGCGGTTATTTTAGGTCAAGGCACCTCCACTAACCTTAGATTTGATGGAATAAATGAAGCACTGTCTATCCCACACACTCAACTTCGTCTGTTTGGTAAACCAGACATTGATGGACGCCGTCGACTTGGGGTTGCTCTGGCGAAAGATAAAGAACTCAAACAGGCTTTGCACAACGCAATTCAATGTGCCAAAAGCGTGCAAGTGATTCTGTAAAAACGCAAAGCGAGCCACTAGGCTCGCTTTCATTTTCTTCACCAACAATACTCGCTGCAGAGCCTTACTCTTTAATCAGTTCACTGACCGTGCTAACCACACTGTCCGCGGCTTTTCTCATTTCATCAATCAGCTTTTGCGTCTCTTCCAGTTTGCTGTTACATGCCGTGACTTGGCCTTGAATTGCCCCCATCATCGATGTCGAGCTGTTGGTCAGTTCGCTATTGAGCTTAACAATATTACCAATTTCATCGGTCGCTTTGGTGGTATTGGAGGCTAATGAGCGCACCTCATCAGCAACCACAGCAAAACCCCGGCCATACTCCCCAGCACGCGCAGCCTCGATAGCGGCATTGAGCGCCAGCAAATTAGTCTGTTCTGCTATGCCTGTAATGGTGGTTACAATTTTGGTGATTTGCTGCGACTGGTTGGCCAGTTGCGTCATCGATGTATTCGCCTTAGTGATCGCGTTATCAATCTCTTTAGCAATGGAGGCGGCTTCGGCTAGCGTTCCCGTCCCAAGTTGAGCAATATGTACCGTTTCTTGTGAGGTGTGATGCGCCACTTCTGCTGCATCTTTAATCGCCCGAGCTTGCAGTACTCGTTGCGTGACATCAGTTGCAAACTTAGTCACACCAATCACTTTATGCTTTTCGTTAAAGATGGGGTTATAAGTCGCTTCTAACCAAATTTCATCACCATGTTTTGTAAAACGTTTAAATAATCCCGTTTTAAAATGGCCGCTAGCAAGCGACGCCCAAAAATTCGGGTTCTTTCTATAAAACTCATCGTCACAGAATAGGCGATGTGGTTTACCAACGATTTCTTGTAATTTGTACCCAACACAGGACAGAAAGTTTGGATTCGCCTCCACAACCGTCCCATCGGGAGTGAAAGAAATCACAGCCATTGACTTATCGACAGCTTCAAATACGGCCACTTGTCTATCCAATTTCTCTTTTGCAGCAGTGACATCACTGGCAATCTTCACCACCTTAACCACTTTTCCTTGCTCATCTTTTACTGGGATGTACGTAGCTTCAATCCAGACTTTATTATGGCTTTTAGTTAAACGGCAAAACGTCCCCGCATGAGGTTTACCTTGCGCTAAATTTTGCCAAAGTTGACTATATTGAGGCGCATTAACAAATTCACTTTCACAGAACATTCGATGATGCTGGCCCACCACTTCCGATAATGAATAACCCAACACTTGTAAGAATGAGGAGCTGGCAGTCAGAATATGTCCTTGTGGATCAAACTCAATATAAGCCATCGTGCGTTTTATTGAATCAACCACCAGTTCATCACTGCTCTTTTTAAACGGTTGATTGCTGTTTGGCTTCCGACTAAACAAACCCATAGTTTTTCCTTAGTATTAGAGCGGCTGATATAGACGTAATGGTTTGCTCTCATCAAACGCCTAAAACCTACCTATTTATTGTTGTCTAGGATGTATAAATAAACGATTTAAGCATAGTCTGTTACTTCTCAATTAACCACACGACTTCAGCAAAACGGCTTAATCCTCGTTGACTGATTTTAGGGTGATTTTCATCAGCATCGTCACGAAACAGACACGTCACTTTGCAGTCAGTGAATAACGACTCAACTTCATTTTTGGCGACACAGAATGGAGGACCCGTCATTTCACTTTGAACGTAATCCAGCGTCACAAGCAGCACCCTTCCGCCCTCTTTCAACAATGAAAGCAAGCGAGTAACGTACTCCTTTCGCATTTCAGGGGGCAGCGCAACTAACGCCGCTCGGTCGTAGATAAGCTCAACCGCTTTTAGCGGCGCACTAAAAACATCTCCGGTATAAATCATCAGTTCATCAAACTGATACAGTTCATGCGCTCCATTTAAGCGAGTGACCGTTGGCGTATAAAAATGCTCAGCAAAAAAGGAACGAACGGCAATTTCACTCAGCTCTACACCCTGAACCTGTTCATGCTGGGAAGCGAGCCATATCAAATCTTCACTTTTTCCGCACAATGGTACAAATACACTTTCATTTCGTTGAGGTGAGAGTTGAGGCCAATATTCGATCAACAATGGGTTCACATCTTCTAAGTGAAATCCTATTTGGTTGGAGGCCCATTTCTTGTGCCAAAACTCGGGATCTTTCATTATCTTCGTACTCTACGATTAAAATCTACAGCCAGACAAAGTACATGCTACTGACTAATAAGTGAATCCCCAACGGGTTAAACAAACAGCATAAAGACAGATACAGATGTTCATATTTGGTTCATCCTCATTAGATACACTTGGTAACACATCAAATTGAACAGATAGCCTGGCGAGGCGTCTGAAGATAAGACCTGTGATAAAGCGCAAAATTATGGATTAATTGTTCCACGAGCTATTGAGTTCACTTTGTTTAGCCCAAGATCTCATAGCAAGCGACTCTGGTTATCACGTGTTTAGGTCTATTTTGGTTTCACCTTTTACCTAGACTAAGTTAAGGAGAATGAATGAGCCTATTTTTACGTACTACGGCACTGATGCTTTTAGTACTAAGCAGAGCCCCTGCCTTTGCAGCCGTTCCGTTCAATTCAGAAAGTGATGCCAAAGTTGGTGAATCGAAAAATCAACTCTCATCTAAACTGTTCAAGCATAGTTTAAGCGGTTTATATGGCATCCAGTCCACCAACAACCAGCCTTTGCAACCCTACAACGATTTTGAAATTCTCTACAGTAAAGCTCACCAAGCTCAACGTGAACTTGAAACATTGTGCAGAAGTACTGCTTTACTGACATCAACAGAGGCTCACTTTTCTGGCGTGAAATCACGTGACCGAGCATTAAACAAAATAGAACATGAATTAGGTGGGCGAGCTGATAGGATCACAGATTTAGCCAGAACAACCCTGGTGGCAAATGATGTACCAAGCTTAGTCGAGGCTTATGAGGTATTAAGCCGAGAAGCCAGTATCGTAAAAGTAAAGAACCGCTTTAAATCGCCTGCCGCATCGGGCTATCGCGATTTAAACTTACTGGTTCAACTTCCTAAAACCAATGTCATTGCAGAAGTACAATTACATCTTAAAGCCATTGCCGATGTGAAAAATGGCCCCGAGCATCGTTTCTATGAACAGATCCAGAAGTTTGAACGTGTCGCCGCATTAGAGAAGCGAGCGTTACATGATATTGAAAAGGCGCAAATTAACCAGTTTCGTCGCCAATCTATCGAACTCTACCAAAACGCCTGGCAGCCGTATATCACCACTCATATTCAAGCAGCCTAATACGTTCAGAACCCTTAACTCACCATAAACAGAAAAAAAAAGACCACGCATAGCGTGGTCTATTGCTCGGTCTATTTTTCGACATTAATGTTCTCGACTCGGGCTTTTAATTTCTGCCCTGGGCGGAACGTTACGACACGTCGAGCGGAGATAGGAATATCCTCACCTGTTTTTGGGTTTCGACCCGGACGCTCGTTTTTGTCTCGTAGATCAAAATTACCAAAACCAGATAGTTTTACCTGTTCGCCACTTTCAAGCGCCTTGCGAATCTCTTCGAAAAACACTTCAACCGTTTCCTTGGCATCCCGTTTACTGTATCCAAGCTTTTCAAACAGGTTTTCAGCCAATTCGGCCTTTGTGAGCGCCATAAAACTTCCCTCAAAGCTATGTTAAACCTTGCTGCTTCTAAGCAGCGCCAAAGCATTTTCGCTTAGCCAATCAATAAGATATCGGCTTTACCTGAAAAGTGTATGCCAAGCTTCTGATTTTCGCCAACTTTTTTATTCGCAACAATATTAATAGTTTCATCAAAATAAGCGCATATACTGGCTGCATTTATACAATTAGACGTCGAAGATTGAGAAAAAACACTGACAATTTAGTTAGTTATATCATAACGGCCAACATTTTCAGAATTTCATACTATTTTGAATGGATATCGATTTCTGATAAAAAAATTTATAACCTGTTAAATCATAGACTTGTTTAACACTAACTTGTCACTAAATTGCATATAAAAAAGCAGGCCCAACTTGAACCTGCTCAAATATACTTAGGCTACTTTCTGAATTAGTCGCGCAGGGCTGCACCAAACTGTGCCGCTACTGAAGTCACAATCGATTCAACAGCGCTTGCAATATCGGCTTCTTCTAAAGTACGTTCAGTCGATTGAAGCATCAACGCAATCGCTAAACTCTTCTTGCCCTCTTCAACCCCTTTGCCTACATAAACGTCAAACAGCTTCGCCTCTTTTAGAAGCTCACCACCAGCGTTACGACATGCATCGACAATATCACCTGAAGCAATGGCGCCATCAACAACCAGTGCTATATCACGGCGGTTCGCTGGGAACTTAGACAGTGATGCAGCTTCTGGAATTACACGGGTGTTCACCGCTGACCATTCAAGTTCAAATACGATGGTGCGGCCATTCAAGCCAAACTTACGCTCAAGCTCTGGATGAACAGTGCCTATCACCCCAATAATCTCACCATCGACAACGATGGCGGCCGATTGCCCAGGGTGCAGCGCTGGGTGTGCAACAGAAGTAAAACTGTAAGCTTTGCCGTTGGCGGTTAAATCAAGAATGGCTTCCAAGTCACCTTTTAGATCGAAGAAATCTACCGTTGCGGTGTCCATGTTCCAGTGCTCTTCACCACGAGTACCGGATATTACACCCGCGAGCATAGGCTCTTGGCGCATACCGTTCTCTGCCGAGACATCAGGAATAAAACGCAAACCATATTCAAACAAACGAACGCGTGGCTGCTGGCGTTTCTGGTTATGAACCACGGTATTTAATAGACCTTGGATCAAGCCCAAACGCATCGCCGACATATCAGCAGAAATAGGATTAGGCAGAATGAGTGGTTCAACATCTGGAACAATCAGTTTCTGCTGCTCTGGCTCAACGAAGCTGTAGGTGATCGCTTCATGGTAACCACGGTCAACTAACAAATGACGAACACGCTTAAGTGGCAAGTTTGCTTCTTGGTGGTCATTCATGCTCAATGCTGCAACGGGAGCTTGATTAGGGATATTGTTGTAACCGTAAATACGGCCAATTTCCTCAATCAAGTCTTGCTCAATCGCGATATCAAAACGCCACGTTGGCGCGGTAGCAACCCAACTGTCTGCACGGCTCTCAACACTCATACCTAAACGTTTTAGGATTTCAACCACATCAGCATCCGCAATGTGATGACCAAGCAAACTGTCCAGTTTAGTGCGACGAAGTGTGACTTGATTTGGTTTAGGTAAATCCGTTTCAGACTCAACACTAACCACAGGTGCAACTTCACCGCCACAAATATCAACCAGAAGCTGAGTCGCTCGTTCCATCGCACTGGCTTGCAACGCGTAGTCAACACCGCGCTCAAAACGCATGGATGAATCAGTATGTAGGCCATAGCTACGAGCACGACCGCGGATATGGTCTGGTGCAAAGAAAGCACACTCAAGCAGTACATCTTGTGTTTCTGAGCTAACGCCTGAACCTTCACCACCAAAAATGCCCGCAATGGCTAATGCTTTATTGTGATCGGCAACAACCAGCGTATCGACATTCAACTTAGCTTCTGTACCATCGAGTAGCGTAAGTTTTTCATCCTGCTCGGCCATACGAACAACAATACCGCCTTCGATCTTGGCAAGATCAAAGGCATGCATCGGTTGGCCTTGTTCAAGCAAGATATAGTTAGTGATATCAACCACTGGATCAATTGAACGTAGACCACAACGGCGTAACTTCTCTTGCATCCAAAGCGGTGTTTGGGCTTGAACATTAATGTTTTTAACCACGCGACCAAGATAACGCGGACAAGCGGCCGGTGCTTTCACTTCAATAGAGACTTTATCTTCAATTGAAGTAGGAATAGCGATGACCGATGGCTCAGTGACATCAATGCGGTTCAATACACCTACTTCACGAGCAAGGCCACGAATACTAAAGCAATCTGCGCGGTTCGCGGTCAAATCGACATCAATAGTCACATCATCTAAGCTTAGGAATTCGCGGAAATCAGTACCAACGATGGCATCTTCTGCAAGCTCCATAATGCCAGCGGATTCAACATCAATCCCTAGCTCACTGAATGAACAAAGCATGCCGTGAGAAGGTTGACCACGTAATTTTGCTTTTTTAATCTTGAAATCGCCGGGCAGTACCGCACCAACAGTCGCTACCGCCACTTTTAAGCCTTGGCGGCAGTTTGCTGCACCACAAACGATATCAAGCAGTTCTTCTTCACCCACGTCAACTTTCGTTACACGCAGTTTGTCGGCATCCGGATGTTGACCACATTCCACAACGTGACCCACTTTGACGCCAGTAAATTCACCGGCGACAGCAAGAACGTCATCGACTTCCAAGCCTGCCATTGTAATTTGATGTGTAAGTTCGTCAGTCGTAACCGCAGGGTTAACCCACTCACGAAGCCATGATTCGCTGAATTTCATTGTGTTTACCCTTGAATTACTTGAATTGTTTGAGGAAGCGCAGATCGTTCTCAAAGAACGCGCGTAGGTCGTTGACGCCATAACGAAGCATCGTTAAACGCTCAACACCCATACCAAATGCAAAGCCAGAATATTTTTCAGGGTCAATACCAACACTGCGCAAAACGTTCGGGTGAACCATGCCACAGCCTAGAACTTCAAGCCATTTACCATTTTTACCCTTCACATCCACTTCCGCAGAAGGTTCTGTAAATGGGAAATAAGAAGGACGGAAACGCACTTCAACTTCTTCTTCAAAGAAGTTACATAAGAAATCGTTCAAAATACCTTTAAGCTGAGCAAAATTGACGTGCTCATCAACCAACATACCTTCAACTTGGTGGAACATTGGTGTGTGTGTTTGGTCGTAGTCATTACGATATACGCGGCCCGGCGCAATAAAACGAAACGGCGGTTGACCATTTTCCATAGTGCGAATTTGCACACCTGACGTGTGTGTACGCAACATTAAATCTGGATTAAAGAAGAAGGTATCGTGATCAGTACGTGCTGGGTGATCGGCAGCGATATTCAACGCATCAAAGTTGTGGAAGGCGTCTTCAATTTCAGGGCCAGATTCAACATGAAAACCAAGCTCACCAAAGAACTGCTCGATGCGTTCAACTGTGCGAGTCACTGGGTGTAAGCCACCATTTTCAATGCGGCGTCCAGGCAAAGTAACGTCAATCGTTTCAGCCGCTAGTTTGGCTTCTAACTCTGCTCGCTGCAAAGCATCTTTACGCGTAGCAATGGCGTGTTGCACTGTCTCTTTCGCAACGTTGATCTCTTGACCTGCAGCGCGGCGTTCTTCGGGTGGCAATTTACCTAGGCTCTGTAGTTGAGTGGTTAACTCACCTTTTTTACCCAAGTACTGAACACGCACTTCATCAAGTGCGACTAGCGAATCGGCAGCATTAATCGCTGCGGTCGCATTAGCAATAATCTCTTCTAGATGTTGCATCGTTTCCTCATCTACCTGTAGGTAGTGTCCATATAGGATGTTTTTGTATTTTTCAGATAGCTGCACATAGTATCGAAAGCCACCTCTAAAGCCAAATTGAAATGATACTGACGCTTGCTCTTGAACAAAAAAACGGCATTATTTTTGCCGCTCTCTTGATATTACCTCCCTCTCCCCAAACAATAATAAAAACATGACTATTTTTAAGAAGAAACGATGAACATCACGATAACACCAATCAAACCACAAGATGATTCGGACATTTGTAAAATTATCCAATCTGTAGGCGCGGAATTTGGGGCCATAGGTGAGGGTTTTGGCCCATCTGATGCTGAAGTGGAAAACATGAGTCAACATTATACGCAAGAGAGCAGCAGCCTTTATCTGGTAGCCAAACGTGACGGCATCATTGTCGGTGGAGCAGGTATTGCAGCCTTTCATCATAGCCAACGGATCTGTGAGCTAAAAAAACTCTTCTTATTACCAGAAAGTCGCGGTTGCGGGCTGGGAAAAATGCTCAGTGAAGCATGCCTATCGTTTGCTCAAAATGCAGGTTATCAATCTTGCTATTTGGATACGTTATCTAGTATGACATCCGCCATTCAGTTATATGAAAAACTCGGATTTATACATTTGGATCGACCAATGGACGGCACTGAGCACAACGGCTGCGATGTGTGGATGCTTAAACAGCTGTAAATCATCGCATCTGCTTATACAAAAAATGCCTACCGAACGGTAGGCATCAAAAGCAGTTGAGATTTAATGCTTAAGTTTTAAAACTTAGAAGAAGTATTTTAGACGGATACGCATACCTAGATCTTTATTTTCTGTATCGTCTACTTTCGAGTAGTAAGTACCTAGATAAACAGAGAAATCTTCCACATCCATCACATTAGCAAATTGGTAAGAAGCATAAGTGGTATTTACCTTCTCGCTAGTACCTTTATCAACATCACCATAGACATGACCTAGACCAAAGCCTTTAAACAGTAAGTTAGCACCGATGGTCGTATCTTCTTGTTTAGTTTTGTCGAAATCACGGAACGCATAGTTCACGTTGATAGAAAGATCGTTAGCAGAATAGTTAACTGTCGCGCCATAACCAAGGAAATCATTCGCAGCATCTTTATCATCTGCAGTCAGATTGGCTTCTAAACCAGCAGCAACACGAACTGAGTCAACGATCTGGTATGCAACAACTGGGCGTACAAATACGGCATTCTGATCCGCTGCAGACTCATTCTCAAATTTAGTAGAGAGTTCAAAATAAAGGTTATCTGCCGTTTTGCTAAAGCCAATTTGTCCGTTATCACCGCGGCCACGAGCCTTATTCGCACGGTATACATCTTTATCTGCATTTGCGTATTCAAGCATAGTATCTTGGCCAACAGGGAACAAATCAAACGCTTCATAGCGGCCTACTTTCAGTTCCCAGTTATTCGCTTGACCAAATGCAATCCAAGCATCATCAAGTTCAACTTTACCCGTTGTTTTAAGTAAAGGTTGTGCTTGTGCTTTAATATAACGGTCACCACTCACACTGCGCTCACCAGCGATTTGAACCAAAAGGCGGCCATCTTGATTTAGATGTTGCTTGTCAGTGGCATTTTTATCACGAAGGTTGATATCGAACTCAACATCACCGCCGATTGAGAAAACACCTTGTTCACCTTCAACACTGATACCTGCGTTTGCTTGTAGTGCGGCTGAAATTAGAATTGCGGCAAGAGAAAGTTTACCAGAGGTAGCAAAATTCATTTTTTATACTCCATCGACCTTATGGTCATCATTATCATTATGTTGGTGCTTGGCACCTTGAATCTCATCCTGAGATATATTCAATAAAATTAATGAGTTATATTCAAATTCACCGGGGGAAGTAGCACGCTACTTTGGTAATCATGAACAGCTCAATCTCTTTATTGCTCAGCAACCACTGCTTATGTATTCCCTTAACGTTGCTGACGGGGATGGAGTTTACATTCACCGAATCAATGTAAAAATAGATCGATGTCACATTGGGAATCGTTCCCATGAATGGGTTGTTGATAAGTTTATATAAATCACGCTTTTGCAAATAATTCACACCATAAATTAAATGTTGGCACGAAAATTATGTGAAGTAGGCCGAAATTTCACTTCACAAAATAATAACAACTCAAGATAAAGGTTGCTTTATCAAATTATTAACATTCTAGAATTGGGGATGGAGAGTAAAAACGATGCGAGATTTGACCATAAATTGAAGCACTGCTGTTTGATGGTGATGGCTTTGCTTAAAATATTTCAATTTCACGTCCGAAACCGTCAACGAATATAGTGAACGTAGGGGGGTTACCCAGTTTCCGCTAGGGCGGCGATTTGGAGCGACACGCGAGGTTCGCTTTCTTTTGGACTAAAAGCGTGACCTCAACCTTGGCAAGGTGGCTCTAAAACGACATCGTTGGTTGTGAACTGGCTGTGAGACAGAGATGAAAAAGCCCCAGCATTTCTGCCAGGGCTTTAATTTGGAGCGACACACGAGGTTCGCTTTCTTTTGAACTAAAAGCGTGACCTCAACCTTGGCAAGATTGCTCTAAAACGATATCGTTGCTTGTAAACTGGCTGTGAGACAGAGATGAAAAAGCCCCAGCATTTCTGCTAGGGCTTTAATTTGGAGCGACACACGAGGTTCGCTTTCTTTTGAACTAAAAGCGTGACCTCAACCTTGGCAAGATTGCTCTAAAACGATATCGTTGGTTGTAAACTGGCTGTGAGACAGAGATGAAAAAGCCCCAGCATTTCTGCTAGGGCTTTAATTTGGAGCGACACACGAGGTTCGAACTCGTGACCTCAACCTTGGCAAGGTTGCGCTCTACCAACTGAGCTAGTGTCGCATGCTGCATAAGCAGTAAAAAGATGGTGCCCCGGGCCGGACTTGAACCGGCACGACTCGAAAGTCGAGGGATTTTAAATCCCTTGTGTCTACCAATTTCACCACCAGGGCACGCAATTTTGCATTGCGATGCTGTTTACAAAATTTAGTAACACCATCTTTAGATACTGAACGTTAAGTTCAACACCTCAAAATTTGGAGCGACACACGAGGTTCGAACTCGTGACCTCAACCTTGGCAAGGTTGCGCTCTACCAACTGAGCTAGTGTCGCAATGGAGGCGCGTCCCGGAGTCGAACCGAGGTCCACGGATTTGCAATCCGCTGCATAGCCCCTCTGCCAACGCGCCCCTGTAACATCAAGGGGTTGGGTTGTTTCTTCCGTTCCTCTCAAGTACGGGATGCATTCTACGCATTCGATTCGATGAGTCAATATTATTTTTTTAGTTTTTAAACCGTTTGGCTATTTTGCATTCAAAAAGGACGGATTTGGTTAATTTGATAGCAAAATTCACCACCTTTTACACGAGATAACTGTGCTTTAACTGAAGCAATAATGCATGTTGTGAAAGGGATTGTAGAAATTGGAGGAACAAAAAACGGGCCTAAGCCCGTTTCTTAATGATGTTCTGCATTGAGGAGGTCGTCTTTAGCTGCCGCCAAGTATTGAACCATTGACCAATAGGTCAAAATGGTTGCGATGTATAACGCTGCATAGCCGACCCACACCATCCAATCATCATGACGCCAAATCAATACCCACAATGCAAACATTTGGGTGAGCGTCTTAACCTTCCCAACCCATGAAACGGCCACACTGGCTCTTTTACCAATTTCCGCCATCCATTCTCGCAACGCAGAAATGATGATTTCACGTGCAATCATTGTCACGGCTGGAATCGTTATCCAGAGACTGTGGTAATGGTCGGTGATCAAGATAAGAGCCGTCGCAACGAGCACTTTATCCGCTACTGGGTCAATAAAAGCACCAAAGCGAGAGGTTTGCCCAAGTTTTCGCGCAAGCATGCCATCTAACCAATCGGTAAAACCCGCTACCCAAAACACCATTGCCGCAGCAAAAGGGCCCCAGCCGTAAGGCAGATAGAAAACAACGACAAATACTGGGATAAGGAAAAGTCGTAATAAAGACAAAATATTAGGAATATTCAAACGCATATTTATAGGCTCTTATCGATTGCGCGGTTATGTTGCGTTATTTTTCTTATTGTTTCAATGCTTGATAAATGTTTTCAGCTAAAGAATGGCTAATACCGGGTACTTTGGCGATTTCTTCAACAGTGGCTCTTTTTAGCTCTTGCAGCCCTCCCATATATTTCAGCAGTGCTTGCCGGCGTTTAGGCCCAACCCCTTCTATGCCTTCCAATGTACTAGTACGCCGTGTTTTACCTCGTTTGGCTCTATGCCCAGCAATGGCGTGATTATGACTTTCATCGCGAATATGCTGAATCAAATGCAAAGCTGGCGCATCACTTGGCAGGTTAAATTCATCACCATCGGTTGTAATCAACGTTTCTAGCCCCGGTTTGCGGGTAACACCTTTGGCGATACCAATCATCACCGGTCTTTTCGGCCAATCTTGCCAATGGCTAGAGATGATCTGCAAAGCTCGATTCAATTGCCCTTTACCACCATCAATGAAAATGACATCGGGGATTTTTTCCACGTCAAGCTGCTTGGAATACCGCTTATCTAACACTTGTCCCATTGCAGCGTAATCATCCCCACCAGTAATTCCCGTGATGTTATAACGGCGGTATTCTGGTTTAACAGGCCCTTCTTGGTTAAATACCACGCATGAGGCGATCGTGCTCTCTCCCATGGTGTGCGAAATATCAAAACACTCCATACGCTCTATGCTATCCAACCCTAAAACAGCTTGAAGTGCTTTAAAGCGCTGGTTGATCGTCATTCTATGGTTAATTTTAGCCGTTATTGCGCTCAATGCATTGGTATTAGCCAATTTTAAATATTGAGCACGCACACCTGTTGGGCTGATGTGGAAAGAAACTTTACGCCCGACCAGGGTCTGTAAGGCTTCTTGCAGCGGCTTTTCATCCTCTAGCAGACCCGCATTTAAGATCACTCGACTTGGGATCGTACGCGCTTCATTGTGACTTAAATAATACTGTCCTAAAAAGCCATCAAACACCTCTTCTTGAGTCGTGTTAGCCGGAATTTTAGGAAAATGGCTACGACTACCCAATATTTTACCTTGGCGGATCATCAAAATATGGATGCAAGCGATGCCATTTTCTTGGGCAAATCCCAATACATCCATGTCATCCATCGTCTCTTCAGAAACAAACTGTTGTTCTTGGACTCTTCGAATGGCTTGGATCTGGTCTCTAAATTTAGCGGCATTTTCAAACTGCAGTGCTTGGCTGGCTTGTTCCATTTTTTGCACTAATGTTTCAAGTACTTGGTTATCTTTGCCTTGCAAAAACAATCGAACATAATTAACCAATTCAGCATACTCTTCATCCGCAATGATATGACTCACACAAGGTGCAGCGCAGCGGCCAATTTGATACATCAGGCAAGGACGAGTCCGGTTGCTATAGACGGTATCTTCACATTGTCTTACCGGAAATATTTTTTGGATGAGGTGTAACGACTCTCGAACCGCACCAGAATCAGGGTATGGACCAAAATACTCACCTTTGCGCTTTTTCGCGCCACGGTGCAACGACAAACGAGGGTGCTTATGCCCACTAATAAAAATATACGGGTAAGATTTATCGTCTCGCAGCAGCACATTGTATTTAGGCAAATATTGCTTGATGTAATTGTGCTCAAGGATCAACGCTTCCGTTTCAGTGTGAGTAACGGTGACATCAATTTTATCGATATGGCTGACTAACGCGCGCGTTTTCTCACTGTCGATTGTTTTTCGAAAGTAACTAGAAAGGCGTTTTTTGAGGTCTTTGGCTTTGCCAACATAGATGATATCAGCCTCGGCGTTATACATTCGATAAACGCCGGGCTGATGGGTAACGGTTTTAAGAAAAGCGACCGAGTCGAACAAAGAAGTCACTAAAGCGTCTCTGTGTCTAACATTCCGTGTCGAATAGCTAAATGGGTCAGTTCAACATCACCGCTGATCGCTAACTTACTAAACAGTCGATAGCGATAGCTATTTACTGTTTTGGGGCTAAGACTAAGTTGCTCGGAAATATCCGTCACTTTTTGCCCTTTGGTAATCATCATCATAATCTGCAGCTCTCTTTCCGAGAGATCAGCAAATGGATTGTCAGAAGCTGGCGAGAATTGGCTTAACGCCATTTGCTGTGCGATTTCAGGCGAGATATAACGCTGCCCGCTATTCACAATGCGAATCGCGTTGACCATTTCATCTGGGCCTGCACCTTTGGTTAAATAACCCGCGGCTCCAGCTTGCATCACTTTGGTCGGAAATGGATTTTCCGTATGAACCGTTAACACGATGATTTTCACATCTGGATTAAAGCGCAGAATTTTTTTTGTCGCTTCCAAACCGCCGATACCAGGCATGTTCATATCCATTAAAACAACGTCGACATGATTACTGCGACACCATTTTACTGCTTCTTCACCGCTGTCAGCTTCCCCTACTACGTTCATTCCACGGACGTCTTCAATAATACGTCGTATCCCTGTGCGAACCAGCTCGTGATCATCTACAAGGAAAACACTTATCAAACTTGTATCTCCACACTCATCTATTGGCTCTGCACCCACTGAATCGTGGATAGCAGCATCGCGGCCCACATTAATTAGCTCACAATTGGAAATTAACTCACAATCGGGTAATTAACTTAACATTAGTTTTTACTCACACTGAATATGTGCTCAAACCCCAAATTTGGCAAGTACTTATTTGTTCGGCTAATCATCCAATGAGAATCCATTAACAAATCAAAAGCTTAATTATATTAGCAGAGATGCCGCACGACTTTTACATGATTTTTTGACAAATTTGAACCTAAACATAAAAATGCAACCAGCCTCATAAAAATACAAAACCAAAACAAATCATAAAGTTAAAATGCATACACCATACCAATTAACGGTTATTTCATCTCCATCGCCCGCTTACTCACCTCACTGAAATTCGTTATTTACCTCGTAGCTCTGATATGATGCCCTCCCCCAAGGTTACGACTATTTGGATTTATTACGCTTGGTTATTCAACACGGTTTTTTACTTACTCGCCATGCAAGAGACCTTCATGGCTCGACTCATATTGAGTTGTGGTTGAGTACGCCTCAAGGTCCAACCCAACTGATTATCCGTGGTGAAAAACCCGTTTTCTTCATACCACAGAAAGATGTGCCACAAGCGCAAAAATTAGCGTTAGAGCGGCAGCTCTCTATCGAATTAAAGACATTGGATTTGGAAGATTTTGAACATACCCTCCTAGCAGGTTGTTATTGTCAAACGATTCAAACGCATGCTGAGTTTTCGGCACTACTAAAGCAACATCATATTCTGACGTTAGAAGATGATATTAAGCTTGCCGACCGCTTTCTTATGGAGCGTTTTCTTAAAGGCAGCATTGAATTCACTGGACGGCTTACCCAGACGTTTTCCCACTCAAAAATAGAACAGGCGAAATGTCGACCGGGCAACTATCTTCCTCATCTGAAAGTGGTTTCGCTGGATTTAGAGTGTTCTGAAAAAGGCATTCTCTACTCGATTGGTTTTGATAGCCCAATGGACAGCCGCGTAATCATGATTGGTGAGCCTGAGCCTTGCGATACCCCGATTCAATGGGTGAAAGACGAATACGCATTGCTCAATGCTCTCATCGATTGGTTCACTGAGTTCGACCCTGATGTAGTAATTGGCTGGAGCGTGATTGATTTTGATTTTCGCTTACTCCATAAAAGAGCCGAGTGGCATAAGTTAAAACTTGCGATTGGCCGTGGCAAACAGCACAGTTTTTTTCGTAGTTCAAACCAGAGTCAGCAAGGGTTTATTACCATTCCCGGGCGAGTAGTGTTGGATGGAATTGATACATTAAAAACAGCCACTTACCAATTTCGTTCTTGGTCATTGGAATCAGTATCAAGGGAGCTATTAGGCGAAGGAAAAGCGATTCACAACGCCCATGATCGGATGGATGAAATCAACCGTATGTTTAAAAAAGACAAACCTTCACTGGCGAAATACAACCTGCAAGATTGTGTGTTAGTGAATAAAATCTTTGAACATACCCATTTGCTGGATTTCGCCATTGAACGTTCCCGTCTCACGGGTGTGGAGCTAGATCGCGTCGGCGGTTCTGTCGCCGCCTTTACCAATCTCTACTTACCTCAATTGCATCGCGCGGGTTACATTGCACCTAACTTGCACTCCGAAAATTGGGTCGCAAGCCCCGGAGGCTATGTGATGGACTCCATCCCTAACCTCTACGACTCTGTATTACTTCTTGATTTTAAAAGCTTATATCCCTCGATCATTCGTTCATTTTTAATTGACCCACTTGGCTTGATTGAAGGGCTAAAAATTCCACTTGGTAAAGAGGATAACCAAGCAGTAACGGGATTTCGTGGCGGTCAATTTCACCGCACCAAACATTTTCTTCCAGAAATGATCGAGAAATTATGGGCTGCGCGTGATGTGGCGAAAAAGAACAATAACAAAGCCTTTTCACAAGCGATAAAAATCATCATGAACTCTTTCTACGGGGTGCTTGGATCGTCAGGTTGTCGTTTTTTTGATACTCGCTTGGCGTCCAGTATTACCATGCGCGGACACGAGATCATGAAGCAAACTAAAAAGTTAATTGAGGCGCAAGGCTATCAGGTGATTTATGGTGATACCGACTCAACCTTTGTCTCTTTAGGTGGTCAATATTCACAGCAGCAAGCGGATCGCGTAGGAAAACAACTGGTTGAACACATCAATCAATGGTGGACGACCCACTTGCGTGAAGAGTACCGATTGGAATCGATGCTGGAATTGGAATACGAAACCCACTACCGAAAGTTTCTGATGCCAACCATCCGAGGTTCAGAAACGGGGTCAAAAAAACGCTATGCGGGATTGATCGGTGAAGGCGAAAACGAGCGGCTAATTTTTAAAGGCCTTGAGAGTGCAAGAACGGACTGGACTCCGCTCGCACAACGCTTTCAGCACCAACTTTATTCGATGATTTTTAATGGTGAAGACCCTGCGGCGTTTATTCGTGAAATCGTTGAGCAAACTCAAACCGGTCAACTCGACCATGAGCTCGTGTACCAAAAACGGTTGCGTCGCAAGCTGCATGAATACCAAAAAAACGTACCACCACAAGTAAGAGCCGCACGACTTGCTGATACGATAAACCAGCAGTTAGGCCGACCATTGCAATATCAAAATCGAGGTCGTATCGAATACCTCATCACACTGAATGGCCCTGAGCCTAAAGAGTATTTAAAAAGTCCTATCGATTATCAGCACTATATCGATAAACAATTGCAGCCAGTCGCAGAAGCCATTTTGCCTTTTGTTGGCTTGAATTTCGAACAGCTCAGCCAGCCACAACTTGGGTTATTTTAAGAAGTACGACGATCTAGCCAGCGGTTAACCAATCCGAAACTCTGTTTTTTGATACTGCTTTGCAAGCCATTGCCCATAACTGTCTAGAATTCCAATCACTGAGCGTTTGGCGATCACTCGTCCAGAGAGCAAAATACCCAATCTCTCAATGTCGATTTTTTTCTCCGGGTGATAACGTAAAAACTGCTGCCCGCATTCGATAGGATCATCAAACCAATTTTTGTCACGATACATAATCAAAGAATAACTGGCGCGCAGTAATTTCTTGGCAATGGCTACTTGCGCCTTGCTCTGTTCGCTTTCAGAACTGGTTTTTGCAATTTTATCACGGTAAAAAAAGACCCAATCTGCGATGTCCATATTCCAGTGTTTGGCTATTTCCCAACTGGGTTCGAAATCGCCAAAGCATTCCGCCAGATCATCACCCAAGATACAAACGCAGCAATGGCGCAACATAAATCCCCACGTAAAAATGCTCTCTAAAGTGGCTACCTCGCTCACGAGTGCAGTTTTGATCGAGACTTCGGTGATATGTGGGAAACTTTTCTGAAATCGCCATTTTATCGTATTCAGCAGAGTTGCTCGTTGCTCGGAGAAATCACGGTGCGTGACCAACACTACATCCAAATTGGATCGCCCATAACGCGCAGTTCTACGCGCCACACTGCCATAAAGGTAAAGACTATGTAGATTGTCACCTAACCCGGCACGCAGAAACTTGATGAGATCATCGATAGCCGCTTGATATTCAGCCTGAAAGGGTTGTTTTGGGTCAATAACCGATAAATACATAGCAAAAAGCGTTAGTTAATTTAAGAAAAAGTACACGCGGTCATGTTCTACTATGCAAAGCAATCAATCAAGATATTCCTTTTCGAAAACGGCAAGGTATAATGCGCCGAAACTAAGTATGAAGGAAAAATTCCATGCCAAAGGCGAATGAATTAAAAAAAGGGTTTGCTATTATTTCTGGTGGCAAGACGCTATTGATCAAAGACATCGAAGTGACCACTCCTGGTGGCCGCGGTGGTTCTAAAATCTACAAACTACGTTGTACTGATTTGAACACTGGCGCTCGCGTTGATGAGCGTTTAAAAGCCGATGACTTTGTCGACACCGTTGACATGAACCGCCGTGCGGTTTCGTTTTCTTATGTTGATGGCGATGAGTACATCTTCATGGATAACGAAGACTACACTCAATTTACGTTTAAACAGGCGGATATCGAAGATGAGCTACTGTTCATCACTGAAGAAATCCAAGGTATGTATGTGGTTGTCGTTGACGGTGTTGCGGTAGCACTAGATGTCCCTTCATCTGTTGAGCTTGTGATTGAAGAGACTGATCCTTCCATCAAAGGTGCTTCAGCTTCTGCGCGTTCAAAACCAGCACGTTTAAGCACTGGCCTTGTTGTGCAGGTTCCTGAATATGTCGCAACTGGCGACCGTATTATTATCAACACCGCTGAACGCAAATACATGAGCCGAGCATAATAATGTCTGATTTGATTTCTTACGACGATGCCATTGATGCGGCTTACGACATCTTTCTTGAAATGGCACCCGATAATCTAGAACCTGTTGATGTCATCCTGTTTACGGCACAATTTGAAGACCGTGGCGCGGCTGAACTGCTTGACGTTGGTGATGATTGGGTTCAACACGTGGGTTTTGACGTCGATAAGGAAGCTTACGCGGAAGTATTGATCGGTCTTGTCAACGAAGAGGACGACGTACTAGACGATGTGTTTGCAAGAATGCTCGTCAGCCGCGACCCAGACCAAAAGTTCTGCCACATTCTGTGGAAGCGTGACTAACCTCATTACTGTTGCTGCGTTTTATAATGAAATCGTCGTGACACTGTCTTGAGGCAAACAGCAATAACGCCAATCGTGATTGATTGGCGTTATTATTTTTAAGCGTGATCTTTTTCCAGAGCTTTTTCTTCAACCAGTTGATAGTGAATGACATACAACTGTTCAATATTGGGATAAATGTCTTGAATCACCTCTTTCAGTGTCGTGATTGACATATTTTCTTGCTCTGCATGGTAGTGGCTTAATTCGCTAAATAGGATCGGTTCAACCTTATTGATTAACAAGCGGCAGAACTTTCGTCCCTCTTCCAACGTACTCACCTCGACAATAGAGCCAACTTGGTAGTGCTTTTCGCTCTCATCACGAATGGTGATCACTTTCTTTTTCGCCAAAATATCCGCTTCAAAACGAGCGAAAAAAGTCATTTCTGTTGGAGCTGTCATCGTATTTTCTCTTTATTATTTAAACCACAGGTTACTATTTACAACACAAGTTACGGCGCCATCTTACCGTGACACTGACCCTTTGTCGTCGATAGCTGCTTCACCAATTCACAGTTTTGGCCGATGATGATCGCAAAGCCTTATCTAAATATTGCATTTCCCAGCGACTTCGTTAATTATTTGTATATTCAAATAAAACTCATCATGCCCATGTCAAGCTCACCACTTTATAGACAAATAAAACAATTTATTTTAGATAACATTGAATCCGGACACTGGCCTGTCGGCCAACGCATAAGCACCGAGCTAGAACTGACTGAGCAATTTAATGTGAGTCGGATGACGGTGAATAAAGCGATACGGGATCTGGTGGCTGATGGAAAACTGCAACGCCGACCAAGGCTAGGTACTTTTGTTTGCGCTGTAGAAGACAAAGCGGAATCACCGCTACTTGATATTCGTAATATTGCTGACGAGGTCGCTAGCCGAGGGAAGCAATATCGCAGTAAAGTCTTAAAGCAACTTGCGTTAACAGCAGATGAAAGTGTCGCTATCAAACTCGGCGTCATGCTAGGATCTTCTGTTTTTTATAGTGAAATCATTCACTTTGCTAATGATACTCCGATACAACTGGAAGTGCGTTGGGTCAATAGCCGCTACGCGCCCCACTATCTTGAACAAAACTTTTCGTTCATGACGCCCAATCAATATCTTTCACAAAACTGCCCATTAAGTGCCATTGAGCACACTGTTGAAGCCATTATTGCCGAGCATCACATCAAACAATTGTTGCAGTTGGCCGTCAATGAACCCTGTTTACTACTTAATCGCCGTACCTGGAGTGGCGATAAGTTAGTCAGCTCTGCACTGCTTTATCACCCGGGCTCGAAATACAAATTAACCTCTAAAGTGATGCTCGACTAACGCTACACATTTCAACATTCGATCACACTTTTGCAACATTCATCTTGCACCGCGTGCGCTTTTGCCTTATTTATTTGTATATACATTTAAATCAGCAGCGTACTAAGCGATAACGGTGACAATAAAGATGGATCTAATACTGACCAACGCGCGTATCGTCAGCATGGAACAAGGGGAGCTTGGCTATCAACCTAGCTCTCCTAAAACTGTGGTGATAAAAGCGGGCAAAATTGACGCCAGCCTTGATAGCCACATTCCCATCGCTGCCACGCCAGAACACAAAGTCATAGATTGCCAAGGCAAGCTTATCACTCCGGGGTTGATAGATTGCCATACTCACCTTATCTATGCCGGTAACCGCGCCAATGAGTTTGAAATGCGCTTGCAAGGCGTTCCCTACCCAGCGATCGCCAAGCAAGGCGGCGGTATTTTATCAACCGTCCACGCCACCCGCACCGCATCCATTGACCAATTGGTTGAGTTGGCACTACCAAGATTAGAGGGATTGCTGCGTTCCGGTGTCACATCCGTTGAGATCAAATCGGGCTACGGTTTAACGCTCCATGATGAGATAAAAATGCTCAAAGCGGCTAAGCACCTTGAGGATCATCGCCGCATTAAAGTCGTCACAACACTGCTCGCCGCTCACGCCATTCCACCAGAATATCAACACCGATCAGACGATTATGTTGAGCATATTTGTCAGGAAATCATCCCTCTGGTGGCCGAACAAAAACTCGCTTCGAGCGTCGATGTGTTTTGTGAATCGATTGGTTTTACGCTGGCACAAACAGAAAAAGTGTTCCAAGCCGCAATTGCGCATGGGCTGCAAGTGAAAGGTCATACCGAGCAATTATCAAACCTAGGGGGAAGCGCTTTAACCGCACATTACCAAGGTTTGTCTGCCGATCATATCGAATATTTAGATGAGCAAGGTGTGTTTGCACTCGCCCGTTCCAATACCGTGGCAACCTTGCTGCCCGGTGCTTTTTATTTCTTACGTGAAACCCAACGCCCACCGATTGATTTACTGCGTCAGCATCATATTCCAATGGCCATCGCAAGTGATTTCAACCCCGGTACATCGCCGTTTGCTGACCTCACTCTTATTATGAATATGGCGTGCACACTGTTTGGCTTAACCCCCCAAGAAGCCTTACGAGGTGTGACTCAACATGCTGCGCAAGCGTTAGGTTTTGCTGATTCTCGCGGCAAAATTGCCACTGGCTACGATGCCGATCTCGCCATTTGGAATATTAGCCACCCAGCCGATTTAAGTTATCAAGTGGGCGTACCGCGTTTGCATGCACGCGTAGTTGACGGAGCATTGACCTATGAATAACCCTACCCTTAGCAACACTCAGCACAGCTTCGAGTGGCAAGGCCGTCACGATGCCGAAGATGGCGAGTTAGGTACACGCGTTCACCATCAAACTCAACGTTGCACCGTCAATACGCTACCCATTCAACAAAACCAAGATGAGAAAGCCATTGCCATTATCGGTTTTGAATGCGATGCAGGGGTGGCCCGCAATAAAGGACGCATTGGCGCAAAACAGGCCCCCGATGCCATTCGCCAAGCGCTGGCCAACATGGCTTGGCATAAGCACTCTCGCTTTTTTGATCTGGGCAATATTCGCTGTATTGATGATGAACTTGAGCTGGCTCAGCAACAGTGCGCTGATGTGATTGCCCATACGCTTAAACAAACGCCCGTTATCGTACTGGGTGGCGGTCATGAAGTCGCTTGGGCCACGTTTCAAGGCGCAGCGCAATATCTGAGTCAACAAGCCATCAGCCAACCACGAATTGGGATCATCAATTTTGACGCACATTTCGATTTACGTGCTTTTGAGTCAGAGATCGCTTCGGTGCGACCTAGCTCCGGCACTCCCTTTAATCAAATTCATCAATGGTGCGAGCAAAATCAATGGCCATTTCATTACGCTTGCTTAGGTGTAAGCCGAGCAAGTAATACGACTGCACTGTTTCAACGAGCCGATGAACTGGGCGTTTGGTATATGCAAGATAATCAGTTTTCAGCACTGAGCCCGATTGATCATCTGCGTGAACTGCAACACTTCATTGACCAGTGTGACTATCTCTATTTGACGATTGACTTAGATGTCTTTCCAGCTGCAACGGCGCCGGGAGTCAGCGCCCCAGCGGCACGTGGCGTAAGTTATGAAGCGCTTGCCCCTTATTTTGACAAAATTTTCTACCACAAAAATAAGCTGTTAATTGCCGACATTGCCGAATACAACCCGCAATTTGATCAAGACAATCAAACTGCTCGTCTCGCGGCAAGGCTGTGTTGGGATATCGCCAATGCCATGACCGACGATTAATCGCTACACCTCACTAAACCCGATATTGGCACCATAACAACAATAGCGCCACATTGTGAAACACAAGGAGTCTCAACATGACGCAACCCCATACTCAAGAGCAACGTCTTGATACTACGCGCACCATTCGCGCCCCTCACGGTACAACACTTCGAGCCAAATCGTGGTTAACCGAAGCGCCACTGCGCATGCTCATGAACAACCTTGACCCAGACGTTGCAGAGCACCCACATGCACTTGTGGTGTATGGTGGCATTGGCCGCGCGGCCCGAAATTGGCCGTGCTTTGATAAAATTGTTGAAGTGCTTGAACGCCTTGAAGAGGATCAAACGCTCTTGGTTCAATCAGGCAAACCTGTCGGTGTTTTCCCGACGCACAAAAATGCACCACGTGTGCTAATTGCCAACTCAAACCTTGTACCACATTGGGCCAACTGGGAGCACTTTAATGAGCTCGATAAGCAAGGTTTGATGATGTACGGTCAAATGACGGCTGGCTCATGGATCTACATCGGCTCACAAGGCATTGTACAAGGTACTTACGAAACCTTCGTCGCCATCGCTAAACAGCATTTTGCTGGTAGCGCAAAAGGCCGCTGGGTGTTGACTGGCGGCTTAGGTGGCATGGGCGGCGCTCAGCCATTAGCGGCAACCATGGCTGGGTTTTCCATGATTGCGGTCGAGTGTGATGAATCGCGCATCGACTACCGCTTACGCACTGGTTATGTCGATAAAAAAGCCACCAGTTTAGATGAAGCCTTGGCGATGATCGATAGCTCGGAGACACCGATTTCTGTCGGTTTGTTAGGTAATGCCGCTGATATTTTTCCACAGCTAGTTGAGCGTAATATCACCCCCGATGTGGTGACAGACCAAACCTCGGCCCATGACCCACTCAATGGTTATTTACCCTTAAATTGGAGCATGGAACACGCCGCTCAAATGCGCACTCAAGATGAAAGCCAAGTGGTCAAGGCGGCCAAAGCATCGATGGCTGTCCAAGTTCAAGCGATGTTAACGCTGCAAAAACGCGGCGCTGCCACACTCGACTACGGCAACAACATCCGCCAAATGGCTCTCGAAGAAGGAGTAGTGAACGCTTTTGACTTCCCAGGATTCGTGCCAGCCTACATTCGCCCGCTATTTTGTGAGGGGATTGGACCTTTTCGCTGGGTCGCCCTGTCTGGCGATCCCGAAGACATTTATAAAACCGACCAAAAAGTGAAAGAGTTAATCCCTGATAACCCCCATCTACATAACTGGCTAGACATGGCGCGCGAACGCATTCAATTCCAAGGCCTACCAGCTCGCATCTGTTGGGTGGGTTTGAAAGATCGCGAACGTTTAGGCCAGGCCTTTAACGCGATGGTGAAAAGTGGCGAGTTAAAAGCGCCAGTCGTGATTGGTCGCGACCATTTAGATTCCGGCTCGGTAGCAAGCCCAAACCGTGAAACTGAAGGTATGCTAGATGGCTCAGACGCTGTTTCCGATTGGCCGCTGCTCAACGCACTGCTCAATACAGCCGGTGGCGCAACTTGGGTGTCACTTCATCACGGCGGTGGCGTAGGTATGGGCTTTTCTCAGCACTCTGGCATGGTGATCTGCTGCGATGGTTCAGATGACGCAGCACAACGCATTGCGCGTGTTTTGCATAACGACCCAGCCACGGGTGTCATGCGCCATGCTGATGCAGGTTATGACATTGCGAAACGCTGTGCTAAAGAACAAAAGCTCGACCTGCCAATGCTCAACCATGAACTCGCGCAACTGAAGTAAGGACAAAAAAACATGTTAAATCTTGTTATTAAACCGGGCCAATTGAGCTTAAAAGCACTGCGTCAAGTAAGCCGAAAGCCGGTCACCGTATCACTCGACTCCAGCGCGATAGCGGGTATTGAAGCAAGCACACAAGTCGTTGAGCAAGTGATTGCCGAAAATCGTACTGTTTATGGTATCAACACGGGGTTTGGCCTACTTGCCAATACTAAAATTGCCCCTGAAGATTTAGAAACCTTGCAGCGTAGCATCGTGCTTTCACACGCTGCGGGCATTGGTAAATTCATGGCGGATGAAACCGTTCGCTTGATGATGGTACTCAAAATCAATAGCCTTTCCCGTGGGTATTCCGGTATTCGGCTTGAGGTGATCAACGCCTTGATGGCGTTAGTTAATCACCAAGTCTACCCATGTGTTCCGCAAAAGGGATCGGTTGGCGCATCGGGTGATTTAGCGCCTTTAGCACACATGAGTACGGTGCTGCTCGGCGAAGGGCAAGCTCGCCACAACGGCGAAATTATCTCTGGACTGGACGCGTTGAAAATCGCAGGGCTAACTCCTATTACTTTAGCGCCAAAAGAGGGGCTCGCGCTACTCAATGGCACACAAGCCTCTACCGCATTTGCCCTAGAGGGGTTATTTGCCGCAGAAGACTTATTTGCCTCCGCCATTGTGTGTGGTTCAATGTCGGTCGAAGCGGCGCTGGGCAGCCGCCGCCCGTTTGATCCGCGCATTCATCGCGTTCGCGGCCATCGCGCGCAAATGGATGCCGCCAGCGCTTATCGCCATGTACTTGACAGCCGCAGCGAGATTGGTGAATCCCACACCGCATGTGAAAAAGTACAAGATCCGTATTCACTGCGTTGCCAACCACAAGTGATGGGCGCGTGCTTACAGCAAATTCGCAATTCGGCTGAAACGCTAGAAGTGGAAGCCAATGCCGTTTCCGACAACCCTCTGGTGTTTGCAGACGATGGCGACATCATCTCTGGCGGAAATTTCCATGCAGAGCCCGTCGCGATGGCTGCGGATAACTTGGCGCTAGCAATTGCCGAAATCGGCAGTTTGTCAGAACGACGCATGGCACTCTTGATTGACAGCGCGCTCAGCAAGCTTCCGCCATTTTTAGTGGACAACGGTGGCGTTAACTCTGGCTTTATGATTGCGCAAGTGACGGCGGCAGCGCTAGCCAGTGAAAATAAAACGCTCGCCCATCCGGCTTCGGTAGACAGCTTACCCACTTCAGCCAACCAAGAAGATCACGTGTCGATGGCAACGTTTGCTGGTCGTCGTCTGCGTGATATGAGCGAAAACACGCGTGGTATTTTAGCGGTCGAGTATCTTTCTGCCGCGCAGGGGCTCGATTTCAGAGCGCCCAATAAATCCTCCGCATTAGTCGAAGAAGCAAAACAAATCCTGCGTAAAAAAGTTTCGTTTTACGATAAGGATCGCTACTTCTCGCCAGATATTGAACAAGCTAATACCTTGCTAGAGCTGGCGGTACATAACTCGCTCATGCCGGAAAATCTTCTCCCTAGCTTATAATGTTACGCTATTGAGCCTCGCTCTCTGTGAGGCTCTTTTTACTGATTGGACCATTCATCGAGTGGAGTTGACTTATAATCGCGTCAGTTTTGGCTATACAGCGTACATTATGTCTCTTACATCTTATTTCTCTCATCAAGATCAAAAATTCCAGTTCACTCGCCAACAAGCGAGTCACTTTGCTAAAAAAGTGGCGGGAGATTTCAACCCAATCCACGACGAAGACAGCAAGCGTTTCTGTGTTCCGGGCGATTTGCTCTTTGCAGTATTGCTGCAAAAAGAAGGCATTAGCCAAAAGATGCGTTTTGATTTTTCAGGCATGGTCAGCGATGGCATTGCACTGCACATTGAAAATAAGTGTATGAAAGAGAGCGCTCTTGTCGATACTGCGGGCAAAGAGTATCTACACATGAGCCGTGAAGGCCAAGTAAGCCACAACACCGCATTTATCGAACACGTTGTGACGAACTATGTGCAGTTTTCTGGTATGAACTTCCCGCACATCATGGTGCCATTGATGGAAGAAGCGCAGATGATGATTAACTGCCAGCGCCCATTAGTCATCTATGAAAGCATGGAAGTGGAATTTGAACGTTTAGACCTCACTTCACCTGAAGTTGAGTTTTCTGGTGCGACGTTTGATGTTGACGGTAAACGTGGCATTGTCACGCTTAACTTTGCCTTTAAAGAAAACGGTCAAATCGTAGGGAAAGGGGTAAAGCGCATGGTAGCCAGTGGCCTGAAACCTTATGACCAAGAAGCAGTCGATGACTTAGTTAATCGCTTCAATGAACGTAAAGAGATGTTTTTAGCTCAATTTTCAAAAGCAGCCTAACCGTATTCTTTTTACTATGATTTGAGCTCTTTTGCTCATTATCTAGAACCATATTTGTTGTCTAGAACCATGTTCGTTGCATAGATTGTCGCCCCGCTATTCTTGCGGGGCTTTTGATTTCGGATGCCTTACAACATTCAACTATATCCAGCGCCTGACACGCTGCTTGTAATCGACATACTCTTCGCCAAAACGCGCTTCCAGCACTCGCTCTTCTGGATAAATCTGAAAACGATTCATAAACCACACAAATAAAAATGCGACCACGAGGCTCAACCCATTGTGTTGCCAATAAGCCACGCCAAACAACAGGAAAAAGAGCCCCAGATACATCGGATTACGCGAATAACGGTAGATACCGCTATCCACAATACACGATGTCGTTTCTGGTTTGGTTGGATTGACCGTGGTTTTCTTGCGGCGAAATTCGTAAATCCCCAGTAAACCAACGATGCCAGATAAAACAAAGCAAATCGCAAAGACCGCTCGAGGCAGAGGTAAAGCGAGGCTTGCAAACTCAAAACTGTATGAGATACGATGCATCAACAGTAGCGCCACAATAAATATCGCCACTGGGGGTATTTTCAGTTCAAATTTTTCCATGCTGCTCCACCTGACTGTGCTTCGCTCCAAACCAATATCGACAGTATAGTAAAAAGCCCAGTAAGGTCTGGGCTTAGGGTTTACAACAATGCCAGTAAAGCTTGTAACGGATGCTTGGGTTTTACCTGTTCAAATCGTTTCACTTGACTGCGGCAGGAATACCCTGTGATCAAGCAACGCTCTTTGGGCAGTTTTTCTAAACTTGGCTTCCAGCTTAAACCATAAATATCTTTCGACATCTCCAGCTTATCCTGTTCGTGGCCAAAGGTTCCAGCCATGCCACAACAACCAACTGGCACCGTTTTTAACTGAGAACCAAAATGGCTAAATATCGCGCCCCATTCTTTTTCTGCATTCGGTAGTTTGGTCTTTTCCGTGCAATGAGCAAACAGATACCAAGGCGCGTCACTGTGGTTTTGGTGATGGTTAAACTCCGACAAACGTGGCAACAGCCACTCATGAACGGTCAGCACATCAAACTCACCGCGCTTATCACCAAGAATTTCGTTGTACTCATCACGGTAGCAAAGCACTAACGCTGGATCGACACCGACCATTGGAATATTGAGATCAGCCACTTGTGACAAAAACGCAGCGGTGTTTTTCGCAGTGGTTGTGAATTGCTTTAAAAATCCTTTGATATGCTGCGCTTTACCATTGGGTTTGAATGGCAACAGTATCGGATTTTTGCCTAATTTGATCAGCAATTGCACGAAATCTTCAACCACCTCAGCATCATAATAACTGGTGAATGGGTCTTGAACGATAATCACATGTTCAGCGCGATCTTGCTGTGACAGACCAGCGAGACGCTGCATATCAAATTTCACCACCTGGCCTGCGACACGCTTTGCCAACGTCGGTACCGAAAGCAAGGGTGCATCAACGTAACCAACGGTTGAAGCGGTGAGGCTTTGTACCCATTTCTGAGCCAATACCCCGTTCACCACTTGCGGAGCCTTTGCCATGACCGGTAAAAGCGTTTCAATATTCGCGACGAGATAATCCTTAGCCGGACGCTGATAACGTGAGTAGTAGATATTTAAAAAACGAGAGCGAAAACTCGGCACATCCACTTTGATTGGACATTGGCTGGCACACGCTTTACACGCCAAACAGCCATTCATCGCTTCATACACTTCATGTGAGAAATCGTACTCACGCGATTTATTGAAAGAGTTACGCACGCGATCAATCATAGTTTTGATGGTTGGGTTTGACTCCAACACTTGCTTCTCTAGGTCGAGAATATCCACACCCTGCTCGGTAAGTTGGCGTAACCATTCACGCACCAAACCGGCACGGCCTTTCGGTGAGTGACGACGATCCGCCGTGACTTTCATCGACGGGCACATCGGCGAACTGGTGTCATAGTTAAAGCATAAACCGTTACCATTACACTCCATCGCCTGCTTGAAACTGTCACGGACCTTCACATCGATTTGACGATCAAAATAGCCGCGTTTGGTGTCCGTGACTTTGACCAATTCAAAATTGGTCTCAAGTGGCGTACATATTTTGCCGGGGTTCATTTTATTGTGCGGGTCAAAGGCGGCTTTAACGCGTCGTAATTCAGTAAATAGCTCCTCACCAAAAAACGCGGGGCCATATTCGGAGCGATAACCTTTGCCATGTTCGCCCCACATTAAACCGCCATATTTTGCCACCAGCTTGACCACCTCATCAGACACTTCATGCATCAGAAGCTCTTGCTGTGGGTCACACAAATCCAAAGCAGGACGCACATGCAACACGCCCGCATCCACGTGACCAAACATGCCATAACTGAGATTTTTACTATCCAACAAGGTACGGAATTCGCTAATAAAATCAGCCAAGTGTTGAGGAGGAACACAAGTATCTTCAGCAAAAGCAACAGGTTTAGCCTTGCCTTTGGCCGCCCCTAATAACCCCACCGCTTTTTTGCGCATGTTGTAAATCAGGTTAATGCTCGCCAAATCACTGCACACTTGATAGCCAATGATGCCCGCTTGTTCTTGCTCAAGCATCTGATCAAGATGCTGCGTCAATGAAGCGACCTGCGCGGCGACCTCTTGCTCGCTTTGGCCTGCGTATTCGACCATATTGATGCCTTGCATCTCTTTGCCCGGAACATCCGCTAATAACTCGCTGACGCTATGCCAAACAATATCTTGCTTAGCTAGATTTAATACTTTGGAATCGACGGTTTCAACCGATAACGCATTGGCCGCTACCATTAAAGGGGCATTACGCAATGCCGAATCAAAGCTGTTGTACTTCACATTGACTAAGGTGCGAGCTTGGGGGATAGGCGTCAGATTCAAGGTTGCTTCTGTGATGAAGACCAAAGAGCCTTCTGCGCCACAAAGTACCCGAGTGAGATTAAAGTGATCACGTTCTTCATCAAGCGCATTTTTAAGATCGTAGCCCGTCAGAAAGCGGTTAAGAGGTGGAAATTTCGCCACAATTTGTTCGCGCTTGTCGCGGCATACCGCTTCGGTCACTTGCAAAGCGTTTGCAGCAAAAGTACCACTTTCAGGCAAGCCTAATGAGAGATCCGATTCAAGTACCGAACCATCGGCAAAAACGGCTTGCAGAGACAAGACATGATCCGACGTTTTGCCATATTTTAAAGAGCCCTGCCCTGACGCATCGGTATTGATCATGCCACCAAGTGTGGCTCGGTTACTGGTCGAAAGATCCGGTGAGAAAAAATAACCTAATGGTCTGACCGCATCATTTAATTGGTCTTTCACCACGCCAGCTTGTACTCTTACCCAACCTTCATCAGCATTAATTTCAAGCACTTGGTTCATGTGACGAGATAAATCAACCACAATACCTTTGGTTAACGACTGGCCATTGGTACCAGTGCCACCACCGCGCGGTGAAAAAGTGACTCTCTCAAACTCTGGTTTTGAGCTAATCTTACCAATAAGTGCTACGTCATGAGTTGATTTGGGATGCACAACGGCTTGAGGCAATTGCTGATAGACACTGTTGTCAGTCGCAACAGCAAGTCGGCTAGAGTATTGTGATTCGATATCGCCGCTAAACCCCTCGTTTTCGAGTTGTTGTAAAAAGCTCAAAACGACGGGATCGACGTCCGTTTGGTGATGAAGTCTTGGTAACATTTGCTTCCTGCCCCTACTGCGCTGATCCAATCAGCTGTGGGTTAATGGTTATTTTGATATTAATCTTTGAATTTCGTCACTTTACAACATTTAAAAAGGTGATCAAATCAGAATCTCAATGCAAGAATGAATCTCTCTAAAAAGTCATCAGTACGACATTTTTCCTGTACACAACATTTTAGCTATATATAGTTAATTAACGCTTTATGCTTTATATATTGATATAGAGAGTTAAATACCGCTTTTAAACTGCAATGCACATTACGGATATCAGAATGAAAAAAAACAAGATTGTTACCACTGAAGATATTTTGCTTAAGCTTTGTCAATCAGTGTCAGGAGTGCTCAGTTCTGCAACGGCGACCAACATTGCTTACTCAGCGATGGTACAAAAAATCAACAAAACGTCACTAAAGCCAGATTTCGGCTGTTTCGTTTTGTTTGATGGTGGCTTCTCTGGGCTCGTTGTTATCAACTTTACCGCCAAGGCTGCGCTGGAAATTTACACCAGTTATATGCGCAACATGGGAATGCCAGAAGAAGAGCTGGCCGTGCTGCACACTTCTGACGAGGTGGGCGATGTACTGGGCGAATTGATGAATCAACTCGTAGGCGACTTCACAAATAAAATCCGCAAAGAACTGCAAACCAACATTACCCAAAACCAACCGAAGATGCTGTCACTCAACAAACAGGTAATTTTGTCGGTGGATACTAATTTAGATCGTCCACAAGCACGCCGAGTTACCTTCTCGACAGAAAGTAATAATATTTTCTATCTTGAACTGGCAATGGATAAAACCGAATTCATCCAACTTGAAGAGTTTGAAGTTCAAGAAGATGAAAGCCCTGATTCAATTTTAGAAGCGACTCAGCAAAAACTGTCTGCCAAAGCAAAAAACGACAAGCAAAACAACAGTGATGATGATTTGACTACAGACCTATTGGATGAACTTGGTATTTAAACCACCAACCTCCTCTCGACTCGCTGCCTGATTTTGGGCAGCGATTCCCCACTTCGCTTTCACTTCCCGCATAAAACCGCTAAAATGTCGGACTTTTCTGAAGTTGTAGAATTGTATTTGCGAATTAATGGATAAACAGAAAGCTCTAAAGAAGATCGCTAAATGTCTTGAACTTGGTAATTCCGCGAATGTGAATGAAGCGGCCAATGCCATCAAGATGGCGCATAGCCTGATGCTGAAGTATGGGCTTGATAAAGATGACATCGAATTTATCAAGATGGGCAAAACCCAATCAACCCATTTACTACCCGCATCGATCACCTCATCACTACTGCGAGTGATCCGCGGTATCAATACTAAGTTTGGTGTAGAAGCGGTGCTACTCAATCATAAAGGACTCAAACGTGTTGAGTTTATTGGTGAGGCCGATCGCGCTATTTTTGCCGCATTCGCTTTTGATATCATTTACCGAGAAATGAACGAGCACACAGGCCAATTTCGAAATAGTTTCGCGGGCAGTGGCACTTCCAGCATGGAAGTCACACGGCGCGTCAATTCATTCGTTTCGGGTTGGATTGAAGGGGCATTAGAAAAGCTTCCAGTGATCACCGCCGATGATGAATCCAATAACAAAATCAATAATTACATTGATAAAGAGTTTCAAAATATTGACCGTGAGACCTTCAAGCAGCAGCTGCGTGATGCTATGAAAAATATTACCGCGGATTACGAAACTGGGTTAAAAAAAGGCCGTAAAGTATCTGTAAACCGACCGATTGATGGCGCACCTGCTCCAAAACGTCTTAGATAACCATTAATGCGCTATTCTGCTCTGTGCATTCGATAGAAATGCGCTACTATTTGAACAGAAATTAGCCCCACAAAACATGGTGAAAATTTGAGAGTTGTCCTTAGTTTGTGCCTGTTTTTCTCCTCATTAGTACTGGCTTCTCCTGTTGCTGAGCTAACTGCCCAAGCTCAGCAACAAAACTCAAATGCACAATATCAATTGGCGCTGGCTTATCAGCAAGGGGACAAAGTTGCTGTTAACCTAAACAATGCGTTTTATTGGTTTCAACAAGCGGCGCAGAATGGACACCCCTTAGCCAAATCTAGGCTAGCCAATCTCTATTTAAAGGGACAAGGAACCCCAAAAGACATCCCTCAAGCTCTATTTTGGCTGACAGACTTAGCCACTAGCGGCGATGTGAATGCTCAATTACAACTCGCTAGAACTTACGAAACACTCCCTTCGCCACCCTCAGCGTTAGAATTGTCAGAAATGTGGTATCGCATTGCGGCAAGTAAGAGTAGCCAAGCCGAAGAGGGTTATGCCCGTGTATTGCAAGAAAAATTCAATCAACAACGTGCAAAACAAGTCTCCTCCATCAGCCAATTAGACAGCGCTTTTGACAGCAGCGATGAAGCTGACATGGTGGTCAGCACTGCACCCGTTGAGCACGACTCGACAAGCTCTATCATGACGGATTACTTATCTCTGTTGTTGCTGATGTTACTCCTTTTGATGCTTATCTATCTTTTCCGCTTCTGGAGCCGAAAACGTAAGACTCAACAACACGATAAAAATAGTCAACACCAGCAAGAAATCGAATCGCAGGCCTTTATGATCAAACAGCAAAAAAGGCAGCTTGAAAGCTTATTCAAAGAGATCAAAAGACTGCAAAACAATCATGTGGCTCAATCTCAGGATCAAAAATTACTATTAGCCTGCGCATTATTTGGCTTTAAACCCAGTGAACTTCCCGATGAAAAAAGCATCAAGCTTCGCTACAAGCAACTGTGCAAAATATACCACCCAGATCTTCAAGGCTCACAAGAAGAAATGAAACGACTCAATGGTGCGTTAAAAGTTATCCTGCCTCACGTTAAGTAAATGTTATTTTTAATACGAAATATTACCGCTCGCGATTAAAACACTCGCTAAAGATAGACAACGCAATCGATCTCCATCTCACTTAAAGTAACAAATAGTTAACTTAATTCTCTTTTATATGGGATAATACGCCGCGAAAATTACACCTAAATCTTCTAGGTGGGGAGAAAACATGTTTACGATTGAAGGTATTTGCGATTGGTGTAAACAACCAAAGCTATTAATAAAACACGAATATATTGATGGGAAATCGCATCACTCATGTGAAAGTTGCAATGAGTTTGCGCGCATGGATGTCAGGCAGTTTAATATTGCAGAGCAAGCATTTCGAGATCGACAGTCACTGTCACATTAGGCATCAATAGCTATACATGAAAAAGCGCCAACACGGCGCTTTTTTACTGCCTATTTTAAAAGCACACCCATTTCAGCGACTATGATAACTTATCTAATTAGTGACGAGACACTGTTACTAGGATACTTACATTGATCACAAAACAGACAACGGCGCTTTATCTTTGAACAATTTGATTGTTTGATAAAAATAGTTATTAATCAATAAATTAAAACAAAATCTAACGAATTCAAGCTTGGTTATGCTGATAAATTCAGCAAAAAAAACTTGATCAGTATCTACAACTCAAATACTGTATACACATACAGCATGTATGAAAGGACAGTATTATGCTTCAAGTAAATTTCGCTTCTCAACTATCAGCTCAGTACCCTTTGGCTAATGCCCATCGCTCAGTAAATACGATTGAACAAGCCATGATGTCAAAGCTTGCTAAGCTATCCCAGCACCAACAGCAGTGGATCTTATTCACCTCTGAATGTCCTCGACCACAGTATGAACGGTTTGCTTCTTTCAATATACATTGCGACAGAGTGATCCACATGAAACCCTCTCAAACGTTATCGGAATTAGAGATTGTGATGAAAGCTATCCGCTCTGGAAATGCCAGTGCGATAATCGCGTCAAATACTATTGAGCCTATCAACCAACACCTACTCAAGCAATTAGCGACCGAGCACCACTGTGATGTGTTTTTTGTTGCAGGGAAACAGCAACCGTTTCATTGATCGAGAAAATGCTGTTGAGGGTGAATAATGCTGTATTACCCTCCATAACAGCAAAGGCCTAGCACTGTGGCTAGACCTTTGAGATTAGAACATCTTAATTGTGTCACTGTGACACCAATAGATTAGATATCAATTACATCGAATGCCACTTCAGTATCGACATCGGCTTCGTAATCAACGCCATCAACACCAAAACCGAATAACTTCAAGAATTCTTCTTTGTATTCAACGTAATCCGTCAGCTCTTTTAGGTTTTCAGTAGTGATCTGTGGCCAAAGCTCACGGCAATGCTTTTGAATATCTTCACGCAGTTCCCAGTCATCCAGACGCAGACGATTTTGCTCATCTACTTCCGGCGCACTACCGTCTTCTTTATAAAGACGTTGGCTAAACATGCGATAGATCTGTTCAATACATCCTTCATGTACACCTTGCTCACGCATTTTCTTAAACACCATTGCGATGTAAAGAGGCATAACAGGAATAGCTGAACTGGCTTGAGTAACAACCGATTTAAGAACGGCCACATTAGCCGTACCGCCTAATACAGAAAGCTGTTCATTCAGTGCCGATGCGGCGCGGTCTAAATCCATCTTCGCTTTACCTAGCGCACCATCCCAATAGATTGGCCAAGTTAGCTCAGTACCGATATAGCTATAAGCCACGGTTTTACACCCTTGAGCCAATACGCCAGCTTCAGCAAGTGCATGGATCCACAGCTCCCAATCTTGACCACCCATAACCGTTACCGTGTCTGCAATTTCCTGCTCAGTTGCAGGTTCAACACTGGCTTCAATGATGATGTCTTTATTGGTATCAACCGCTGTCGCGGTGTATGTTTGGCCAATCGGTTTTAATGATGAGCGAATCAGTTCGCCAGTTTCAGGTAACTTACGCACTGGTGAAGCAAGCGAGTAAACCACCATATCAATTTGACCTAAGTCTTGTTTGATTAGCTCGATCGCTTTCTGTTTTGCTTGGTGAGAAAATGCATCACCATTTAGGCTTTTAGCATACAAACCCGCCTCGTGAGCAAGCTTGTCAAACGCGGCTGCGTTATAAAAACCGGCGGTGCCTGGTTTTTTGTCCGTGCCCGGTTTTTCAAAGAAAACACCGATGGTCGCAGCACCTCCACCAAAAGCGGCGGTAATACGAGACGAAAGGCCGTAGCCACTGGATGAGCCTACAACAAGTACACGTTTCGGTGCATTTTTTATAGGGCCTTGTGCTTTGGTGTAAGCAATTTGTTCTTTTACATTAGCTTCACAACCCACAGGGTGCGTTGTCGTACAGATAAATCCACGAATTTTAGGTTTGATGATCATATTCAACTTCCTTCAAAAATCTCCGCTAGGATAAAAGTTTCGCTCGAAGATCTCACCCTATTTCTTTAAAAACAGGCAGAAATTGCAAGTGGTTGGATCTCTCGTGGCTCAAAAAATCAGGGCACCCGACTAGGATGCCCTGATATACGGTCACACTTTTAGTGACGATATTCGCGACTAGGCGACATGATTAAGCTTTGGCTTTCCCGGCTTATTGGTCATCACCTCGCTCAAGTCATGGCTAAAGTGATCAACTTGAATCGCTTTATAACGCAGTTTGTCTGCGGCCAAAATTTGGTCTACTTCAGTTTGAGTCAACACATTTTCGCTTAAGGCTTGAGCCAATCGCTCAGTCAGGGCACCTTTACGCGCAATTTTACCCTCTTTGGCTGCGCGGAACAGCTTGCGCTCAAGTGCACTGATACCATACATCGCCAAAAACGCTTTTTCCATCAAGCCAACGCTATCGTCTTCCTCTGGCCCAATGTAGCAAAGATGAGTGAGACGATCTCGATGTGCTCCAGGAGTCATTAAGCTTTCCGCCAGTTTGACCGACAGCTCATCGCTAGGTTTGTCATAATGGTTGCCCAAAGGGAAGACCAACACTTTAAGTAAGCGCCCAACCACTTTGTTGGGGAAGTTGCTGTACGCCTCTTGCAAAGATTTAGCCGCGTGGTACAAACAATATTGCACCGCGTAGTGCACGTAATCTAAATCGGTTTGTTGGCGGCCTTCATCTTCATACTTTTTCAAGGTCGCTGAAGCCATGTACAGATAACTCAAACCATCACCTAAACGCGCTGAAATCATCTCTTTACGTTTAAGATCGCCACCTAACGTCAACATAGCGAAATCGGCACTCACGGCAAGTGCTCGGCTAATGCGCGTTAACTGTTGGTAATACGCTTTTGTTGGGCCGCTCATCTGCGCTTTGACAAAGCGCGAACCCGTTAATGCAGCACCGAGAGCCCCAAAGGTATTTTTGGTCGCGTGGCTAATGTGCTTAAACAACAGCTTATCGAAATCTTTCGCGCCTTGCTCTGTATCAGGATTAGCCGCCGCTTCCATCTCTTTCAAAACATAAGGGTGACAACGAGTGGCACCTTGGCCAAAGATCATCAAATTGCGAGTTAGGATATTGGCCCCTTCAACCGTAATTGCGACCGGGATACCGAGATAATGTGTTCCGAGGTAGTTCATTGGCCCATCTTGAATCGCTCGACCAGAGTGAATATCCATCGAATCATTTAAAATTGTACGCGCAATTTCTGTCATATGATATTTGGCAATGGCGGTCACTATGCCTGGCTTTTCTTTCAAATCGAGCGAGGTTGTGGTTAAGGTTCGTGTCGCTTCAAGCAAATAAGTTAAGCCACCGATACGGCCCAGTGCTTCAGCTACCCCTTCAAATTTACCAATTGACATGCCAAATTGCTTGCGCACATAAGCGTATGCACCTGTCGTGCGCGAAGTTAAGTGACCAATCGCCGTACCAAGTGCGGGTAATGAAATACCACGCCCTGCCGACAAACATTCCACCAGCATGCGCCAGCCTTTACCCGCATAGTCAGCACCACCGATGAGCCAATCCATCGGGATGAAAACATCTTGACCACGCGTTGGGCCGTTCATAAACGCAAGGCCGAGTGGATCGTGTCGCTCGCCAATTTCCACGCCTTTGTGATTAGCAGGGATCAGCGCGCAGGTAATGCCGATATCGAGCTTATCACCTAGAAGTTTGTCAGGATCACTGAGTTTGAAAGCTAGGCCTAGCACAGTTGCAACCGGAGCCAGCGTGATATAACGCTTATTCCAACTGAGTTTAATCCCAAGGACTTCTTTGCCCTCGTGCTTGCCGTAACACACCACGCCTTGATCAGGAATACCGCCAGCATCGGAGCCTGCTTCTGGCCCGGTCAGCGCAAAACAAGGGATATCCGTACCGTCAGCTAAGCGAGGAAGCCAGTAGTCTTTCTGTTGTTGTGTACCGTAGTGAGAGAGAAGCTCTCCCGGACCAAGGGAGTTTGGCACCATCACTGTAACAGCGGTACTGATACTGCGCGTCGCAATCCGTGACACTATGGTGGAGTTGGCGAGTGCTGAAAATTCACGACCACCGTAGGCCTTTGAAATAATCAAAGAGAAAAAACGCTCTTTACGCAGAAACGTCCACACTTCCGCTGGCAAGTCACGATCTTCTTTCACGATTTTATGGTCATCTAACATGGACAGCAGCGTTTCCAACTCATTATCAATGAAAGATTGCTCTTCATCTGACAAGGTTGGTTTTGGGTAATGATGAAGTTTGGTAAAGTCTGGACGACCTGAAAACAGTTCACCATCCCACCAAACGCTGCCCGCTTCCATCGCCTCTTTTTCTGTCTCCGATAACGGAGGCAAAACTTGCTTAAACAGTTTAAAGGCGGGGTCGCTTATCCATTTTCTTCGTAGAGAGCTCATGATCAGATCCTTTTGTTCGCTTGGATTGTTACTTCTTATAATAGATTTAATTGGGTTAATCAGCCGCAACGCCGGCGGCTAAATAAGGAATAAGTAAGTCGACGACGGTTTTGGCATCCACTTGGTTGCCAAAATCACTTTCGGCAATCTCAGCCAATGCTTGGCTCGACGCCATGGTAAAAACACACGTGCCTAGCGTGAAGTGCAAACGCCAGAATAGAGTTTCAGGCGTCAGTTTTGGGTTCGCCTTCATCACTGACTGAGTAAACAGTGACAATACATCGTTGTAGCGTGTGGTGATAAACCAACGCAAATGACCTTGCACATCGGTATAGCCGCGGCCAATCAACAACATAAAACGGCTGGTACCATTGGGCCTAACATCATTCAACGCACGTAATGGTGTACGCAATGACTCAAACACTTCCGACATTTGATATTCATCTTGGGAGTTTAACTCCTGCAGCGCTTGTTGAACGGCTGGCATAAATGCTTCTAAATAACGATTCAACACTGCACGCACTAACGTTTTCTTATCACCAAAATGGTAGTTAACCGAGGCTAGATTTACTCCAGCTTTGCTGGTGATAGCTCGTAACGATGTATCGTTGAAGCCATGTTCAGCAAACAATCCCTCTGCAACATCTAGGATTTTTTCTTTGGTACTACTTCTTGGTGCCATTTCAATCACTCGTATCAAACAGGTGTTTGAAATATACTATCGACACAATTGATTAACAAGCAATTAACATCACATTTTTACGAAATGATCGGAGCTGAAGAGTAAAATAGAAGTAAGCTAATGAAAGATAAATATTTTAAAAATAAATTGAAAAAAATGGCTTTAAGATGGAACTGATTGTGAAATGCTCAGTCTCAATAAGTGTAGTTAGCAGAGCATTAAGAATTTTACAGGCCGTCAAATTTTTCTTCTTACTGTAACTACCGATATGCTGCTTTTTCTTATTAACTCCTATGTTTATTTGTATCCGCCCAGCGCCTTTTGCTCTGGGCTTTTTTTTGCCGCATGAGAGGCAAAGCAGTAACTGACGAGCGATAAAATCGGCCAACACTGCAATTTTTACTCAGGTCAGTATATACTACGGCCCTTTTCTGCTCGAAAATCATCATGAAACTGTCTGACACCCCCATAACACAACATACTTTTGCCAATAACCGCTTCTATTTAAAACGTGATGATCAACTTCACAGCCATTTTTCAGGAAATAAAGCGCGTAAGTTTATGGCGTTATTGGATAGCGATCTCCCCGGCATCAGCACTTTAATCAGCTATGGTTCGGCGCAGTCGAATGCTCTCTATTCTCTGGCGGCTCTTGCGCGCATTAAAGGGTGGAAATTTGAGTTTTATGTAGACCACATTCCAACGTGGTTACAACAAAGGCCGATTGGCAACTATCGTGGCGCACTGGATTTAGGAGCGCACATCATCGAAGTTAGCCCCATCAATATAATGCCCCCCGAGCAGTATATTGATACGATCCGTCAGCCTGATGCTTCATGCTTAGTCGTACCAGAAGGCGGTCGCTCAAAGGTGGCCGAAACGGGCATTAAGCAGTTGGCTCTAGAAATTCTCAACTGGATGAGAATGGAGACAAAAACGCAATTCGTCGTTGCGTTGCCCTCCGGGACAGGAACCACTGCGATCTACCTGCAAAAATATCTAAAACCGCACGGCATTGAGGTTCTGACCTGTGCTTGTGTAGGGGGAAATGACTACCTCATCCAACAATTTGACGAGCTTGAAGAGCGCCAGTACCCTACGATTATATCTACAGAGAAAAAGCATCACTTTGGACGATTGTACGAAGCCGATTATCGGATGTGGCAAAATCTACTTGAGCAGACTCATGTGGAATTTGATCTGTTGTATGACCCTATGATGTGGCAATGTTTGTTACCTTGGATGGAAGCTCATCCAGAAAAAACGGTGATTTATATTCATCAAGGTGGGTTACTGGGTAATGAAAGTATGCTGCCCCGCTATCAGCGGCAATTTGATTAACTACCTCACTATAAATAGGAGATACACCATGCTGAAGTACTGTGTTTGGTTATTATTGATTGCTCCTAGCTTTGGCTACACGAAAGTAATCAATACCGCTTCGCTACCAGTTGTGGTGGCTACAGAAGGTAAAGCTTTGCAACGTGTTTGCTATTATAAGGACCAAGCTTATTCTATCGGTGCAGTGATTCAAGTCGGTGAGCTGTATATGATCTGCCAAGAGGCCAATGATTTTGAAACCAATGGCCCCTTAAGATGGGTGTTACTGACTCAACAAAAATAGTGAGAGGAAGGTTAGTTTAAGCCTCCCATTAGGGTGTATTTCACTTCCAAATATTCGTCTAGCCCCTGCTTTGCTCCCTCGCGGCCAAGACCTGACTCTTTGATGCCGCCAAACGGTGCGACTGTAGTTGATATCAAACCTTCGTTAATACCAACAATGCCGACTTCCAGTGCCTCACTCAAGCGCCAAGCCCGAGCCAGTGACTGCGTATAGCAGTATGCCGCTAATCCAGAATCCGTTTGGTTTGCACGTTCAATCACTTCCTCTTCGTGAGTGAAACGAAACAAAGGTGCAAGTGGGCCAAAGGTTTCTTCTTGAGCCACCAACATCTCTTCTGTCATCTCAGTTAATACGTGAGGCTCAAACAAGCGGCTACCGGCTTGAGGCAGAGTGCCATATTGCACTAAAGCGCCCTGCGCGGTGGCATCCGCAATATGTAATTTGACTTTAGCCACCGCCGCATCATTGATTAAAGGCCCCATTGTTACGCCTGATTCCAACCCATTTCCCACAATCAGCTTGCTGACTTTATCAACCAATTTTTTAACAAATTTATCGTACACGCCCTCTTGCACATAGATTCGATTGGCACAGACACAAGTTTGACCAGCGTTACGAAACTTCGCCACCATCACACCCTCTACGGCGGCATTAATGTCGGCATCATCAAACACAATAAAAGGGGCATTACCACCCAGCTCGAGCGACAACTTTTTGATGTTGTGCGCGCACTGTGCCATTAATATTTTCCCCACTCCTGTTGAGCCAGTAAATGAGAGTTTGCGTACCACTTTGCTGCTGGTTAATTGCTGCCCGATTGCGATTGCCTCTCCGGTCACCAATTGCAATAAGCCAGCGGGAAGCCCAGCACGATGCGCCAATTCTGCCAAAGCAAGAGCAGTAAAAGGCGTATCTGGTGCTGGTTTGAGTACCACTGCGCACCCAGCCGCAATCGCTGGAGCACATTTACGAGTCACCATAGCCGCAGGGAAATTCCAAGGCGTGATCGCAGCAACCACACCAATAGGTTCTTTCGATACCAGTATTCTTGCATCCGCTTTATGACTCGGGACAAGCTCACCATAAGCTCGTTTTGCCTCTTCGGCATACCATTCGACAAAGCTGGCAGCATAGCTGATCTCGCCTTTCGCTTCCGCTAAAGGTTTGCCTTGCTCGTTGGTTAAAATCAGTGCCAGATCATCGCTGTGTTCAACAATCAATTCATACCAAGATCTAAGCACTCTCGCTTTGTCCGCCGCTGGCTGTTTTTTCCACAGTTTCTGCGCAAGCTCTGCACCCTCAATCGCTTGTTGGACTTGCGCACTATCTAGCTGCGGAACCGTTCCAATCAGAGTGCCGTCATAAGGGTTGTAAACGGTTGAGGTGAGCGAGTTGGATGCACAAACCCATTGACCATTGAGATAACATTGTTGTTTAAAAAGTTGAGGATCACGAAGCTGCATGACGATGCTCCTAGCGATAATATGGGGGGAGAAGCACAGGGTAAAAGGAAACTGAGTCAGGTTCAATTGATAAACGGTATTATTCAGGGATTGCGACTATCTACTCATGAATCAGCCTCGACCCAGCCGCTTCCTATGCAGAAAAATGGCGTTAACTCACCACGTCTTCCACTGTAAAAACTCCCCTTAAGGGATCAATGTTTTGGCAATAAGTGTTACCAACCACCTCTTTCGCTTGATACATCGCCTCATCAGCTAAGGCCATTAAATGGTGCATACTATTGGTTTGTAAGGGGAAGTAGCTGATACCGACACTAACACCAACGGTTAGGCTTTGCCCTTCAAACTCAATGGGCAGCCCTAAGCATTTGATGATTTGTTTGACTTTCTCTGCGACAAAGTCGTACTCATCAATCAGATCGAGGCACACTACAAATTCATCGCCGCCAAGCCTTGCCGCAAAATCAGATTGGCGGATACTGGCCTCTAAGCGAATCGCGATTTGCTTTAAAATTTCATCTCCCGCGCAGTGGCCTTGAGTGTCATTGATGGTTTTGAAATTGTCCAAATCAATGAAAAGCAGCGCTAACTTCACCTTAGTCCTGTTGGCTTTTACGATGGCGTTATCCAACAACTTTTCAAACGCTCGCCGATTAAGTAGCCCCGTCAACGAATCATGTTCAGATAGAAACTGAAGCTGATCTTTTTGAATTTTTAACTCTGAGGTTTGCCGCTCAACCTCTAATTGTAATTCATCTTTTGTTACGGTTGTCGTTTTTAGTGAGACCTTCATATGGTTAAAAAAGTCAGCCAAAGCTACAAATTCAATATCCAGATTAACTGGTTCAATCTTGCTTTCAAGGTCACCATACGTCAAAGCTAGGATACCTTGTTTAATTGACGCAAACCCCCTTTTGAAACGTTTCAAAATCAACCAGGCAATGCCACTCACTAAGATTGAAAAAAATAATATTTTCAGTGCACTCAACATCAAGGTCATTTGTTGACTCTCAATGCTTTTTGCTAAGACTGATTTTTGTAAGTAAAACAACTCTTCAGTCATATTTTGCACAAGCATATTGTAACGTGAATGTAACAGCCCTTTCGCGCTGATTAGAGAGTTGCTTTTTGCTTCAGCATCTTGATGAGTAAGCTTTTTTTCTTGTTGCAGTAAGACGGCAAGGCTAGTATTCATGCGTTGTAAGTTTTCGATATGTTTGCCCATCATCTTATGATTAAGCAGTCTCTTGGAGAGGCTTTGCTGAGCAATATCAACCTGGTCCAAACTTGATACATCAGAATACTGCAGGAAAATCCAAAGTTGGCTACGCAACAAATCCACACTCAATTGGATCTGCATAATATCTTCTAGATCTTTTTTTGTTTGCTCTTGTTCTTTAAGTAAGCCCCACAGAGAAAAAGTGATCAAAAGGATTAGAAATGCCGTGGATGCGAACAATAATGTCAATTTACGCACAATCGAACTGATCATTTTATCGATACCTTAGTACGTAGCACTTCCTCGATCGGCTTGGAAGCAAGCACTGTCCGAAAATCCGGCTTGTCGCCCGTAACCATACCAGCCTCAATCGCCCATCTTGCTTGAAGCTGTAAGTTAGATAAAAGTGCATTACCTAACGACAAACGAAATACATAATCATTCCAAGACCACTCGAGTTGGGGTAACGGAATATTTAAGGCCTGTGCAATCACCTCTCTCGATTGTTCAGGATTGAGGTTAATCCATTCATTAGCCTCTTTTAATGCACGTAATATTGCCACTATCTCGTCATGCGCCTCTTCGACGGTTGCTTTCATCGAAAGTAAATTAAACGACAAATGATAAATACCAGATAGCCCAAGGTTCAATACATCGGATGGTGCAGAGGTTTCAGTTTTATAACCGTAAGGTTCCCAAACAGAAATAGCATCAACTTGTGAGGAGAATAATGAGTCATTTAGCGCTTCTGGTGGTAAATAGACTTTTTCAACAGCCATCTCTTTCAGGTCACTGGCAATCAACAATGAATCAAAGTAAAACTCACTGGCACTCGCCTTAACGATGCCTACTTTTTTACCTTCCAAGTCACTCAGGTTAACAATGCCTAATCGCTCTAACGTGAGCAGCTTTAAATCGTTATCTGACTCAACAAAACTGGTTAATAGTGCAAAATCATTACGCTGGAAAAGCTTAAACATAACCACCGACTCAGAGGCAGTCGCATAGTCTACATTCCCACTAAACAAAGCTTGAGAACAGGCCACACCTCCAGAACAGGGCACTAGTTCGACATTCACCCCTTGTTGTTCAAAAAAACCCAAACTGTCGGCAATAATAAAGGAGGAAGAGAGTGGCGTTTGCGAAACCGCTATTCTTACTGCTTTACGCTCTTCAACACGGCTAGCATCATAAAAATGACCAAGTTGCCTATTAAAAATAGCAATAGTGACTACCAATACAACAATAGCCACTGCAACTTTATGAAAGGTCTGAGCTTTGTGCTTTTTCGTAACCATAGCCAATAAGTGAAATTAGTTTTATATATGACAGTTTAGCTCTGAATTGGAATTATTTTTGAGTGAATGGCTATTTAATAACTTTTAGCAGGGGATGCATTGAGATTGTTTAGATTAAACAGTGAGTTAAGCTTGAGTTAACATGGTATTTTACGCACAAAAAAACCGTAGACGATCGTCTACGGTTTAGAATATGGCGGGAGCAAGACAGCACACCTTAGCTTTCAAGGCCATGATTTAAAACTAAAACAATAATATACAAATGAAAAGTATCACCCTGAGTATTACTTTTAGAAATCGATTAAGGCTAAAAGCATTCGAGATCCTTTACATTCTAGTATCAGATAGTCATGCCATCACAATAATCGAAAAATCAATTAGGTAGTTCTTAGCGGTAAAGATAATTTAGTATCGTTATAATTCGTATAGGAACAAGTTATGATGATCAACTTTAATCAAAAAGTCAGAGGAACGCGTGTCTATTACAAGGGACAAACCAGTCCACCTCAAGCATTAAAAACACTTACTCGCGTAGCCGAGCAAGAAAACTTCGAGAGCGATCGTGGACGCATCTTAAATTCAGCAGCAGTGCGAAGGCTGCAGTAAAAATCCGCCTTCTTAGAAGGCGGCTTTGGTTTACAGCCCCCTGAAAGGGGGCATCCTCGCGCTGTTAGTTCATCTTCAACTCTAACTGCACCTCATATTCTTGATCTTTCTTGTCTTGGTGT
>NZ_CAWPJM010000043.1:0-686 GCF_963888495.1 Vibrio sp. 2-2(8) | reverse complement strand
GATTGTCATCGAGTTCTTCAGCGAGTTTAATCGCAGAATAGTACTCCAATTTAAACCAATTTACCGACATTAATGATGAACTCAACTTGATAGCCATAACGCCCGGCTAAGGGGTTGACAACGCACCGCCGGACTCAAAAAACACACCGTAAACACTGTACTTCAATTTTGCACTAAAGCCGCCACGCGTTGGCAATCCCTCTTGAGCCGTTTGTTAGGCCAACCGGTTGACAACGATACTTTCAAAACCAAAGAACAAGGCTTGTTTGAAAACTGAAAACCAACTAAGCGATTCATTTATAAACCAAAATTTCAAATCAGCAAAGAAACCAAAAAACTCAAATTTAACGGTTTGGAAGAAAAGTGACGAGCGTAGCATTCTCGGCGGACGTTTGGATGCTGAAGGTTATTTTGCCGCTCAATTCACAACAAAAAGCAACCCAACGCGATCAAGAAACAACAAATAGGTGATGACGATTTATTGCTCAACTTAAGCCAGAAAACATTGGATTTACCGTTCAATTCCAACTCGTTTTAGCTGATAAAAACTCACTTTGCCTAACGCCCGGCTAAGGGGTTGACAACGCACCACCGAACTCAAAAAACACACTGTAAACACTAAACTTCAATTTTGCACTAAAGCCGCCACGCGTTGGCAATCCCTCTTGAGCCGTTTGTTAGGCCAA
>NZ_CAWPJM010000042.1:0-700 GCF_963888495.1 Vibrio sp. 2-2(8) | reverse complement strand
GGGCGTTATGTAAATTAATATAAAGTCGGAGTGTTGTTTGTTTAAGTTCAGTGAAGAAGTTCAAAAATTAAAAACGCAGACATTAGTTCTATCTGGCGTTGCGATGTTTATTGCCATTACGGGAGCATTGCCAGAGAAAATTGCAATCATTGGGCTTGACTTGTCGGCTAGCAAATCAACAGCAGGCTGGTTTCTATTTATAACTTTAGTTTACTTTTCCATCAAATATTTGGTGCTTTCTGCTCTAGAAGTATGTGGAAAACATCTTCCTAAGTGGATCGCTTATAAAGTTCGAAACGTGCGAGGCGATACTTTAGGTCTATCACCAGACGAGGTCGCAGTTGAATATGAAAAGTACAACTTTGATGAGGATGAAGAAGATATTGGAACACTTACTGGGGAAATAAAGGAGATAAAAAGAAAGCAGGAGCAGTTAGAGTCAACATACAAATCTAGGTATGTGAAAATTTATAATGCATGGGTCTACTTTGTCGATTTCGCTTTCCCAGCTTTTTTATCTGTCTATTCATCAGTTGCGCTTTACAAATTTTTGGCATGTGGCTTGGTGTACACATTTACATAACAAACTGTTCAAGAGGGATTCGCAACGCGTGGCATTTTTACTATGCGTTGGTTTTAGTGATTAAGGTGGTATGCGGCGGCTTTTGTATTGCGTTGCTCACCCCTTAACAGGGCGTTA
>NZ_CAWPJM010000041.1:0-735 GCF_963888495.1 Vibrio sp. 2-2(8) | reverse complement strand
CTAACGCCGCATTAAGGGGTGAACAACGCCTCCACCCAACCTAAAGCATTGTGCCATAAACACTAAATTTGAAGTAGAACCAAAACTGCCAAGCGTTGAGAATCCCTCTTAAATGCTTTGTTATATGTTTAATCCTTCAGTCCACTTGGTGAAGTTTTTGCGTGTTTGGAATACACAACTGTCAAAAGAATTAGCCTGAACCTCGGCGAAATCTGGCGGAAAACCAGTCTGATAACGGAAGGAGCCACCAATTCTCAGAACCTCTTCCCACGTTCTGATGCTACGAATTCCAGTTTGAAAACCACTTGTTGCTTGCACTAGCTCTATTGGTTTTTGATATAACCAAGCACTTAAACTTGGAAACGCGTTAAATACAGATTTGGGAACTACAAGCAAATGCGGTTCCCCCTGCATAGGATGACCAGGCTTAAACCCCCACGCTCTTTCCAAAAAAGCTTCGATAGGGAACAAATCATCGCTGGTTGTAACTTCCGAGTAAAACAAGCCACTGTAATGATCAGTAATCATATAATGGACAACATGTGTTTTTGTATAACTTGATGATTTACCAATAACAGCTTTAAACGGAGTAGATTGGCGCTTAAACTTACCTTGCTTCGTTACATAGAAATGCTTAGAGACTGTAACAACCAGTTGATGAACATGATTTGAATAATCCGAACGATATCTTACTTGCACAGTGACTCCTGCTTTCGCTGATAAACATATAACGCC
>NZ_CAWPJM010000040.1:0-800 GCF_963888495.1 Vibrio sp. 2-2(8) | reverse complement strand
ACCTTTCGTTCTCAGTGAGGTGCGTGTATTTCATGTTTTTTACTTCTTGGCGGGAGCAAAGTTCATGATTATCGCATCTCACTGTTTTTATGTTCAGAGGCGTCGCACTTCGTACTTGAATCCAAGGCAACTAACAAAGCATTCAAGAGGGATTCACAACGCTTGGCAGTTTTGGTTTGAATCAGCTTTAGTGTTTACGGCACAATGGTTTAGTTTGGGTGGAATGCGTTGTTCACCCCTTAACGCGGCGTTAGGTGTCTTTAGTAACGCAGCCATCAATTGAACTTATTTTTCAAAATGGCCGTAAAATAATGAATTCATAATATTACGGAGTTAAAAATGAATCAGATTAATCCGGCAAAATTGCGTAATAGCAAATGGACAGCTGTAAAACCGATGAACCGAGAGAAACACTTTTTGGTGTCAGAAGTTGACTATGAAGAAGACGGTTCAGTCACTTTGTGTAAGTTAGAATCTGTTCTTTCCAAAAATGAATATTCCATTGATTGGCTTGAGTTAAAAGATGAAGAAAAATGGTCTCAAGGCTGGACATAATCGGCATTTGGGTAATACACCTAACAAACGGCTCAAGAGGGATTGCCAACGCGTGGCGGCTTTAGTGCAAAATTGAAGTTCAGGGTTTACGGTGTGTTTTTTGAGTTCGGCTATGCGGTGTCAACCCCTTAGCCGGGCGTTATGCTCTAGTCACAATCAAACTATTTTGGAATTTATCACAATGAAAAAATTAACAATTCTAGCTCTTTCATCACTGGCTTTCTTCTCATCTAACACTTTTGCTA
>NZ_CAWPJM010000039.1:0-844 GCF_963888495.1 Vibrio sp. 2-2(8) | reverse complement strand
ATCATACCTCTGTTACTTTTCGTTTCGATATTCAAGAGCCGATGGTTTAAAGGCATGTTCGGGGAGTTCTTGGTAAACAGACTGCTGTCACAGTTACCTGAGTCAGACTACACGTTAGTACAAGATGTAACCTTACCCACAGAAGATGGCACAACACAAATCGACCATGTTGTTGTATCTAAGTTCGGTATTTTTGTTGTTGAAACGAAAAACATGAAAGGGTGGATCTTTGGCTCAAAAAGTCAAAAACAATGGACTCAAAAAATCTATCGGCATACTTCTAAATTTCAGAACCCTCTTCATCAGAATTATAAACATATTAAAACCCTTGAATCATTGTTGGGCATAGATTCATCTAAGCTGCACTCGGTCATCGTTTTTATTGGTGATAGTATGTTTAAAACTGAGATGCCTAACAATGTTACTTACGCACGAGGTTGCTTGGATTACATTAAGCAGTTCATACAGCCAGTATTTTCAGAGACTGAGTACGCTCAAATTATCGCAGCAATCAATGAAGTTAAGCTAAAGAAAGGCATAGTTACAGATTTAAAGCATAGGCAACATGTTAAAGAGCTGGTCGCTTCAAAAGAAAACATAAAGCAATGTTCACGTTGTGGATCTGAAATGGTGGTGCGTGAAACAAAGCGTGGCGAAAATAAAGGTAAACAGTTTTGGGGTTGCTCCTCTTTCCCTAAATGTAGGTCAGTGGAAGAATTCAACTAACAAACGCTTCAAGACGGATTCGCAACGCTTGGCGGTTTTTGTTTGCATTGATTAAGGTGTTTACGGTGTAATAATTGAGTGTCGTGGCCGCGTTGCTCACCACTTAAGCGGGCGTTAT
>NZ_CAWPJM010000038.1:0-928 GCF_963888495.1 Vibrio sp. 2-2(8) | reverse complement strand
TGTCTAAAGCAAAATTTGAACGTACGAAACCGCACGTAAACGTTGGTACTATCGGCCACGTTGACCACGGTAAAACAACTCTAACTGCTGCTATCTGTACTACACTTGCAAAAGTGTACGGTGGTGAAGCGAAAGACTTCGCATCTATCGATAACGCTCCAGAAGAGCGCGAGCGCGGTATTACAATCAATACTTCTCACGTAGAGTACGATACACCAGCACGCCACTACGCACACGTAGACTGCCCAGGACACGCTGACTATGTTAAAAACATGATCACAGGTGCTGCGCAAATGGACGGCGGTATCCTAGTTGTTGCTGCAACAGATGGCCCAATGCCACAAACTCGTGAGCACATCCTACTTGGTCGCCAAGTTGGTATTCCTTACATCATCGTATTCATGAACAAATGTGACATGGTTGATGATGAAGAGCTTCTAGAGCTAGTAGAAATGGAAGTTCGTGAGCTTCTATCTGAGTACGATTTCCCAGGTGATGACCTACCAGTTATCCAAGGTTCTGCACTAGGCGCACTAAACGGCGAAGAGCAGTGGGAAGCGAAAATCATTGAACTTGCTGAAGCGCTAGACACTTACATTCCAGAGCCTGAGCGTGCAGTAGACCAAGCATTCCTACTACCAATCGAAGACGTATTCTCAATCCAAGGTCGTGGTACAGTAGTAACTGGCCGTATCGAGCGCGGTATCCTACGTGTAGGTGACGAAGTTGCGATCATTGGTATCAAAGACACAATCACAACGACTTGTACAGGTGTTGAGATGTTCCGTAAGCTGCTTGACGAAGGTCGTGCAGGTGAGAACGTTGGTGCACTTCTACGTGGTACTAAGCGTGATGAAGTAGAACGTGGTCAAGTACTAGCGAAACCAGGTTCAATCACTCCACACACTAAGTTCGAGTCAGAAGTGTA
>NZ_CAWPJM010000037.1:0-1071 GCF_963888495.1 Vibrio sp. 2-2(8) | reverse complement strand
AGGGACTTCACCAATAAGAGCGTACCTTCTCCCGAAGTTACGGTACCATTTTGCCTAGTTCCTTCACCCGAGTTCTCTCAAGCGCCTTGGTATTCTCTACCCGACCACCTGTGTCGGTTTGGGGTACGATTGCTTATAATCTGAAGCTTAGAGGCTTTTCCTGGAAGCAGGGCATCAATGACTTCACTGCCGTAGCAGCTCGACGTCGTGTCTCAGCCTAACAAGAAACCGGATTTACCTAGTCTCTTAGCCTACGCACTTGAACCAGGACAACCGTCGCCTGGCCCACCTAGCCTTCTCCGTCCCCCCATCGCAATTATAAGCAGTACGGGAATATTAACCCGTTTCCCATCGACTACGCTTTTCAGCCTCGCCTTAGGGGTCGACTTACCCTGCCCCGATTAACGTTGGACAGGAACCCTTGGTCTTCCGGCGGGGAGGTTTTTCACCCCCCTTATCGTTACTCATGTCAGCATTCGCACTTCTGATACCTCCAGCATGCTTTACAACACACCTTCAACGGCTTACAGAACGCTCCCCTACCCAATACAGTAAACTGTATTGCCGCAGCTTCGGTTTACTACTTAGCCCCGTTACATCTTCCGCGCAGGCCGACTCGACCAGTGAGCTATTACGCTTTCTTTAAATGATGGCTGCTTCTAAGCCAACATCCTGGCTGTCTGAGCCTTCCCACATCGTTTCCCACTTAGTAGTAATTTGGGACCTTAGCTGGCGGTCTGGGTTGTTTCCCTCTCCACGACGGACGTTAGCACCCGCCGTGTGTCTCCCGGATAGTACTTACTGGTATTCGGAGTTTGCAAAGGGTTGGTAAGTCGGGATGACCCCCTAGCCTTAACAGTGCTCTACCCCCAGTAGTATTCGTCCGAGGCGCTACCTAAATAGCTTTCGGGGAGAACCAGCTATCTCCGAGTTTGATTGGCCTTTCACCCCTAGCCACAAGTCATCCGCTAATTTTTCAACATTAGTCGGTTCGGTCCTCCAGTTGATGTTACTCAACCTTCAACCTGCCCATGGCTAGATCACCCGGTTTCGGGTCTATATCCAGAGACT
>NZ_CAWPJM010000036.1:0-1091 GCF_963888495.1 Vibrio sp. 2-2(8) | reverse complement strand
CTTAGTATCAAGTTTGAAGTGCGACACTTTTTAAAGATGCGCATGAATATACTCCAGTGGTGTTCTATACCCAAGTCTTTTGCGTGGGCGCATATTTAATTTGTGTGCAATTTCATTGCAGAGCTTCTGTGTCACGTGTGACATAGAAGTTCGTTTTGGTAAGTATTGTCGTATTAAGCCATTGGTGTTTTCATTAGTTCCTCGCTCCCATGAGTGGTATGGATTTGCAAAGTAAAACAGACAGTTATGATGTTTTTCTAGTTGTGCATAACCATGAAATTCAGTGCCGTTATCCGCAGTTATCGTCTTAAAAGGTAAGTCAGAGCGGGTCATGATTTTGCTCATTCTTACGTTGAGCGACTCGCTTGTTCTATCGTCCATTTGCCCAATAAAAGTGTAGCCAGTCATTCTGTCAACTAAAGTCACGATACAGTGCTTGGTTCCGCGGCCAACGACGGTATCAATCTCCCAGTGACCAGGCTCTTTTCGATGCTCAGCTTTTGCTGGTCTTTCGGTAATATGACGCTTTGCTGCCAGCCGACCTCGGCTGTCTTTTGAGTTATACCTTTTACGCCTTTTCTTAGTGGATTGGCGTAGGTGTTTCCATAGTGTTCCACCGAGAGTTTTGTCGTTCCAAATATGCTGATAAATGAGCTCGTGACTCATTGTTGGATAGCCTCTTACCCTTAGGTATCCGACGATTTGGTCAGGGCTCCAATCCAGTCGTAGCAAGGCTTCAGGTAACCTGAAGTCGATTTCGCTGTAACGCTTATTTCTGCGCGAGCGGCTCAGCCGGTTGCGAGCCATTTGTTGGGCTCTCCACGCCTGATAGGAGTACCTGTTAAAGTGTCTGTTGTATCGGGAATTGCGTTCAATTTCTCGATAGATAGTAGCTTTGTGACGACCCAGTTGTTTAGCTATTTTAGCGGTACTAATTCCTTGCTTTCTGAGTGCAGAAATCATATACCTTTCGTTCTCAGTGAGGTGCGTGTATTTCATGTTTTTTACTTCTTGGCGGGAGCAAAGTTCATGATTATCGCATCTCACTGTTTTTATGTTCAGAGGCGTCGCACTTCGTACTTGAATCCAAG
>NZ_CAWPJM010000035.1:0-1243 GCF_963888495.1 Vibrio sp. 2-2(8) | reverse complement strand
TGATCTGCTCCAGCAAAACTGGACACCACATTAAGCGACATTTTGCTGTTCAAAGTTAACTGGGCTTAGATACCCAAGAGCACTGTGCCTTCTCGTCCGATTATAATCAACCTCTATGTACTCGAAGATCGTTTGGCGCATCTGGTCTCTCGTCATAATCGGCTCATTTTGGATTGCTTCAACTTTCATAGAATGGAAGAAGCTCTCAACACAAGCATTGTCCCAGCAATTTCCTTTCCTACTCATACTTTGTTTTAGATTATAAGCAGTTATGAGATCTCGATAATCTTTTGAGCAGTACTGACTACCTCGATCACTATGAACGATAACCTGCTCGGGGAATCCGCGACGGAACAACGCCATTGATAGCGCATCACAGACCAGCGTAGCCGTCATTCTGGTATCCATAGACCATCCAATTACTTGTCTTGAGTAAAGGTCAATAATTACCGCCAAGTACAGCCAGCCTTCGCTTGTCGCTATATAGGTGATGTCTCCAGCCCATTTTTCATTCGGAGCAGATGCGCTAAAATTCTGAGCCAACAGGTTTGGAGCAACAGGCATTTGATGCTTGCTGTCCGTAGTGCACTTAAACTTGCGTGCAGCTTTCGGCGTTAAATCTTGACGCTTCATACTGGCAGCAATGGTTTTAACATTGTAGCGTTCACCGTTCTCAGACAGTTCTTTTTGGATACGCCTTGAGCCATCTCGGCCTTTGCTGTTGTCGAAAGCTTCTTTAACTTTTGTATCAAGCTGTTGGCGAATAGCCTCACGTTGGATGGCGTTGTGCCGATGCTTAATCCAGTAATAAAACCCACTTCGGGAAATCCCGAACACCTTAGCCATACGCACTATACTGAAGCACAGCAGGTGTTCGAGCATAAACTCGTAGCAATCTACTTTAGATTCTTCGCGAAGTAGGTGGCGGCCTTTTTTACAATTTCTAGCTCTTCAGCTTGCTCAGCCAACTGCCTTTTGAGCTTGGCAACCTCTGCGGTTAGCTCTTGCTCTCGCTGACTCGTATTGGTGTCTTTCTTCGAGTTCTTCCGCCACCCGTAGATTTGAGATTCGTGTAAAGAAAGCTGTCTTGCTGTCGCAGCTACTCCCACTTTATCTGCTAACTTCAGGGCTTGTGCTTTAAATTCAGGGGAATGTTTAATTCTAGTTTTCTTAGTTGTCATTGTTCACCTCGTTAGTGATTGTACTCACTTAACTCAGTGTCCAAAACTGCTGGGGCGGATCA
>NZ_CAWPJM010000034.1:0-1259 GCF_963888495.1 Vibrio sp. 2-2(8) | reverse complement strand
TGTAGTGGTCAACTAAAATTGGCCACGGTTTTAGAGTTTTCCCAATATAATCGTTCTGATTCATTGGGAGTTAAACCACCGTTATACTGATGTGGTCTGAGTTGGCAGTAATATCCGATAATGTAACGGGTAACCTCTCGTTGAGCCTCAGCGAAGCTACGATAACCCACAGTTGGCACCCATTCCGTTTTCAGACTTCTAAAGAAGCGCTCCATCGGCGCATTATCCCAACAATTTCCTCGGCGAGATAAACTCTGTTTTATTTGAAAACGCCACAGCAATTGACGGTATTTACGGCTAGTATAATGACTGCCTTGATCGCTATGGAACATAACACCTTTAGGCTTACCACGAGACTCATAAGCCATCGAAAGAGCTTTGCCTGTTAGCTTAGAATCAGGTGATAGAGACATCGACCAACCAATCACTTTTCGGGCAAAAAGATCGATAACAACTGCTAAATACATCCACCGATTACCTGTCCAAATATACGTAACATCACCAGCCCAGACCTCATTTGGGCCGGTAACCGCAAACTGACGACCTAAGTGATTTGGAACGTCAATATGTTCTTGTGAAGCCTTTCTGTAGCGATGCTTTGGCTCTTGGCAACTCACTAAACCAAGCGTTCTCATTAGCTTTGTTGCTCGGTATCGGCTCAGCTTTACACCCTGATTTGTGACTATATCTGCAATGGTTCTCGCTCCCGCAGAGCCATTGCTTGCGGCGTAAGCCTCGCTAATCAAGCTGCGCAGCTTTATTGTTTCCGCATTAATTAACGCTGGGCGTTTAAGCCAATAGTTATAACTACTTCGATGAACATTGAAGACTTCGCATAATATTTTTACACTGTGGCTCTGCTTGAGTTTCTTGATTATCAAGAATTGTTCAGTGAGTCCGACATCAAGAGAGCCGTGGCTTTTTTTAGTATTTCATTATGCTCTTCAAGGCGCGCTAGCTTCTTTTTCAATTCCCGAATTTCTATTTGCTCAGGGGTCATAGGTGAAGCTTTCGGTGTTTTCCCTTGGCGTTCTTCTCTAAGCTGGCGAACCCATTTATCCATCGTGGACTTGCCCACATTCATGGCTTGGGCTGCTTCAGTCACTGAGTAATTTTGGTCTAAGACTAGCTGCGCTGCTTCTAACTTAAATTCTGCGCTAAATAGTCGTCTTGTACGTTTTGTCATAATGTCACCTGTTAACTTATGAGGTGATGATATCACCTCTAACTAAGTGACCAAATTCACTATGCCACTACAA